>CAZIWA010000082.1:0-24348 GCA_964542875.1 uncultured Phycisphaeraceae bacterium
GCCGCATCACTGTGGCGGGCGGTGCGGCTGGAACGGGCGGGATGGGGAGGACGCGAGTTGATTCAGCGGCGGGGCTGACTGCATGGAGTGCGTCCGAAACAGTAGCAGGCGGGGTGTTTCGTCGTGCGCGTTCCACGTCTATTTCATGGTCTCTTCCGCCCTCGGCACCTACAGATTTAGTGTGGGGTCAGCTTGGCGTATCTTTTTCAGGAGACGCACAGAAAATCTTCACATCAAGCGGCTCCTACGGCGGCGACGTTAGACAGATGCTTTCGCTGGACGGTGGCAGCACATGGAGCAATGTAGGCACCCCCATCGGGGGCAATGTCGGCGTTCGTGGTTTGGCGACCGCTGTTTCGGCTGATGGGACAACGCTTGCGGCTGCTGTTTATTTTCAAGGCCTTTATCGTTCAACTGACAACGGCAGCACATGGAGCTTTTTTAGCTCCCCATCCGATGAAGTTCCTTGCCTTGGGCTCAGTGGAACGGGAGCAAATGTTGTTTTAATGTCCAACGCGTCGATTTACGTTGGGACTTTCGCCAGCTTGATCGACCGAAAGCAATTTGACTCCGACCGCTACGGGGCTCCGTGCTTCGCCATATCTCGTGACGGATCAAAATTGATCGTGCGAGCCCGCAATGGAAGTTCTGGCTCTGTGAGTTATTACGCATACTCAAACGATGGCGGAGCGACTTGGACCACAGTTACGAATCAATTTCAAAACGCTCCATTCAACGCTCGATTCGCATACTCCGCCAGTGGTGGAAAGTTGGCGATGGTCATTCCTGGGGGAGGGATTTACATTTCAAGCAACAACGGCGCGTCTTGGAGTACTACCAGCGCAGGGGCCAAAACTTGGACGTGTGTATCTTGGTTTGATGGCGGCTCGTGCCTCATCGCGGGGACTGATGGTGAAGGGGTGTGGGTGTCGTTCGATGCCGGTGCAACATGGTCAAATTCTGGTTTGCCTACGACAGGATGCACATGGACAGGTGTAACCGGTTCGGATGATGGGCTTAGCTTTGTGGCGCTCTATATTGGGGCAACCAACGGCATATACCGTGGAAGCACTGGGCCGGTGAACTCCTTTGGATATGTCGCCCTCGCTCCTGGCGGCATTACAGGCACCACGCGACCCACTTTGCCCGAGACGGCGGGGCAGACGGTGGTTGACGGCACGGTGACATGGTTGGCCGTTGCCGAGGGCGAAAATGACGCCCCAGCCTTCAAGGGCGGCGATGGCGTGGCGGGCAGTGCGGGTATGCGAGTAATTGAGAGGGTGCAGATATGACCAGTCTTATCAAAGTTTTAAGCAATGCACTCACCGGCGAAACCATTTACGCCAACCTCGAAAACGACGCGGGCCTCATCGTCAACGGCACCGCTTTGGAGGCGTACAACCCGGCCAACATAGCCGATTACGCCATCGCCATGACCGAGCAGGCCAAGCCCGGCAACTTCACAGCGTCCACTCCCTCCATCCCCGCAGGCTACTACACACAGAGCGCGTATGTCCGCTCAGGGGCGACGCCGGCGGCGGATGACGTGGAAGTCGGGCGCGGTCGGTTGCGGTGGAACGGTGAGGCTTGGGAGGAGGTGGCGTTGGTTGACGATGTGGCGCTTTCCGTCGCTCCATTGGTGGGCATGCTCAACCAAGGCATGACGGCGCAAAGCAATTTCCCGCTCTTTACTGGCGAGGCCAAGGCACTCTCCTGGACCATCATTGACCAGGCTGGGGACCCGGTTCCCCAGACAGGCATGACACACCGCCTCACCGTGTACACCGACAATACACGGCAAGTACGCCTCTTCACTGAGACAGGGGTTGTTATTGGTGGGGATGAGGACAACGTTCTCTCCCTCACTACCACGCCCGCCAATTCAGCCACCCTCAAGCCTGGCATCTACCACTACTGCCTCATCCGCATCGAGGGGCCAGAGGTTGTTGCATCGGGTGCCGTTGAAATCAAAGCCGCGAACCTTGGAGCCTGAACCATGCCGACACGCCCACCCACATTCAAGCCAAGGTATTCCCCCACGCCCAAGCGAGAGACGGCAGTTGAGCGTGGTTATGGTCGCAAGTGGCAAGCCGCCCGCCTCACCTACCTCAAAGCCAATCCCCTGTGCGTCATGTGCAAGGCAAGGGGCGAGGTGGTGGCCGCATCCGTCGTTGACCACGTCAAGGCCCACAAGGGCAACCATGCGTTGTTCTGGGATGAGGGGAACTGGCAAGCCCTATGTGCTCGGCACCACAACCAGAAGACGGCGACGGAGGACGGAGGGTTTGGCCGCCTCGCCTCTCAAAAATGCGAGGAAGGGGTGGAATTTCGCAATAACAGGAAAAACGAGGGGGGATAGGGGGTCAAAAAGTATGGGCGCTGAGGCGCTGTAGACCGCCCTGACCCCTTACGCACACGCCCGCGAAATTGGAATTTGGGTTTTCCGCATCGCGGGGCCCCGAAGTATAGGAAAAAAATGCGAGGACGTAAACCAAAACCAACCGCGCTGAAAAAAGCTGAGGGCAACCCCGGCAAGCGCAAGCTGAACGAGCGGGAACCCAAGCCCGCCGCCGGCGTTGGCTCGCCTCCTGTGTGGCTGGACGATTTCGCTAAGACCGTGTGGCGCCGGGTGGTGAAGGAGTTGGAGGCCGTCGGCATGTTGACCCGGGTAGATCGGGACTCCCTGGGGTGCTACTGCCAAGCAGTGAGCTCGTTAAAAACGGCGCGGGAGGAAATCGCTAAAGATGGCATCACCATTCAAGGCCTTCATGGGCCGGTGAAGAACCCGGCATGCGCGGTGGAGAAGGATGCAATGACGGCTATCCGTCAGTTCGGTTCCGAGTTTGGATTGACACCGGCATCGCGGGCTAGGCTGACAACGCCTGAAAACAAGACTGAAACCGATGAGTTTGAGAACGACTTCGGCAAACCCAACTTGAAGTTGAGGCATGGGTAAAAAGAAATTCAACCCGACGATGGCCGCCATCCGCAACGAAGCGGATGAGAGGGCGGTATCACGAGGCCACTACTTTGACCCAGAGGCGGCGGATAAGCCGGTGTTGTTTTTTGAAAAGCATCTCCGCCACACGATTGGGGAGTGGGCGGGCCAGCCGTTCATCCTCCAACCGTGGCAGCGCGACGACATTATCCGCCCCTTGTTGGGTTGGAAGCGGGCCGACGGCACGCGCCGCTATCGTGTGGCGTACATCGAGGTGCCCAAGAAAAACGGCAAGTCAATGCTATGCTCTGGGCTTACTCTGTATGGCCTGACTGCTGACAATGAGCCCGGCGCCCAGGTATATGGAGCAGCATCCGACAAGCTCCAGGCGGGCATTGTCTACCGAGAAGCGGCCGCAATGGTGCGGGCTTCTGTGGCGCTGTCCAAGCGCCTGAAGGTTGTTGACTCCACGCGCACACTCATCGCGGCCGCTACTAATTCTTTCTACCGGGTGCTGTCGTCGGATGCTTTCCGCAATGAGGGCATCAATGTTCACTGGCTGGTTTTCGATGAACTGCATGCGCAACCCGACCGGCGTTTGTGGGACGCGCTGAGGTACGGTGGTGCATCCCGCCGACAACCCCTCACCTTGGCAATTACGACGTCGGGCTTTGATAAGCATTCTGTCTGCTGGGAGCAACACGACTACGCCGACAAGATCATTGGCGGCGTGATTGAGGATGATTCTTTTTTTGCATTCATCCGTGCGGCGGATCGACTTCCATGCGGGCAAATCAACACAGATTACAAGCCCCTGGACTGGACCAAGCCACTCACATGGTACGCCGCCAATCCCTCCCTTGGGGTGACGATGAAGGAAGCAGACTTTGCAGCTGACTGCAAAGAGGCGGAGAACTCCCCCACAAAAGAGAACTCCTTCAAGCGCTACCGGCTCAACATCTGGACAGAGCAGGAGGTGCGCTGGCTACAGATGGACAAGTGGCAGGCTTGTGGTGGGGTGATTGATGAGACTGCATTGGAGGGTCGGCGGTGCTATGGCGGGCTTGACCTGGCCAGCAAGGTCGACCTTGCGGCGTGGGCGCTGGTGTTTCCGCCGCTGGATGATGCTGATAAATGGGTCATCCTCCCCCGCTGCTACATCCCAAAAAACAACGCTCTGGAAAAGGAACTCCGCGACAAGGTGCCGTATACCACCTGGGAGCGGCAAGGCTTCATCACCCTGACGGACGGGGACGCGATTGATTACGACTTCATCGAAGCAAAGATATTGGAAGATGCGAAGTGCTTTGAGATTGCGGCCGCTGGCTATGACCCCTACGGGGCTTCGCAGTTGGTTCAACACCTGATCCAGGCCGGAATAAACATGGTGGAATTCCGCCAAGGGATGCTCACCATGAGCGAGCCGACGAAGGAGTTTGAGCGGCTGGTGATCCTGGGGAAGATCAACCACGGTAACCATCCCGTATTGAGGTGGTGCGCTTCCAACGTCGTCACCCGCTCGGATCCCGCCGGGAACATCATGGCCGACAAGGGCAAATGCCGCGAAAAAATTGACCCTATCGTGGCCTCGATCATGGGGCTGGGGATGGCGATTTCCAGCGCAGAAGACGGCAAATCGGTATACGAAACAGGAGAGGGGATGGCGCTATGAAGACAAGGGCAGTGCTGTTTTTAGTGGGTCTGGTGGCTGTGGCTGTGGGTATCGGCTGGGCCGCACACCCCGGGATGGGCCTGGCTCTGGGCGGCTTGATGATGGCGGTTGACGCATCCCGAACGGATAAGAAAGAGAGGGTTGGATGAGCATTCTTGCTTCCATTTTTGAGCGGCGTTCCAGTGATGCGGGTGACCGTGGATGGCATGGGTTGGGGTCGGGTTCCGACCTGTCCACCAAAGCCGGCGTCAAGGTCGGGCCGGATTCGGTGATGAGTTTTTCGGCGGTGTATGCGTGTGTGCGCAACCTGTCAGAGGACCTGGGCAAGCTGCCATTTATCCTCTACCAGCAGACGGCAGACGGGCGTGAACGGGCCGTCAATGATCCGCTCTATACCCTCCTTCGGACCACGCCAAACCCTGAGATGACGGCGATGAATTTCCGCCAGACCATCACCGCCCACGCCATGTTGTGGCGCGGCGGGTACGCATGGATTGAGCGGGACCAGGTAGGCAGGCCTATCGCGCTGTGGCCGTTGCATCCGGGGCGAGTCTCACCCAAGCGGACGAAGACAAAAGAAAAGCGCCTGTATTGGGAGGTGCGTAGCGAGGCTGGGAAGCCGTGGACCTTTGAAGATGATGACATGTTCCATATCGAGGGCCTGGGTTTTGAGGGCATTATTGGCTACTCCGTCGCCAGCAGGGCCAAGGAATCGTTGGGTATCTATGGTGCGGTGGAGCAGTTCGCCGCTACGTTTTTCGGCAACGGCTCCACCGTCTCAGGTGTGTTGGAGCATCCCGGCAAGCTGAGCGCGGAGGCTCGAACGCTCATGCGTGGAGGTTGGGAAGATATTCACCAAGGCTCCAACAACGCCCATCGGGTTGCCATCCTGCAGGAGGGCACGAAGTACGCAAAGATCGGGATCGCCCCAGAGGAAGCGCAGTTCCTTGAATCCCGCCAGTTTCAGATTGAAGAGGTTTGCCGTTGGCTCCGGGTGCCGCCCCACAAGATTCAACACCTGGCCCGGGCGACGTTTTCCAACATCGAGCACCAGGGGATTGAGTACGTCGTGGACTCCCTGGGGGCTTGGTTTGTCCGTTGGGAGCAAGAGACTACCCGCAAGCTCATCATGACGGAGGGGCAGTACGCCGAACATCTCGCGGACGCCCTTCTCAGGGGTGACAACAAAAGCCGCTTCGAGGCGTACGGCCTGGCGCTGTCTCAGGGTTGGATGACCCGTGACGAGATCCGCGCACGTGAAAACCTCAATCCCTACCCGGATGGCATGGGCAAGGTTCCCCTTGTGCCCGTCAACATGGCATCCCTGGCCAACGTCATCGCCGGGAAGGTCGACCCCGCCGCGGCTTCGGACCCGGCTAAGGATCCAGCCCCAACCCCGGCGCCCGCTCCTACCCGCGCATTGGTTCGGGTGTTTGAGGATGTGGCCGCCCGCATGATCCGCAAGGAATCTCAGGCAGCACGGAGGGCGGCAAAGAAGCCGGCGGAGTTCAGCGCTTGGATGACGGAGTTCTACGCCGACCACCAGGTCAATACGCGGGACGCCTTTGGCCCCGCCTTTGACTCTCTAGGTGAACTGCGCGATGGCCCCAACTTCAACCGCCAGACCACAGCAACAGCGACGGCGGCGGCAGCTGAGGCACATTGCAAGGAATCCCGGCTGCAGCTGACCGCGGCATTGGTGTTGCCGGGCGGGTCTGTGGATTTAGAGAAGCGGGTAAATGGATTGTGCGATAGCTGGGAGCGTTCCCGGCCGGCGGAGTTTGCAAACAAGGTTTTGGAGATACAGCCATGAGTATGGAACGTCGATCTATCGGGGCTGAGGTTCGCATTGAAGGCGAGGGCAAGAACGTCCGAATCGTCGGCTATGGCGCTAAGTACAACCAACGCTCCCAGGATCTGGGGGGGTTTGTCGAAATCATCGCCCCCGGCGCCTTCGGCCGGGCTCTGGCTGAGGGTCAGGACGTGCGAGGGTTGTTTAACCATGACCCCTCTTTGATCCTGGGTCGCACCAAGTCCAAGACGATGGAGCTCATCGAGGACGCGGTGGGTGTGCGTTACAGCATTGCCCCGGGCGACAACCAGGCGGGGAGGGATGCGGTGGTGAGCATTGGGCGGGGTGATGTGGATGGGTCCAGCTTCGGATTCACTGTACTGGAGGACAGGTGGGACTTGATGGGTGAAACCGTTGTGCGAACCCTCTTGGACATCCGCACCCTCTGGGACATGGGGCCGGTGACTTACCCGGCGTACCTTTCCTCCAGTTCTGGGCTCGACGTGGCCAAGCGATCTCTTGACGAGTGGCGCAAGGCCAGCAAGGTTCAAGGCACGGTCATGCCCCTCGCCTTAGCCAAGGCTAAAATTCTTTTGGCTGGTACTTGATTTTGATTTTGTCTCGGCTAAATTGTCTGTATTGAAATCCTGATTGGCGAGTTGGCGAAGACATCCGTTGATGTTCTGAGTCGATGAGCAACGTGTGAAACGCACGCCGTAGCGAGCGCGGACCACCAAGCAACCCACAAATGTGGGCTGTCTGTGGTCCGCGCTTGTTGCGTTTGGTTCCTTCCGGCAGCCCCGGGAGTGAACCAAGATGAAGAAGATTAAAGAGTTACGCGCACGTCTGGCCGCCTTGCTCAAGGAAGCCAACGACATCACCGCCAAGGCAGACGCTGAAAAACGCGACCTGACCGAGGCCGACTCAACCGCCATCAAGGCGAAGCTGCTGGAGGTCGCCAAAGTCAAAGGCGACATCGCCACTCTTGAAGAACTTGCCACCGCCGAGCGTGACGCAGGTTCTTCCATCACCACCGAAACCCGCAGCATCACCACCCCCGGCGCCGGCGCTGGCGATGAAGGCGATGAAGAACAGGAACATCGTTCAGCCCCCAAGCCCAAGGGCCGGGTCGGCATTGAAATCCTGCCCCCCAACGTACGCCGTTATGGTCAAGTCCGTTCCTTCTCCGGCGCCACCCGGGAAGCAAGGGAACTCACCGCCTATCGGTTCGGCGTGTTCTTCGCCGCCACCCAGGGCCGCGGCTGGGCTCAGAAGCGGGCCAAGGAAATCGGCATTGAAATCCGCCTCCATAGCGAGGGGGATGAGAACAAGGGCGGGGCGCTTGTCCCCGATGAGTTTGAAAACTCCATCATCGACTTGCGCGAGCAGTACGGCGTTTTCCGCCGTCTCTCCCGCGTGGTCCCCATGAGCGGCGACACCAAGAACATTCCCCGCCGCACGGGTGGGCTCACCGCCTACTTTGTGGGTGAGGGCCAGACCATCACCGAAAGCACCAAGGGTTGGAACCTGGTGAAGCTCACTGCCCGCAAGCTGGCGGTGCTGACGAAGTACACCAACGAACTCAGCGAGGACGCCATCATCTCTATCGGGGATGACCTCATGAATGAAATCGTTTACGCGCAGTCTCAAAAGGAAGACGATTGCGGGTTTAACGGCGACGGTACCAGCACTTACGGCGGCATCCTTGGCTTGTGCCCCAAACTGCTTTCTCTCTCCGGCACCATCGCCAATATTGCCGGGCTGACAGTTTCGACGGGAACCGGCTACGCGTCCAGCTATGGCGCAATTGTCCGTCAGGATTTTCAGAAGGTTAAGGCTAAGTTGCCCACCTTCGCGGACACCCCCAACGCCCGTTGGTATTGCCACAAATCCTTCTTCGCCGAAGTGATGGAGCCTTTGATCCTTGCCGCCGGCGGTGCGACCGCAGCGGAAATTGAGGCGGGCGGGCGTCCGCGCTTCCTGGGTTACGACGTGGAATACGTTCAGGTCATGCCCAAGGTTTCGGCGGTAAGCCAAGTGTGTGCCCTGCTGGGTGACATCGCTCTGGCCAGCAAGTTCGGCGACCGTCGGCAAAACACCTTTGCCACCTCTGACTCCGCCCTCAACACATTTGAAACAGACGAAACGGCGCTCCGCGGCACCGAGCGTTTCGACATCAACGTTCATGACGTGGGTAACGCCAGCGGCTCCGGTCCGCTCCGCATCCCCGGCCCTGTCGTGGGCCTCATCACCGCCGCCTCCTGATCCATCGTTACCGACCCGCGCCTCTGGGGCTTCGGCCCCTCAGGCCTGGGCCGGGCCGTCGCCCGCCCCCTTTTTGAAAGCGAGTCCCTTATGAATCCGCTCAAGCAGACCGTCTACCAGAACATCATTCCCCCCGCCGCACGGGTCGATAACGCCGCTGTCGCCAGCGCAACCATTGATTCACTCGGCTTTGACTTCATCACCATCGTTCTCCTCCTGGGCGCGACTGACATCGCCATGGTGAGTTTGAAGGTTGTTGAATCTGACGCCTCCAACATGGGGAGCCCTGCCGACATTGTCGGTACCCGGGTTGGAACCGATGCGGACGCCTACGGGGTTACCAGCGTCATCCCGTCCGAAACCGCAACCAACGGCATCGCCGTCTTTGACATCGATTGCCGGGGCCGCAAGCGCTACCTGGACCTCCTGCCTGTCGTCGGCGACGGCACGGCGGGCACGTTCGTTGCTGGGGTTGCCATCAAGAGCCGGGCCAAAGTCACCCCCACCACCGCGGCGGAACGTGGGGCGCTTCTGGCCATGGCTGTTTGAGTTTGAGGTTGGGGCCGGGGCGGTCCCGAACCCGGGACCGCCCCCACTTTTAAACACACCGGAATCGTCATGCGTCTTCAAGCGACCATCCCGCCCGCCAGCGAGCCGATTGACCTCAATGAGGCCAAGGCCCATCTACGGGTTGAGCATGCGCTTGATGACGCCCTGATTCTTTCGATGATCGCCAGCGCCCGGGATTACGCGGAGAAGTACACCGGCCGTCAGATTGTCGCGGCGACTTATGTGGTTGGCTACCGTGACTTCCCCCGCTGCATCCTCCTCCCTGTTTCACCTGGGCTGGCGGTGCAATCCATCACCTACGTCGACTCCGGCGGGATCCGCCAAACCCTTGCCGCGTCGGGCTACCAGGTTGACGACGTGGGCGATGTGTGGGAGATCGGCCCCGCCTACAACACCTGCTGGCCTACTCTCCGATGTGAGCCCAATTCTGTACGCATAACCGTGACTGTCGGCTATATCACTCCATTCACTGCCGCCGCCGACGTGCTGACCTGGCGCGGCCTGGCTCCCACCAATGGCCGGCGCGTTCGCTTGTCCAACTCTGGGGGGTCGCTTCCTGGGGGGCTTTCGACCGGCACCGACTATTACGCGATCGAGGCCAGCGGCAATACGTGCAAGCTCTCGCTGACAGAGGGCGGGGCGGCCATCACCCTGACCAGCGCGGGCAACGGCTTGCACTTCGTGGGGCTTCTCCCCGACACCATCCGCTCCGCCATCCTGCTGATGCTGGGGCACTTCTACGAAAACCGGGAAGCCGTCATCACCGGCACCATCGCCACCGCCCTCCCCATGTCCGTTTCATCCCTTCTCGACATGAGCACGGATCGGAGGGTGTACTAATGCAAGCAGGCAAGCTCCGCCATCCCATCACCATCCAGTCCAGCAGCACCACCCGGAATACCAATGGCGAGACGGTTCCCATCTGGCAGGACGTAGCCAACCGCCGCGCAAGCGTCGAACCGCTCTCCGGCCGGGAGATGTGGCAAGCGCGTCAAATCGACGCGAGCGTCACCCACCGCGTTACCTTGCGGGCGGACGCCGCATTGAACATCACGCCCAAAATGCGTGTCCTTTTCAATGGCCGAATCTTCGACATCAATTTCGCCGACAAACCCGACGAGATCACCCGGAAATACAACCTCTTTTGCACGGAGGCTGTGTGATGGTCCAGGTTCGATTAAAGATTGAGGGTGGCAAGGAACTCGCCAAGGCCTTGGAAGAACTGCCGGAAAAGATGCAGAGGAAGATCCTACGCCCCGCCATGTTCCAGGCGGCGGCGGTGGTTTTGTCTGAGGCACGGATTCAGGCTCCCCGGAAAACCGGGTTGCTGTCTTCAACCTTGACGGCAAAAGTCAGCCTCAGCCGAAAGGGCGAATTAAAGGGCACCGTCCGCACCAAGGCCGGTGATTACCAGGGTAAGACGTTCTACGGCAGTTTTCAGGAATACGGCTGGCGGGCTGGATCCCGCAAGAAATACGGCATCAGCCACAAAAAGGGGGCGCGATCTTCAACCGATCTCCGCCCCAAGGTGGACGCCAATCCCTTCATGCGTCGGGCTTTTGACCGCACCGCCAATCAATCGGTGCAGATATTCACCGACATGGTGCGCGAGGGCGTGACTAAGACGCTCACGAAACGGGGGAGCAAGTGAACATCAAGGACGCAACTTTCAAGCGCCTCGCAGGCATTGCCGCGGTTACCGCCATAGCGGGCCAGCGGATCTATCGAAAGCAAGCCGACCAAGGCGCCGTGCTTCCGTACCTGGTCTACAACCGCATGGGCGGTGCCCCGGGTTATTCGCTTGATGGCCCTAACGGCTTGGGGCAATGCCGGATGTTGATCGAAATCTACGCCGCCACCGATGTGCAAGCCGAGCAAATCGCGGCCCTCATCCGCGCCGAACTCCATGGGGATCAAAGCGTTTGGGGTGGCGTCGGCGGCGTGGAGGTGCAGGCCTGTTTCCTGCTGGATGACCGCGACGAGGTGACCCCATCCCCTGGGGCATCCGGCAATGCATCGACCGGTGTAACCCTCGAATTCCAAATCAACTACACGGAGGGCGCATAAGTGACTACCGCCAAACACGCCCACGGCACACAGCTGCAGATGAGCGACGGGGACACCCCCGCCGTCTTCACCACCATCGCCCAAATCACCAACATCACAGGGCCCAACGTCGTGATGGATACCGTCGACGTAACCACGATGGACAGCGTGGGGGGCTGGAAAGAATTCATTGCCGGGATGCTCGATGGGGGCGAGATCGGGGTGGAAGCCTTCTTGGTGGCAGATGTGACGCAGTTGGAGCAACTTGCCCGCGTGGCTGAAACCGATGCGGACGAACGGATTAAGCCCTACCGCATTGTGGTTCCCGACGACACCGACACCAAGACGGCGACGGTGTCCGGCACCACCTGGACCACGGCAACCCATAACTGGAACTCGGCCCAGCCGGTGAGGTTCACCACCACCGGGGCGCTCCCGGTCCAGGTCATCCCCGGCCGCATCTACTTTGCCCGCCGCCTCTCCGGCACCACGTTCTCCATCCATGCGACCGCCGCCGATGCGGTCGCAGGGACCAATGCCATCAACTCCGGATCCGCCGGCACCGGCACCCACACCGCCAAGAGCGGCACCACCTTCACCTTCAACGCCATGACAACGGTGTTCCAGTCTGGCGCCCCCAAAGACGGCGCTTTGTCCCTCAATCTCACCCTCAAAGTCACCGGCCCCGTCACCACCAATTAACGAAAGGCTCTCTCCATGACCGACGCAAAACACTCTTACGGCACCTCCATCCAAGTGGGCTCTACAACGCTCGCCATGGCCGACAACATCACGGGGCCGTCCATCACCGCGGACCAGGTGGACGTTTCAGCCCTCGACTCTACCGACGCATGGAAGGAATTCATCGCCGGTCTGATCGACGGGGGTGAAGTAACCATTGAGCAAAACATGAAGAAAGCGGACTTCACCGCCATGCTCGGTTATCTCGTGGGCCGCACCGCCCAGGCTATCACCCTCACCTACTCCGGAAGCCTTGGCGTCGCCACCTTCAACGCGCTTGTGACGGCATGCACCCCAGGCCCCGCCGCCAAGGACGCAGCTATCCGCGCTTCCTACACCCTCAAAGTTACCGGCCCTGTGACGTTCACGTAAGCCGGCGTCCTCCTGGGGAATTTCCCCGGGCCTCATCGCTCACACCCTTTTACCCCCTTCATTAAGGAATCCAACAATGTCCATCCTCTCCGCAGACGAAATCCTCCAGGCCGACGACCTCCCCCGCGAAATGGTATCCGTCCCCGAATGGGGCAAAGGCCGCTGTGTCTACGTCCGCACCATGACTGCCACCGAACGGGACGCCTTTGAAATCGCTGAACTTGCCGCCCGTGGCAAGAACATCAAGGCCAATGTCGCCGGCCTCCGTGGTCGCCTGGCCGCCGCCACCATATGCAATGAGGCGGGTGTACGCCTCTTCGAGGCCGGGCACGGTGAGGCCCTGGGTAAGAAATCCGCCCCGGCTCTGGACCGCATTTTCACCGTGGCCGCCCGGCTCAACAAGATCAGCGAGAAGGATGTGGAGGAACTGGCAAAAAACTAAGGGCCCGGCCTTGGCGGATGTTCCTTTTCCGCCTGGCTGGGCATCTGGGGAAGAGCGTGCGGGAACTGCTGAGGTCCATGGACTCAGCAGAGCTCAGTGAGTGGCAGGCCTACTACAGCATCGAGCCGTTTGGACCAGCTCAAGAAGACTACCGGGCGGGCATCTGTGCGGCGGTAACCCATAACAGCGTTCCCCGTGAAAAGGGCGCCAAGCCCGCTCAACCGCAAGACTTCTTCCACAGCCTCCAAAAACCAAAGGCCACCCCGCCGGCGGATGACCAGACCGAAGCAGAGCAGCGCGACACCCTGAACCTCCTGAAAAAAGTGATGGCCGTTCCTAAAGCGTAAATCATGGCAACAATCGCAAACCTCAACATCAACCTCCTCGCCAACGCCGCGACCTTTAACAGGGTCATGAACGGGGCTGAGAAGACGCTTGCCCACTTTCAGAACATGGCGGGCGGGCTGGTGTCGAAGCTGGCGGCGATTGGGGCGGGGATCTCGGTTGCTGGGCTGATCTACTTCACCCACCAGCAGATGGAGGCCATAGACGCAGCGGCCAAAGTTTCCGACCAGCTGGGCATTGAAACCGCCGCGTTCACAGAGCTCGCATATGCCGCCCGCCTGGCGGGGATGGATACCCAGACTTTCGGGGACTCCCTGAAAAAGATGGTGACGAACATCGCCGACCCCTCGACGGAGGCGGCAAGCGCGTTCGCGGCCCTGGGACTCCGTATCAGCGACCTGCAGCGCATGAGCCCGGATGCGCAATTAAAGGCTGTGGCCGACGCCATGGTCAAGGTTGAGAACCAAGGCCAGCGGGCAGCCATTGCTATCGACATCTTCGGCAAGCAAGGTGCGAAGCTGCTGAACACGATTCAAGGCGGTTCGGGCGCTCTGGCTGACATGGCCACAGAGGCGCAGTTGTTCGGTGTCTCCATCAGCCGCGTTGATGCGGCCAAAATCGAGGCGGCGAATGATGCGATTTCCCGGGTGGGGATCGCCATTGAAGGCCTCGCCATGCAATCCGCCATCCTCCTGGCTCCCGCGATCGAGGCCGGCGCCACTGCCCTCACCAACTTCATCAAGGAATCCGGGGGCATCAAGACCATTGCCACCAATGGGTTCGGCTTCCTGGTAAACGCCATCGGAGCCGTCGGTGACGCCTTGAATGTCGCCGCCTCCCTCTTTCACTTCTTTCGGGGTGTCGGGCTGGGGGCAATCACCGGCATTACATGGGCACTGGCGCAGCTCGCAGACGGCTTCGACGTTCTGGAGAAGAAGATAACGGGCAGGTCCGCCAACATTGCTGAACCGTTGAAGATGATGGCCCGCAACCTTGGCGACGAAACCGCCGCGGCATTCAAGCAATCCGACCAGGCGTACCAGGACTTTGAAAAGGGGACAGTCTCCAACAAGGTTACGAACTGGTTCGACCAACTCGCCCAATCTGCGGACAGGTCCGCTCAGGCCGTCGCCGACGCCATGGGCAAAAACAAGGCGGCGGTGTCTTCCTTCAGTGACGACGCACAAAAGCGGCTCGAAGAAACAATGAAGGCGCTGGAGAACCTACGCCAGCAGGACGAGGATTTTGGCCTCTCCGCCAATGAGAAGGCCCTGAAAAACATCATGGGCTCGGGCGCTGGCTTCATGCAGAAGAACGAAGCGCAGGTGCTTTTCGACTCCATCCAGGCCAAAGACGCGCAGGCCAAGGCGGCTAAAGCCTTGGAAGACTTCGCCACCAACCTCACCGAGTCCACCCGTACTCCCATTGAAATCTTCTCTGACCAGATGGCAAAGCTGGATGAGGCGCTGGCGGCCAACCTCATCACGCAGGAGACGTGGAACCGGGGCATGGAAGAGGCTGAGGACAAGTTCGATAAAGCGACCCGGCCGGACATGGGGGGCGCGACCAAGCTGGCGGCGCAAGAGTCCCGCTTCCTTTCTGGCTTCCAGACCGCCGCCCCCACCGACCCGCAGGCAAAGATGGCCAAGGACACCGCAGAGGTGAAGAAGAACACCCAGCGCAGCGCCGACGCCCTCGATGCTCTCCGTCAGAACCAGCTTGTTGTTGTCCCCTTTGAAATCGACGCAGCTTAAAGGAATGGAATCCCATGGCCATCGTCTCCGTAAAACGTCTCCGCGGTAAACGCAATAGCTCATCCGACCTCAAATCAATGCGGGCTCAGCAGGGTTGGCAGGTCGTCACCGACGACGTCACCACCAGCGAGATTCAGGTGAAGCGGGCCCCGGGCATCCCACGCGTCGGCGATCCCCATCCGGAGGACATGCGCCTCACCGTCGTCAACATCGAAACCGGCGACCCCGACGATTCGGGCTACGTGTGGAACGATGTAAAGGCCAAATACGAAGCCCTCACCAACGGCGGCACCGAGGACGCACCCATAAGCCCTCTGGACTTGCCGGCGGAAATCTCCGGCGGCGGCCGCAAAGTCTCGGAGATGATCGACCGGGATGTGAATCAAACCGTCATCGCCAACACCGTCGGCGAACCGTTCGACCCGCCCATCACCGAGACGTTCACAGACCAGGAAATCACCATCGTCAAGAACTTCGCCACCTATGACCCGGTGGAGATGCAGAAGTATTACAACAACACCAACGCCGATAACTTCCTGGGGTTCCCCCCGGGCACGGTGTTGATTGACGACATCCGGTTTAAGCGTGTCGTGACCCCCACCCTCATCTACTACCAGGTGACTTTTATTGTGTTGGTGCGACTGCCTGTTTTTGAAGGTGATGCGCCGGAAACCGCATGGGAACGCCGGATTAAGAACGAGGGGTATTACTACAAGAACGCGGCGGGGGACATTGTCCGGGCCGTGGATAAAGACGACAAGCCCGTAGTTTTGCCGGTGCCTCTTAAGTCTGATGGGACACGGGTGCCGGTTACTGCGGGCAACCCGCCTGTGTTTGATGGGGAAATATTCTTCCGCGTGTTTAAAACCAAGAAAACCCGGGCGTTTGCCCCGCTCAACATTCTTTAAGGAGTGCCATCATGGCCGACGAACTAACGATCTCGCTGAACATCAACTACCTCAAGGACAAGGTGGCGATTCAGCGCAACATTTCGCAGAAGGTGACCGTGTCAGGGGCCGACTATTCAGACCAGACGCAGGATGTGGGCCACAGCGCACACGAAGCCCTCGCCATCAACAGCGACATCGGCACCGCGGGACAGGTGCAGATTCGAAACCTTGACATCACCAACTTTGTGGAGGTGGGGTTGGAGGTGGCGGCGACGTTCTACCCCCTCCTCAAACTCAAGCCGGGTGAAGTTCAGTTATGGCGCTTGTCCACTGGCGCACCCTTTGTGAAGGCCAACACAGCCACCGTCAAGATTCAGGCCCTTGTTTTCGAGGATTGATATGAGCCAAGCCCCCACCAGGAACGCATTGGGACTCCCCACCGCTGACGCACAGCGGCGGATTTCCCGTTCCGTGCGGGTAACGGAGAACCTGACGGAGGAACCGGCCAAACGCCGGCGGATTGCCACCGATGACCCCGGCCCTTTCCTTGCGATCTATGCCGCTGAATACCATGACTTCTACGCCCTCTATTTGTGGGATGGGGTCGATGCCAACCGCACAGCCGGGCGGGTGGTTTACGCGTGGAAACCATCTCTCCTACGTCCCCTTGCCGCCAACCTATACGCCTACACCGTCACCATTCACACCATCGATTCAATCACGGTTGACGATGGCACCACATCCGAAACCTGGGAGGTGCGGCCGGCGCTCCGGCTGAACTACACGGCAACCCGCATCTGTTTCTCAAAACCGCTCGATACCGCGGTTTGCTCTTCCTCGCTCGCTGCTGACCTGACCGCAGCAGGTATCACCATTGACAAGATTATTTACGACGACCTCAACACCAACGGGAGGGCGTGGTCCGTATCCACGGGATAATCATGCTGAAAGACAAACGATTTTTCAGCTCCCCGCGCAAGGCGTTTTTCAACTCGACCTTGGGCGCTCGCACGTCTCCCGGTGGCGAGCTTTTCGCACAAGGTGGTGCGTTTAATGAAATTATCGGCCAGCTTGCATCGGGATATTGGGGCATGGGCACGGCATTCCCCCGCTTCTACAAAAACCCGTTCGGGCGCGGCCCAACCAATTCCCGCGGTATGGTCCGCTTTGGCGACTACCTCGTTTTCGCAGGGCGATGGCCCAGGGGGGGAGTCGGGGGAGGGCAGGCGAATTCTCAGCACATCGTTTTCTATGACCTCATCAACGGCGGCTGGTTTGATCCCGCTCCGGGAACGACCACCATTGACCGCATCACGTCGATAGTAGTCGGTTCCAGCGGCGACAAGCTATTTATCACATGCTCGCCGAGAGTCACCGCACAGACGTTTGACGGCGTGACGATTCAGTACGGGGCTTACTACGACGGCGCGGCTTGGCACAATTGGAGCCCGACGACGTTATCCGCCAATGGGTTTATTACCTACTGGAATGAATTGATTGTAGGGCCGGATGATATCTTTGGGGGAGAGGTATTGACCGTGAACCCTACTGAGGGAGCTGGTCCGTTTTATGCTGACACTTCCGCGATAGCGCTGTGTTTCAACGAAGACCCTGGGGCGGGTGACTACTTCATCGGCGCGGCGGGATTGCGGCTGCTGGCTGATTCTGGCGCGTTGTACTTTTCAGGAAATGGCGGCGTTTCCACCTCCACCGATTACGCGCAAGGAATCTTGAAATACACCTTCGGCGGCGTACCCACTGCATGGTCCGGATTTGGTGCGATTAACGGGCATCCTGATTTCAATGTCCTGGCATCTACCGGCATATGGACCAGGCCGGTTTTGTGGGGCGGGAACATCATGGCGGGAACGTTCACCAGCGCCGCCACTGTCACGCGCACAAACACCGACTGGTCGACCTCCAGCGGGCTTACCGACCGGATTTATCCCGTCGACCCCTCAACCGGCTTTGTTGTGCCCAGCGCCCAAATGGCCTACCCCGACAAATACCTTTACGATCTCACCACTTGGGGCGGGGACTTGTACGCTCTGGGGGCAACTGAAACTCTCTTCCCCACGGTCATCACCGGGAAGATTCGGCGATGGAACGCGGGGACATCGGCGTGGGACATCGTGTTTCAAATGCCCGTCGGCCAACGCGCCACCGACTTCCACCATATCGACACAACCATTTAGCGGAGTCTTCCTGATGAGTCCCAACATGAAAAGCGAATTTAAATCGCCCACCTTCTGGCTTGCCGCGCTCTCATTTTTAATCACTTGCGGCGTCGGCGCTTATACCTGGGGCGTTATGTCTCAAGAGATAAAGAACGGGGCTACCACCAACGTCGCGCAGGATGCGAAAATCGAGAAGATGGGTGAAAAAGTGGACAACGGGTTTAACCGCTTGGCTGACAAAATCGACGCGCTTAGAAATGAGCTAAGGCGGTGAGCGACCTGTGATTTACCGCACGGGGGTAGATTCAATCTTGAAAGGGGCGCGATAGGCTGGCTTCTCCCCGGGGTACTTGGGCTTGAACATGTCGACATAAACCCACTTCTTCAACTCAAGCCCCGACCGCAGGGCATCGTAGAAATCCGCCTCGCTCACCGGGGCGTACTCCTGCCACACCTGCCGCGGCTTGCTGTCGGCATCTTCGGTTTTCACGTAGAGAATCGGCGATGTGAATTTATCTCCCGTCTTATATTTCCCGGACTTGGCAGGGAGGACGGCCAGTTTCATTTGCGGGGCTATTCCTTCACTAACAGACGGCTTTATCACCCGTGCATCATTGTCCTTCTGAATGATGATCTTGCCGTCGGAAACTTCAATTACCTTTGCCTCTTGTGGTTGATTGAAAAACCATGCCTTATAGTTCACCGTCCCCAGCGTCCCCGGAGCCGGCGGGGCTTCCTCGATAAACCCAGGCTCCAGCAACCCCCGGCCCACGTCGTAGAACTTGCCATCCACCTTCACTACCTGCTTCCCGTACTTCTGCCACATCTCTCGGGCTTGCTCATTGGCGATCCGCTTGCCCTTGTAGGTGATGGGCTCCTTTCCCGCTGGCTGGGTTGTGGGCGCGTCGGCGGGTTGGGTGGTGGGTGAGGATGGGTCCGCAGCATAGGCGGGCAGGGATAGGGCAAGGATGAGGAATACAAGGATGTGGCGCATGGGGTAGGCCTCCGGATAGGTGATACATCATCGTCGGGCATGTGGTCTGCTGATGCAAGCCCCATTTGCGGGAACGACACGGCAAAACTTCTCAGAGTTAATGGCGTCGAATCCAGAGAAAAAGCGCCCAAACCAAACATCCGCAGGAGAAGAGCAGGAAAGCGGAAAGTACGCACCCGCAACGAATCTTCTGGAAAAGCGTGAAACCCTGCCTTGTGTGTGAACTATCGTCATCATCCCCGTCGTATTCAACCTCCTTAAGTTCGTCGATGAGGTCCGACGCTTCTGCCAATGTGCGAGGTCTGGGGCCTCGGTATCCCAAGTCGTAGAGATAATCGAGTTGTTTTAAGGTTGGTGGGCGCGTGTCCAAATGAACCTCCAGAAGGTGTCCATAGTAGCATCCCCATAAATAAAACAGCCCCGGTTTCCCAGGGCTGGACACAGGCATTTATCCTTTTCAGGGGATGTAAGAGGCCCAAGCGTCGCCAGCATTCTAGGTCACTTGCTGGGCTGAGTCGCGGGCGCTTCCGACTTCGAGCAGACCCCACATGTCCCGCCCGCCTTGCAGTGCTTGCAGGATGAGCAGTTTTTGCAGGCGTTGCAGTTGGCGGAGCCAGTGCATTTACCGGCATAGGCAGGGGCGGCGAACATAAGAGCGACGATAGAGGCAGCGAGAAAGATACGCATAATGTGGACTCCCGGGGGTTAGAGATGTGGCCTACATCATCGCTGGGGGCTGGGGTGGATGCAATACCCATTCACTCCACTGCACGAAAGTAAACCCGGATCAACCGCCACTCCCCATCCCGTCCCGTCTCAATCGAGCCCACGATAACCAGCGTCCCCGCCGGCCAGCGTCGACCATTGATTTCAACAGGGACGCGAGTCTTGCGCCCGACGATGTAGGCCAACAAATCATCCATGTGTTGGCTCTTGTGTCTGACTTCGACCGATAGCGGCGTCATTGCGTCGTTTCCCATGGCATCACCACCCCGTGATCGGCGACGGCACCCGAAACATCACCGTGATTCGCACCTTGCCCGGGGGCACTTCACCGTCTTCCCAAAGCCCCTCGGAGCACACGTGTCTCTCGACTACGAGCGTTCCAGCCGTGTAAATCCGGCCCTTAATGGTCACGTCTTTGCGCGTCTTGGTTCCGCGCCTCGCCTCCAGCACGTGCCATATCTGGCGATAGCGCGCAGAGGTGACGTAGTAGGTGATTGAAAGTTGGGGCAGCATCCCCGACAGGGTAGCGCCCGTAGCTCCAATGTTCGGTAATTGTTAGGATATCCACCGGCTTTTCACTTTCAGGGAACGCCGTTCACTTTCTATTGACGTTCGTAAATTGGTCGGGTACTTTGCCGGTCCACGGAATGGACAGCGCGCCAAGGATGGCGACATACGAATCGAGGGCAGGATGCCCGCATTTCCAAGGGGTTCCCCCGTGTTACAGGTTATCACCCTTTCGCCCGTCGCCACCCAAATCCTCTCCTGTTTCACCGTCCACGTCGGGCCGTTTCGGTTCGAGGTACGGATAACCTCCAAGCCCATCGTTGACGACGACGGGGAGCCCGGCCTGGCGTGTGCCGACGAAGCCGCGGGAATCATCTGGATCAGCGCCAGCGTCCACCCGTCCAAGCGGTGGGCAGAGCTGGAGCATGAGGTTTACCACCTGCATGAATGGATCTTCGCGAAGCCCAGGACGCCAGAAGAGCGGGCGAAGATGCACACGGCGGTAAGCTGCCAAGTGCGGCGGGATGTGATGCGGCAGGGGGGAGAGTCGGCGCTTATGGGGCTGGTGGTGGCTTGAAACTGTTTGTGGAAAGAGCGTGGATTATTTGACGCGATTGCGCTACACTACAGACGCATTGGAGGTTGGATCATGAGCGTGAAATGGTCTGGAAAAGTTGAACTTGGCAAAGGCGCTTACTCGATTCGGGAGGCGTCCATTTTGTTGGACATTTCGAGCCACAAGATACGCCGGTGGTTGTTTCCGGTCGAGGGCCCTAAGCCTGTTTTTACTCCCGAACTCGGACGCAGCGGAGGACGGGTTTTAACCTTCCTCGACTTAATGCAGTTGTATTCGATTGATAACTTCCAGCGCGCTGTAAAGGAATCCGATAGCGTTACGCTTAGTCTTGATCTGATTAGAAAATCTGTTTCAAGGGCCTATAGGAAATATGGAATTGACTTCCTTTTCGCAAGAAAGTACGAATTGGCCCATTTCGATGGGTCGATACTTATTAAGATTGACGACTCTATTGAGGCGCTTGCAGGGAAACGCGACGCGACGGGACAGAAGTTTATGCCCGTGGTGACGAAGTATCTTGACCGCATTGAGTTCAATAACAACGGCCTCGCAAGTAAGTTTTACTTAGCTGAAAACTTGCACGGATATAACGTGTTTATTGACCCCAAGATTAGATTCGGCGAACCTCGAATGGAGTACCGGGGCAAACCTCAGCATCTGGCAAGCGCCCTGGTTTTCGACTATTCAATCACCAAAGACTACGAGGCCACGGCGGCGGCGTTTGAAGCGGAGCCGTTAGAGGTGCGCGCTGCCGTGGAGTTCAATAAACTTTATCCCCTGGTGGCTTGATGGAGATATTCATAGATGAATGCCTTCGAGCTACTTTAGCAACGCGTTTAAGGCAGCCAGTAATTGAAGAATTAGTTAAGCTCGGAGTAGAGTCTCCGGGCGTTTTTTATGTACCTACGAAGTTTGGGCGCGGTGTTCAGGATGAAGAGTGGATACCGATGCTGACTCCAAAGTTGTCTATGGTTATATCTGCGGATTTTGGCGGTGGACCAAAACCCAAAATAACCGATCTGTGTTTAAAGCAGCGCGTCGCGCTATTCTCATTTTCAAGCCAATTGGCGCGTCAATCCGAAGATTGTCATTGTAATTTGATACTCCGGCATATTCGACGTTTCTATGACATTGCCCGGGCAGACCGGAAAATCATCTATCGAGTCAGCGAGCGTCAAGGCCAAGTTGCTTTTGTGGCGTATTAATCACTTCTTCTCCCCATCCTCCACCACCCGCCCCGACCGCTTCGGCGTGTGCGCTGCCATGCGCCGGGGCCCTTGCTTGCGCACGTCGATCACGTCAGAGGCCTTCGGCATCGGGATCGGCGGCGGGGCGGGATCGCGGGGAGCTGGCGCCGCACCGCCGGCGGCTTCGTCGTCGGGGTCGATGCGGCCGCGAACGTCGGCGGGGCTTTGCGCGGCTGAGCCTGGGCCGGTGGCGGTAGGCGCGTCGATTGTTCCAGTCACAGATGCCAGTGCGGGCAATGGCTTCTCTGGATCGATCTCAACAGTGACGAGTTTTGACCCTGGTGTACCTAAAAACGACGCTTGAATTTCTGGTGGTTGCGAAATAAGCCAGCCTATAAGTCGTTGCGCAACGTCTTTTTGTTTACGCCCGAAACGCAAGGCCAGCGCGTTAATTGCTTCCTGATACGCCGATTCAACCGGGATGTTTTTGAATTGAGTTATCCGCATGGGCGATCAGAAATTTTTTTCTCTGCCTCAAGTCTTTTATTGAACGGGCTTTGTGTTGCAACACACAACAACGTGTTGATACTTTGCCATTGACAATGAAACTTTCCGGTTTACTCTGTGTTGCAACACGTACCAACATGTTTCAACACGGAGACGCCCATGCCAGCCAATCGCAAGACTGTGAAAAACGCCATCAAGGGAATTCGCGAGGCGGGGCGCGGGATCTGCGCCGCGATGGATGAATTATGCGCGTTGCTCAAGGACTTGGACCCGCGCGTCAAGCTGAGCCAGCAGCCTCGTAAGCATGGCGTTCGCCCTGGTGGTTCTCGTCGCAACCTCACCAAGGGTTCTGACAGCGGCAAGGACATCTGCGGTGCTGACTGATGCGCCCGGCGTTGATATCGCCGCGATATGAGTCTCTAGCTTTTTCGCGTGCTCTTCCATCGCCTGCGCTGTCGCCTCAATTCGCTTTTCTAAATCACTCTCCATCTTTCGACCTTTCAAAAAAGTTTCACCCAAATTGTAACAGGCAATGCCATGAAAAAGACCAATCCCACCGTGCCCGTCATTGTCGAACCCAGCACCCGCGAAACGATCACCGTCATTTGCCGCTCGAAGAAGGGCAAAGCCCCGTCGTTCACGGTCGAAAGCGACGACCCATTTGAAGTGCGCGACGCGTTGAAAGCTGGCTTGAACCTGCTGTCTGCCCAGTCCTCCACCCCCCCCACCCCCTGATCCCATGGCGGGCAAGGATGGCGACGGGCGTTCCGTCGTGCTGGCGAAAGCTGGCCCCGTCTTTTCCGCGCGGACGTCTTGGCCGACGACGCACCCCCGGGCTTGGTTGCACAGGCCCGGGGCTCCGAACACTCGAATGTCTCGTTCGTTTTGCATGCCCCCAGATTACGCCGCCTCGCCTACTCACCCACGCGCAAAACACCCGGAAAATACTCATGCCCGCATCCCCACTTGACATCTTGATTGACGCCCTGAATGCAGCCGAAGAAGCCAGAATCCCGCGCAAGGAACTGGCAGGGGGCTCAAAAGCGCAATATGACCGGCTGGGGCGGCTTCTGGCTGGCGACGTGTCGGCGGTTGATCTGGGGCCAGCAATCGAGCTCGCCCGCAACCTGCCCCCTGATCTTCAAGCCTCGCTGGCCCGGGCATTCTTCCCCGCCCTCCACGTCTCCACCGAAATCCCAACCGCCACGCCGGCCGACCTAGTCGACGCCACCGCAGACCTTAACACCGCCGCCGCAAGCCTCAACCACACCAGTATCCGCGTTGCCCGCGACGGCAAGGTTGACGCCCTCGAACGCCGCCAGACCTCCGCCAAAGTCGCCGCACTCCGCGCCGCCGCCGACCGCGTCGACGCCACCTTAAACGCCATACCCGCCCCCAAACCGGCACATCGCCGGAAGTAATCCGCTGTCCGCAACCCCCTTCAAGCCCCAACCCAAGGAAACAACATGCCTCGCAGAATTACAACCCTAACCCAAGCACAACGCGACCGTATGCCCGAATGGGTGAAAAAGTGGACGGAGAAAGGGCTGTGCACCGAGCCCGCCGACCGCCCCAAATTCGAGGCTGCGGCGAAACGCTGCTATGAATACGCCGGGCTGAAATGGCATGGCAACGTGGTATGGGTTGAAAGCCCGATGGTTGCCGCCTTGGCAGCCCCACGCGTCGCTTATGTGCTGGCCCTGATTAAAGAGTTGGAAAAGGTTAAGGATGTGGCTGGGGTGCACTCAGCCGTGGGCTCAGCCGTGGGCTCAGCCGTGCACTCATCCGTGCGCTCAGCCGTGCACTCAGCCGTGGGCTCAGCCGTGGGCTCATCCGTGCGCTCAGC
>CAZIWA010000083.1:0-1308 GCA_964542875.1 uncultured Phycisphaeraceae bacterium
CTTTTTGTTTCTTGGTTCTTCTTCTTTCTTCCACCCTCCGCCTCTTAATTTCGCGTCTTCGCCTTTACGGTAAAATTTCAGCACTTTATCTTGCTCGGCTTCTCGCTTGCCCCTGCAAACTCCTTCTCTTTGTTAATATATAACGTTACCTATAAACTCAACATCCCTAAACCCACCTCGCCGGGTATCATCTTCCCCCGCTTGTACAAATTAAAAAGGTAAACCAAACATGACAGACACCCCCAAACCCACCGCTCCCGTACCTTCCGCCACCGTAAACCAACTCTTCGACCTCACCGGCAAAACCGCCCTCGTCACCGGCGCTTCAGGCCTCCTGGGCGAAGCCATGTCCACCGCCCTCGCCGAAGCCGGCGCCACCATCGTCGTCGCCAGCCGAGACAAAGCCCGCGCCCAGGCCTTCGCCGCCACCCTCCCCTCCCCAGCCGGCGCAAAACACCTGGGCGTCGCCCTCGACTACCTCGACGAAAAGTCCTGCGAACAAGGCTTTAATGACGCCGTCGCCGCCGCCGGCAAGCTCGACATCCTCGTCAACAACGG
The DNA here is from genome assembly GCA_964542875.1 of uncultured Phycisphaeraceae bacterium. Classification (GTDB taxonomy): domain Bacteria; phylum Planctomycetota; class Phycisphaerae; order Phycisphaerales; family Phycisphaeraceae; genus CAZGOM01. The sequence goes on from CAZIWA010000083.1 coordinate 559, forward strand.
CCTCTCCCGTGACGCCGCCACCACCGACTGGACCAATGTCACCGCCAAGGACTTCAACGAACACCTCTCCAATAACACCGGCTACTTCCTGCTCTCGCGCGCCATGTACCACCACGCCGTCTCCCGCAAAGCCCCCGCCAGCATCATCATGATCGGCTCCATGTACGGCGTCGTCGCCTCTTACCCCGACGCCTACGAAGGCGAATGCATCGCCAGCCCCGTCCAGTACCACGCCCTCAAAGGCGGCACCATCCACATGACACGCCACCTCAGCGTCTACTGGGCCAAGCAAGGCGTCCGCGTCAACTGCATCAGCCCCGGACCCTTCCCCAAAGAATCCTTCTACAGCGAAGTCGTCGAACGCCTCAAGAAAAAATCCCCCATGGGCCGCATGGGCAAGCCCCACGAACTCAAAGGCGCCGTCGTCTTCTTCGCCTCCGACGCCTCCAGCTACGTCACCGGCCAAAACCTCCTCGTCGACGGCGGCTGGACCGCCTGGTAATTCTCCCAAGGGCCTTCGCTTCCTAAATTCCGCTTGCTCTTTCTGGCCTCCTCTCCATCAGGTGAGGGCTGGGGTAAGGGTGTTTTTTGCATGAGTTGTTCCCAGCCAATCATCGGTAACCACCCAACTCTGCCTTCTCTTAACTGCCACTGGTCGGCCTGTCCCCCACTGCCCGCTGGGCTTACGCACACCCTCAACGCAACGATCTCTCACCTCTCCGATTCCCTCTGAAAAAAACATCTAACATC
>CAZIWA010000083.1:1408-24270 GCA_964542875.1 uncultured Phycisphaeraceae bacterium
TCAACGCAACGATCTCTCACCTCTCCGATTCCCTCTGAAAAAAACATCTAACATCTAACTTCATACATCTACCATCCCCTCCCTCCGACCAGACCCTGCTCCAGCCTCCTTGTCTAAAAATCCATGGAACTACAAACAAGTCCCGCAGTCCAATCGGAAGATTCCACCCCTCCCAAAGGTCACTATGAGCACTACCATCAAACACCGCTGGGTTGCTTTTGCACTTGCACTCCTCACCACAGGCTCCATCGCCTTGGCCGACGTTGAAGTCGTCAAAGACGGCGTCCCTAAGGCCACCATCGTCATCGCCCGAGAAAACGCCGGCGATTACAAAGCCCCCGACACCCTCCAGGCCATCAGCGAAGCCCCCGTCTCACACAAAATTCAGGGCGCAGTCAAAGACCTTCAGGACTACCTCGAAAAAATCACCGGCGCCAAAGTCCCCATCGTCACTGACGATCAGAACCCACAGGGTTTTGTCATCCTCGTCGGCAAAAGCGCGCTCACCAAAAACTATGCCGATCAGATTCCCACGGGCTTCACCGCCGACCGCAGCGAAGAAGGCTACGTCATTCTCGCCAAGGGAAACACCCTGCTGCTCGCCGGCAACGATGAAGGCATCTACCGCGGCACCGAGTACGCCGTCGCCGACTTCCTCCACGCCCAGGGCGTCCGCTGGTACATGCCCGGCGCGTTTGGCGAAGTCGTCCCGCGTCAGAAATCCATCATCGTGCCCGACTGCCTCATCAAGAGCACGCCCGGCTTTAAGCTCCGCAATTTCTGGGGCCCCATCTCCCCGGAATTTAACCAGGACATGTACCGCTACAAGCTGCGCAACGGCTTAAATCCGATGATCCACTTCATCGCCCTCCCTGCTGACAGCTCCATCCGCAGCCTCCTGCCTCCCACGGCCGACGTTGATAAACCCGAGTACGCCGACATCTTCGGCAAAACCGAAACCGGCGCGCCGCACCCCGGCATGCCCAACCTCATCAGCGAAAAGTCCGTCGCCTACGCCGCCAGGAAAATCCTCGACTACTGCAAAGCCCATCCCAAAACCAACTCCTGGGGCATCGGCGCCGACGACGGCTTCCCCCGTGATTACAGCCCCGGCACGCTCAAAGTAAACCTCAACTTCCCCGACGTAGGCGGCCGCCTCGCCTTCGCCGGTGAAACCAGCGCCACCGAGGAATGGATGGCCTGGGTCGACAAAGTCGCCGCCGCCGTCCACAAGGAACGTCCCGATATTGCCATCACCACCAACGGCTACGCCAACCGCAACACCGCCGTCCAGGGCGTCACTTTCGACCCCAACATCTGGATCATGTTCGCCGCCATCTGGAGCGACACCCTCCATGCTTACGACAACCCCCGAAGCTGGCAAACCCTCCGCCAGGGCAAAATGATCCAAGACTGGACCAAGGCGGCCAAAAACGTCTACATGTACAACTACACGTACTACATGCTCGCCTCCGCAGGCTCCCCCGTCCCCCTGGCCCGCAAGCACGCGCACGACATGCCCCTCTATAAAAAATGGGGCGTCGTCGGCTTCTCCAACGAAGGCCGCTACGCCGCCGGCGAACAAGGCATCCTCCCCAACTACCTCATGTTCCGCATGATGTGGGACCCCGGCCTTGATCCCGTAAAGCTCGCCGATGAGTTCTACGCCAACTGGTATGGCCCCGCCGCCAAGCCCTCACGCGAATTCTGGGACACCCTCGAGGAAACCATCGAGTCCACCAACATGCTCGGTCACGAAGACCGCATCATGCCCTACGTCCACTCCCAAGCGGAAATCAAAAAGCTTGAAGCCCTCGTCTCCCAGGCGCAAAAGCTCGCCACCGCGGACCCCTACAAAACCCACGTCCTGGCCGACCGCCTCATCCTCAACCATCTCAAGGCCTACATGGCCATGCACGAAGCCGAATGGAAAGCGGACTTCACCCAGGCCGCCGCCCAGGCCCAGAAAATTCTCGACCTCCGCAAAGAGCTCTCCCAGATCAGCCGCGGCTACTTCGACTTTGACCCCAAAACCAACTCCACTTTCGGCTTCTACTACTGGGACGCCCAGGCCCGCTTGGCCTACTACAAAAAAATCGCGGACCTCACCACCGGCCCCGCCGGCTCCATGGTCGCCATCCTCCCTGAAACCGCCAAATTCGCCGTCGATCCGCGCGATGAAGGCCGCTTCTTTGACTGGTACCAGCCTTCCTTCAACGACAAAACCTGGAAGCCCATCAGCACCACCATCCCCTTTTATGCCCAGGGCTACCGCGACGAGCAGAACTTCCCCTACCTCGGCGCCGTGTGGTACCGCCTGGAGGTCGACGTCCCCGGCGACGCCAAGGGCAAGACGGTCAACCTCTACGCCCCCGCATGCGAAGTGGAAGCCTGGGTCTGGGTCAACGGCCAATTCATCGGCCACCGGGAATACATGGACGGCTACATCCGCCCCAACGCCATCGACATGGACGTCACCAAAGCGCTCAAGCCCGGCCAGAAAAACACCGTCGTCGTACGCGTGCAGACCCACTCCAACGCCGCCCAGCAATCCGCCGGCATGACCTCCCGCCTCTTCCTCTACGCTCCCAAACCCCAGGCTGCCAGATAAAGGCATCAAACAAATTCACGCTTTTAAACGTTCTTGCACACGCCCGCTTCCATGCCGGGGCTTTGCCTGCAAACGCTGAGGCAGGTCGGGTCAGAACATAATCGACGTCTTGTTTTACGGCCGAAAATCAATCCCTCGCCATCCGCCAAACCACACCCAAGTCCTTTTTCGCGACTTGATGGGCAAAGCCGTATGCCGATCAAGAGCCGCCATCAATTGCAAAAACGCACCGAAAATTCAGCGCGTATCCACCAGCCATGTCTTTACCGTTCCCCGCACTTACGCCCAACCGACCCCAAAACGCATGACTCGTAATTCGTAACTCCCGTTACTTCATATCCAGATCAATCACCATCACCAGCTTGTTTTGCTGGTCTTCATACACATACTTCACCAGCTTGCAGGTCTTCTTGATCAGATGCACGCCCAGCCCGCCCACCTGCCGGTCTTCCAGCGGCGCATTGATGTCCGGCTCCGGCCGCGCCAGCGGATCGTATGGCTTGCCCCAGTCGCAAAGCGTGATCGTCAGCAGCCGATCCTGGATCTCCATCGTGAAGCCGATGTCGTTCTCACCCTGCGTCGGGTACGCATAGTGGATCACATTCAGCACAGCTTCCTCAATCACAAGATTCGCCGTGAAGTCCACCTTCGGCGAAACCTCGTTGTCGGCGAGGAATTGCGCAACGCCTTCCACCAGCCGGCTGAACTCTTCCAGGCTGTTCTTGATGGGGATGTCAAGCCGCTGTGTCATAGGAACCCGAAACCCAAAAACCATTCACCCAACGCCTAAGCGTTCAGATGCGCAACCGCGCCGCTGCACGCTCACACTCAAGCAATCTACATTAGCCGATCTTGGCTTTCGCCTCTTCCACCGACGCGGTGATCAGCATCAACGCATCGAGCCCCGCAGCCTTGAGCGCTTCTTCCACCAGCGGCTGGGGTTTCACCACCACCAGTTTCCCGCCGTTGGCCTTGATCGTCTTGGCTGCCGTCAGCAGCATGCGCATCCCCAGTGACGCGATGAACGTCACCCCGGACAGATCCACAATGCCCGAAACCTTCCGGGAAGCGATCTGCGCATTGAATTTCAATTCCACGGCCTGCACGCCAGCCAGGTCCAGCCGGCCAACCAGCGCCACATAGGTCAGTTTTTCGCTTGATTCGATGACTTTAAGTTCCATTCCTGCGTCCTGTTCGTCTTTCAAAGATTTGCGGTCGAAATTCAGCCCAACCCGGCTCATGGCCCAACATCATGCCATTAACCGGCGTTTGTTGCACGTCCAGTGTTAAAAATACATGAACATCCACATGATCCAGCGCATGGACGCTTACAAACCCACGATCTGGCTTGCCCGGCGCAGCGTCGCCCGAGTCAACAGCTTCACCATCGTCGCGGGAAACTCCTTGGACGGATTCTCCAGGTAATCCTTGGGCAAAGTCGCATGCACCATGTCTTTCAACTCCTGGCGCACCTTCTCCTCACGCTCGGCCAGAAGCTTGTCCGCATTGCGCGGCAGCGGGTCCACCGCGTCATACGCCAACATCAGCGTGCTGATCTGCCAATCCAGGTAACTATGTGTCTGTTCGCTCATGGGTTTACTCCAGACCCGAGAAAATACCACATCCCGCAAGCTACCATTAGCCCGCCCCCGCAATATTTTGTCCGCTCCCCCTTCAAGGACCCTGTTCAGTGTTTCAGATTCTTATTTTCGCCTTCATCATCTTCGACATCCTCTGGCTCGTCCTGTCGGATCGGAGACTCGTCGCCATCCGTGCGCCCAAATGGACCCGTGCGCTCAACCTTGTCTTCATCCTCACCATGCTCATTGGCATGAGCATCGTCATCCTTCTCCCCCGCGCCCTCTCCAGGGAACTCCAGCTTTACCTCCCCTGGTTCTACATCGCCGCGCTCTTCCTCTGGCATCTCATGATCGCCCCCCTGGGCCTCGTGCTGCTTTGGATGGACAACGTCCTCACCCTCGCCCTGCAAGGCTGGCGCAAGCGGCCTGCCCAATCCGCAACATCCTCCGACCCCGCTCCGGCCCCCGCCGTCCAGCCCACCCCCGTCATCACCGGCTTTACCCGCCGGGAAATCCTCTCCGCTTCCCTCATCGCCGCGCCGCCTCTGCTCCTGGGTGCCACCAGCATCGCCGGGCTTGCTCAGGTGGGTAACATCCGCGTCCGCAAATTCGACATCCCCGTCGTCGGTCTCCACCCCGACCTCCGCGGCCTCACCATCGCACACATCTCAGACACCCATTACGGCCGCTTCACCAACAAAGACTTCACCGACCAGCTCGTCAAAACCGTCAACAACCTCGACGCCGACCTCCACCTCGTCACCGGCGACCTCATCGACAGCTCACTCCTGGACCTGGACCACGGCCTGGCCATGCTCCGGCTCCTGAACAACAAAGCCCCCATCTACTGCTGCGTGGGCAATCACGACCTCTTCATGAACAAACGCGGTTTCATCGAGCGCGTCAAGGCCAGCGAAGTCAAACTTCTGGTCGACGAACAGGAAATCCTCATGGTCCGCGGCCAACCCATCCAGATGTTCGGCATGGGCTGGTTCCGAACCGACCCCGAAATCCAAAACACCTCCACCTACCTCTTCCGCGACAAAGCCCCCGGCGTCCCCTCCATCCTCCTCGCCCACCACCCCCACGCCTTCGACGTCGCCCACGACGCCGGCATCGATCTCACCCTCGCCGGCCACACCCACGGCGGGCAAGTCATGCTCACACCAAACTTCGGCCCCGGCCCGCTCATGTACCGCTACTGGTCCGGCCTCTACCAAAACGCCGCCTCCAGCCTCGTCGTCTCCAACGGCGTCGGCAACTGGTTCCCCCTGCGCGTCAACGCCCCCGCCGAAGTCGTCCACCTCACCCTCGTCAAAGCCTGACCATTAAAAACTCCCATATCTGTGTCCCCCGGAGGGGGTATCAGCATGTAGCCCCGGGTTGAGCATGTACCCATGCGACACCCGGGGTTGGAGACATTTTTTAAAAACTCTTGCACGCGCCTACGTCCACCCCAGCCACCCCGTAACGACCCAACTCCGTCTGCCTTTGTCTTCACCCTTTCTTGGCTCTGATTTTCCGCCTCTTAATTTCGTGACTTCGTGACTTCGTGGTTAACTCTTTCTCTTCCCTTCCCCCCCGCATCGCAATAAGATCACCATTGCCATGCGAACCTTCATCTTCTGCTTCAACTGCATACCCTGGCCTTTCTTCCGCCTTTTGGCTCATCTCAAAAGCCACTTCCACAAAACCACCCCTGTTCAGCGCTACGTCGGCAGCCTCTTGCACGACATCGCAACCTCGCAATCTCAACAAACAACCCTCGCCTCAAACACTCCCCTCCCCATACCAAACCACTATCCCGCGCCTGCCCCCAACTTCAAAAACGTCATCGCCGAAATCAAACGCATTTCCCAATACGAACACTCCATCACCAACGGAATTTTTAACGGTTCAACCGACATCTCCATTCGACTCGATAACGCTGAGAACCTGACCGACTTCACTCTCCGCACATCCGTCTTCACCCACGATCGCATCACCACCCTCCACATTGCTCTCCTTCCAATAAAAAAACCACAGGCCGGCAAACCGCCGGCCCATGGCTCTTAATTCTTCAAACCGAATCGTTTACTTGTTAAACGACTTGAGCGCATCGCTCGCGGCGTCTTTCACCGCACCACCCACATCGCTGGCTTCATTCACAGCCTTGTCGAACGCGGCCTTGGCGCTTGCGCCCAGTTTGTCCAACTGGCCGTCTTCCTTCACGCCGTCGTTCTTAGCCGTCACCAAGGCGGCTTTGAGTTTCGAAAGCTCTTCTTCCGCCGGCTTCAGGGATGCCTGAATTTTGGTCTTGGTCGAGTCGGTCGCCTTCGCAGCCTGCGCCTTGAGCGCATCGATCTGCTTCTCGCTGGCGGCAACGAATTCTTCATACTTCTTCACCGTCGCGGCCTGGGCTTCCGTCAGCTTCGCCTTTGTCGACGAGTCTTGCGCCGCCGGGCCCGGACCGGCTTTGGGCGCTTCGGGCTTCTTTTCATCGCACCCGGCAAACGCACTCAGGGCCCCAACCAACGCCAATGCAATAAGACTACGGTTCATATCACTCACTCCAGTATTGAGAAAGGTTTTGGAACGGCACCCAGTATAGGGCAATGCGAAAGCTCTGGGTTATCATCCTCAGGGTCAGCGCCTCGCCTTTTGAAATCCAATCGATAAACCGAGTCCCATGACGCAACTCTCCCCGCCAATCAGCACGCCCTCCGCCGGCCCGGACCCCACACGCCGGCTCGTGCTCTACCTGCTCGTTGCCGCGATGGCGATCGTCGCCCACTTTCCCATCATCTACAACCAGTTCGTCAGCTTCGACGACAAGGCTTACATCGTCGACAACCAGATGGTGGAACAGGGCTTAAACCCCGCCACCATCAAATGGGCGCTTACCGCGCACGTGGTGGCCAACTGGCACCCCGTCACCATGCTCTCCCACCTGGTTGATGGCGCCTTGTTCGGCTTGAATCCCGCGGGCCATCACGCCATGTCGCTCCTGCTCCATGCGGTCAATGCAGTGCTACTTGCGCTGGTGCTCAACCGCTTCACCGGTTCGTTTTATCGGTCCATCGCTGTCGCGCTTCTCTTTGCCGTCCATCCCATCCACGTTGAATCCATTGCCTGGGCCTCTGAGCGCAAGGACACGCTCTCATTCGCTTTCGCCATGCTCACCCTGCTGGCTTACAAGGGCTGGCTGGAAGCCCGGGCCGAGCTTGGCTGGAAGCACGCGCGCGCCCTCGGGCGCTATGCCATGCTGCTGGGGTTTTATCTCCTTGCCCTCTTGAGCAAGCCCACCGTAGTCACCCTGCCGGCCCTCCTGCTCCTGCTGGACTTCTGGCCCCTGCGCCGCGTCGGCGGCTCTGATTCCCTCCGCACCGACATCGCCGCCTACCTGCGCGCCCTCCCCAGCCTGATCTTCGAAAAGCTTCCCATTTTCATCCTCACCCTGGCTGCCTCCGTCACCGTCTTCCTCGTTCAGCGAAGCAGCGCCGCAGTCGTCGATATCTCCGGCCTCCCTTTTCCCGCGCGATTGGCCAACTCCATCTTTGCCTACATCCGATACGTCGCCAAGCTCTTTTTCCCCTACGACCTCACCATCATGTACCCCCACCCCAGTTGGTGGCCCGCGTCATACATTGCCGGTTCGGCAATCGCCCTCATCCTTCTCACCGCCTTCATCATCTGGGCAAGCTTCCGCTGCAACCGCCGCTACCTCATCGTCGGCTGGCTCTGGTTCCTGGGCGTCATGGTTCCCATGATCGGCATCATCCAGGTCGGCCAGCAATCCATGGCGGATCGCTACGCCTACATCACCTTCCCCGGCCTCTACATCCTCATCGTCTGGGCCGCCGCCGACCTCCTCTCCCGATTCAAATCCGCCTCTGCCGGCCCCGCCCTTTTAGCCTGCGCCGTCATCCCTCTGGCCCTCCTGGCAAACATCCAGAGCCGCTACTGGGCCAACAGCCAAACCCTCTTCACCCGCGCCATCAGCGTCACCGGCCCCAACCCCTTCGCCCAATGCTCGCTCGCCAATGAACTCTCCCGCCAGGGCCGCTTCGCGGACGCCATCCCCCACTACCAGGAAACCATCCGCCTGGAGCCCACCTACGCCGAAGCCTGGGGCGGATACGGCACCGCCCTCTACAGCCTCGGCCAGACCGAGTTGGCCGAGCAAGCCTTTGAAAAATCCCTCTCCCTCAACGCCACCCTCATCGAGCCCCGTCTCAACATCGCCCGTATCTACATGCAAAAGCACCAGGACGCCCAGGCCGAAGCCGTCCTCACCAAGCTTGCGACCGACAAACCTGACGTCCCGGAAACCTATTTCATCATGGGCCAGTTGCGCTCCCGTCAGGGCAACCTTCCCAACGCCCTGGCCTTCTTCGATCTGGCCATTGCTAAAAACCCCGGCTACGCCGACGCCTACAACAGCCGAGGCACCGTCAAAGCCCGCATGGGCAACATTCCCGCCGCCTATGAAGACTTCGCCCGGGCCGTACAGCTTCAGCCGGACATGGTCGTCGCCCAGGAAAACCTTCAGAAAGCCAAGTCTTACCTCCAGGGCCCCGCCCCTAAATAACGGCCCCGCGTATGAGCACCCAGGCCCCCATCACTGACTTTAAAAACCTCAGCCAGCCACCTTGGCCGCGGTGGTTTCCATTTGTTCTCCTGGGGTTGGCGGTCGTTCTCGCTTACGCCCGCATCATTTTCAACGACTTCATCCGCTACGACGACCTCCCCTACATCGTCGACAACCCCCATGTCCTCCAGGGCCTCACGCTCAACACCATCCGCTGGGCCTTCAGTTCCGTTGTCGTCGCCAACTGGCACCCCGTCACCATGCTCTCTCATTTGCTGGATGTCACGCTCTTTGGCGTAAACCCGGCCGGCCATCACGCCGTTGCCCTCCTCCTCCATGCCTTAAACGCCATCCTTCTTTATCTGGCCTTAAGCCGGCTCACCGGCGCACCCGTCAGGTCTCTGATCGTCGCTCTTTTGTTTGCCACTCACCCCATCCATGTGGAATCCGTCGCCTGGGCCTCCCAGCGAAAGGACCTCCTCTCCTTCGCCTTCGCCATGCTCACCCTGCTGGCTTACAAAAACTGGCTCGATCGCCGCACCCTTGCCCGCTATGCGCTCCTGTTCATCGCCTACGCCATGGCCTTCATGAGCAAGCCCACCGTCATCACCCTTCCCCTGGCTCTTTTGCTTCTGGACTCCTGGCCCTTAAACCGCGCCGCCGCCCCTGACTCATCTGGCGCGTCAAGCTTCGCCGACGCCGTCAAGCGGTACTTCAAAGCCCTTCCCTCACTTACATGGGAAAAGGCGCCTCTCCTGGCCATCAGCGTCGCCGGTTCCGTTCTTGTCTACCAAATCCAGGGCGTGGCGATGGCGATGGTTTCAAACACCAACGTCCCCATATCCGCGCGCCTGGCCAACGCCGCATTTGCCTACGTCCGCTATCTCGGCAAACTCGCCTTCCCCTTTAATCTTTCACTCGTCTACCCCCACCCCATCTGGTGGCCTGCCGGATACATCGTTGCCTCCAGCCTGGCCCTTGCGGCCCTCACCGCGCTCTTGTTTTACCTCGCCAACCGCTTTGATAAGCGCTATCTCCCCGTTGGCTGGCTCTGGTTCCTGGGCGTCATGGTTCCCATGATCGGCGTCATCCAGGTGGGCACCCAATCCATGGCGGATCGCTACGCCTACATCCCCTTCCTTGGCCTTTACATCATTCTCGTCTGGGGCATCGCCGACGCCGTAAACGCGCTCCGCCTTCAACTCGCACGCAACATCCAGGTCCTCTCCCTCACCGCCCTTTTCGTACTCCTCATTGCACTCACCGGCTTGCAAACCAGCCATTGGAAAAACACCAACGCCGTCATGGCCCACGCCCTCGACGTCACCACCGGTAACAGCGTTGCCCAGTTTGCCCTTGCCAACGCCCTGAATCACCAGCAACGCTTCCAGGAAGCAGTCCCCCACTTTAAGGAAGCCCTTCGCCTGGAGCCCACCTACACCGACGCCTACGTCAATCTCGGCACCGCCTACCTCAACTTAAACCAGCTCGACGACGCCCAGGCCATGTATGAAAAGGCCCTCGCTCAGGCCCCCGACATGCCCGAGCCCCGCCTGAACCTCGCCCTCGTCCTCAACAAACGCGGCATCGCCCAGGCTATCGCCGGCAACCTCCCCGCCGCCCGTGACCTCTTCGCCCGCGCCCTCTCGTTAAACCCCGACCTCGTCGAGGCCAAAGACAACCTCGCCCGCGCTGACGCCTATCTTCAAAAACCCTCACCGCAATAAACACCCAGCCCCGACAGGGGCGAAAGCACGTAACCGTGGGTCAGCGAGTCTTCGAGCGCAGCCCACGGTACCAGTCGTTCTTGAAGTGTCTTCCTTCTTTCTGCGACCTCGATGGTCGCAGAAAGACCTCTCCCTCACCCCCTCCCCCGCCCAGTATCGAATTTAACAATCCTGCACCCGGTAATGACAAACTCAATCCCTTCATTCCCGAGTAACCTCAAAACCTCCCGCCGACACCCACCCAAAAAACTGATATACCAAGGAACCTTCCTCCTTTTAGTTGCATCTAACAAAGACCCATTGGAGATCATCTGTGACCCATAAACCTCTGTCCATTCTCCTCGCCGCCCTCACCGCCACCGCGCTTGTCGCCGGCTGTGCTTCCTCGTCACCCCAGGCCCACGCGCAGGAAGCCAACACCCCTGCCACGCTCTCCAAGGCCAAGTTCCCCGCCCCCCCGACTGACTACATCCCCGAACAATTCCCCGTCTCGCTTCCCCCCGCCGACAAAGGCCCCGCCCCGGCCAATGTCAGCACCGTTGTGGACGTCGCCGTCGCCGGCCCCAGCGCCGCAGACGACGTCACCGTGGCCGCAAAGCAGGCCGCAAGCTGCGTCATCGTCACCACCGCCCAGCCCGGCCCTTACGAAACCATGGCGGCCGCTGAACTCGCACAGTACATCGGCATCATGACCGGCCAGACCCTCAAAGTCGTCGGCCCTGATTCCCCCGACGCCAAATCCGCCAAGGCCCACATCTACCTCGGCGCCGCCGCCATCGCCGCAAAGCCCCAGCTCACCGCCCGCCTCAACGCCGCCGCCAAGCCCAGCCCCACCCTCCGCGCCGATGCCATCACCCTCCTGCGCGAAGGCAGCAGCATCTACGTCGCAGGCAACAACGACGAATCCCACTACTTTGCCGCCGCTTACCTCCTGAACCTCTGGGGCGTCCGCTGGTACCTCCCCACCGAAATCGGCGAATGCGTCCCCGACGTGGGCACCCTGAAAGTCGGCAAGCTTGATGTCAGCTACGGCTCCCCGTTTGAAGCCCGCCAATACTGGATCGCCTGGGTCGGCGATTACAACGGCTACAAGGAATTCGTCCGCCGCAATTTCTTCAACACCGTCGGCGTGCCCAACGGCCACGCCCTCGACACATACATCAAGGAAATCATCCCCCCGGGCAAGACCGGCATGAACATCCCCATCTCCGATCCCAACACCGCATCCCACGTGGCGAAAAAGGTGGCCGACACCTACGCCAAGGGCAAGGATGTGATGATGGGGATGGAAGACGGCACATACACCAGCGAGTACAAACGCGACAGCGAACTGGCCGCCAACCTCACCGGCAAGTACTTCCAGCTCAAAGAGCTTACCGACCCCTTCATGACCTTCTACAACGCCCTGGGTGGCGCTCTGCTCAAGGAATATCCCAACAGCAAGGCCAAAATCGGCTTCCTGGCCTACTCCAACATCACCATCCCGCCCCAGCGCAAGACGACCGGCGCCAAAAACCTCGTCGCCTACCTGGCCCCCATCGACATCGATCCCACCCACGGTATGGACGATGTCCGATCCCCCGCCAGGCAGGAATACCGCGACATGATGTACAAGTGGTCACAGGTCATGCAAGGCCGCATCGTCATCTATGACTACGACCAAAGCATGCTCGTCTGGCGCGACATCCCCAACCCCTCCCACATGGCCTTCGCCCAGGACGTCAAGCACTATAAAAACGCAGGCATCCTCGGCATCGCCACCGAAAGCCGAAACGCCATCGGCACCATCTTCACCAACCTTTACTTCCGCGGCCAGCTGATGTGGAACCCCGACGCCAGCATCCGCGACCTCCAGGCCGACTTCTACACCCGCTTCTACGGCCCCGCCGCCGCACCCATGGCGGACTTCTGGAACCTCAGCAACCAAGCCTGGGAAGACACCCTCTCCACCGAACATGAATTCTTCGTCGCCCCCTCCGTCTACACTCCCGGCGTCGTCGAAGCCCTCGGCAAACACCTCGCCAGGGCCGAAAGCGCGGTCGCATCCATCAAATCCAAACCCACGCCCTCGCGCCTGGAAAAGCAATACCTTGATCGCCTCAAGTTCGCCCGCCTCCAGTACGGCATCATCTCAAACTACATGGCCATGGTTGAAAATGGCGCCACCAGGGGCGACTACAAAGCCGCCGTCGCTGCTGGCAGGCAAGCCTTGAAAATCCGTGAAGAAATGACCGCCATGAACGGCACCTTCACCACCACCAAGCTTGAGTCCGGCGACGCCTGGTTCCCCGGTGAAGTCGCCCTCTGGGAAGCCATACAGTCTCTCACCGACGGCACCAAGGGCCGCCTGGTCACCCAGACGCCCCTTGAATGGGCCTTCCGCCGCGACCCCTTTGATACCGGCTACGCCCGCGGCCTGGGCAACGCACTCCCGAACCTCACCTTCTACAACGCCAACAAGGACAAATACGGCCCTCAGGCGCGTGTCAGCCAGCTCCCCGCGGACAACACCGCCTACCGCTCCGCCGTCCTGCGCGACTACCCCACCACCCAGTGGGAAATGGTCCGCACTGACATCTACCCCCAGGCCCAGGGCATCCTTCATCCGGATTACCAGAGCTTCACCGGCTACATGTGGTATCAGACCGACGTGGAAATCTCCGCCGCCGATGCAGGCAAGAACATCCACATCATGTTCCCCGGCCTCTTTTGCGAATGCTGGCTCTACGTCAACGGCAATCTCGTGGCCTACCGCCCGCAGAGTGCCATCTGGTGGCTCAACGACTACAAGTTCAACTGGGACGTCGACCTCGTTGAAAACCTCAAGCCCGGCAAAAACAAAATCATCCTCCGCGCCAACAACACCCACCACGTCGGCGGCATCTTCCGCCGCCCCTTCCTCTACCAACCCACCAACCAGGTCCCTACACCCCCGGCAAAATAACCGATTCCTAATCTTCTCCGACCAGACCCGAGCCCCTAGACCCCAGCCCCTTCTGCTGTTGCCATGAAGCAAACCATCCTCCTCGCCGTCATCCTGATTCTCACCCTCTTCACCCCAATACACGCCCAGCCCCCCAAGCCCGGTCAATCCCTCGACATCAAACCCTCCGCTGACGGCAAATCCTTCACCATCACCCCGCGGGCCACCCAGGACGCCGCCTGGGGGTTGATTGAGCTGGTCAACCCTAAAACCGGCAATGTCGAGCGCGTTCTCTATGCCGGCCGCATCTCCCGTGAAACGTCCATCGCCTTCACGCCCGACGTTTCCATCAAACCCGGCGAATACCTCCTTCGCCTGCGCGACGGCATCACCCTCGCGTTTGATCGCCCCGTCCTGCGCCCGGATTCCCCCACCGGCCAATGGGTCAACCCCACGCACCTCGCTTGGCACAACGGCTTCCTCTTCATTGGCGAAGCCGGCTTCAACACCCCGGAAATCGTTGCCCAGCGCAGCCCCGAGCTCACCTGGGCCACCCGCGACGGCAAAACCGTCAAGGGGATCTGCGCCCGGGTCGAAGAAGGCAACGCCTTGATCATCGCCTCGGACCCCGCGCTTGGCGTCGTCCCAGTTGACCCCGACAAGCAGGCTCCTGACGTCACTGTCGTCGTCAGGGACGTGCAAAAGCAAACTGCTGACTGGCGCGCGCTCATCAAGTTCCAACGCCCCTTCATCATCAAGCTCGGCCCCGACGGCAAGCCCGCCTCCAACTGGGGCGACCACGGCTACTGCCGCGACGCTCCCATCTATCCCGGCACCATGCACGGGCTCACCGCCGATGAAAACGGCTCGCTCTACATGCCCTACAACGACGCCTCCACCGTCGTCATCGGGCCGCTGGGGCTCCTCGAAAAACGCAACGTGGGCGACTTCACCGGCAACGCCCCCCGCTCCGTCGCCGCCGCCGGCCCCAAAAAGCTCTACGTCGTCCCCTACACCGGCTACCTCAAGCTCTTCGTCTGCGACCGCACCCTTGATGGCGCCGCAGCCAATCTCTACACCGTCTCACCCTTCAAAAACGGAAGCTGGATCACCAACTGCATCGCTGCGGACGCCAGCGGCAACGTCTACATGGCCGACCCTCACGGCACCCTCACCAAATACACCGACACCGGCAAAACCGTCGAAGAAAACTACGTCAGCACCCCAGACCCCGTCCCCCAGCAGCTCGGCGGCATCTCCCTCTCCAAAAACCTCGTCTGGCTCGCCGCCCACGGCCCAGGCCCAGGCCCCTTCTGGGACTCCGGCGGCGGCGGCGAAGTCCTCCTCTTCTACGACTCCGGTAAATCCCTCTCACTCCTGGCACGCTTTGGCACACCCGGCCTCAACACCGATCCCATCGAATTCCTCAACCCCCGCGCCACCCTCATGACCCCGGACCACAAACAACTCTACGTCGCCGAAGACGGCCTCCCCAACACCGACGGCCCCCCAGGCAACGCCCGCGTCTCACTCTTCAAAATCAAAGCCGCCTTCGAAGACGCCACCCCCATCCAGATCCCCAAATAACACCCCACCCACGCCCCGGCATAGCGGCACAGCACCGCCCGACAGCGCTGCAACGGAAATCAACAGCCAATATCTTGTCTATTCGCTGGAAGCGATAAATAAGGTAGACCAAGGCAAGCATGCACTCATGCTTGCCCTGGGTTTGAAACATCTTGAAAGAAGCTCTTCCACGCGCCTGCGTACGTGCCATCCAGCCTGTAACGACTCAATTGCCTCTGCCGCTTAACTCTTCCTCTGACCAGACCCCAGACCCTGAACCCCAGACCCTTTTTCTTCACGCCCCGGTATACCGCTTCACGATCACCGTATCGTTCTGCCCGCCAAACCCAAATGAGTTCGACAGCGCGATATCCACCTTCTGGTCCCGAGCCTTGTTGGGCACATAGTCCAGATCGCACTCAGGGTCTGAGGAGTCCAGATTGATCGTAGGCGGAATCTTCCCGTCCCGGATCGCCAGCACGCACGTGATCAGTTCCACCGCGCCCGCCGCCGCGATCAGATGCCCCAGCATGCTCTTCACGGAGCTCATCGGCACCTTCTTGGCGTAATCGCCAAACACCGCCTTCACCGCGCGCGTCTCAGTCCGGTCGTTTTCCATCGTCCCCGTGCCGTGCGCGCTGATATAGTCGATCTGTTCAGGCTTAAGCCCCGCGCTCTTGAGCGCCGTGCGCATCGCTTCGCCCGCGCCCCGGCCATCGGGGTGGATATCCGTGATCCGGTAGGCGTCCGCGGTGGAGCCGTACCCCACCACTTCCGCCAGGATCCGCGCCCCGCGAGACTTGGCATGCTCCAGGCTCTCCAGCACCAGCATCCCGGCGCCTTCGCCCATCACAAAACCATCCCGCGTCGAGTTGAACGGCCGCGACGCCCGAATGCACGCATCATTGCGCGTCGAAAGCGCCGTCAGGCGATTGAACCCCGTCACGCCCAGCGGGTGAATCATCGTGTGTGCGCCACCCGTGATCATCACGTCGGCATCGCCACGCTTCAGGATCTCCGTCGCCTCGCCGATCGCCTGTGTGCTCGCCGCGCAGGCCGTCAGGCAGTTGTATGCCGGCCCCTGCGCGTTGAACTCCATCGCCAGGTGCGTCAGCGGCATGTTGGGTTCCTGCTCCATCTCGCGAAGCGGAACCATCCTGTTCAGCGCCGCCTCAGCCCACAGTGCGCTGTTGATCGCCCGCTTATCCGGTTGCCAGGCTTCCAGATTGCAAGCCACGAAATTATCGAAGTCCAAAGACCCTTCCCCGGAGCCCAGGTAAATCCCCAGCCGCTCCGGATCCAGCTTGCTGTAGCTCTCCAGCCCCGATGACGACCACGCCTGCGACGCCGCACCCAGCGCAAATCCGGTGTTGAACCCCACACCCTCGTGCAGTTCGGAGTTCACCACGTACTTCCGGTAGTTGTAATCCTTCACCTGCGCCGAAAACTGTGTGGGGAAGGTGCTCGCATCAAAGCGCCGCGTCGGTCCGATCCCCGATTCCGAGTTCAACAGCCTCTGCCACACCGATTCAATATCGTGGCCCAGGGGTGTCACCCAGCCGATGCCCGTAATCACAACGCGGTTCTTAGTCATGGTCTACCCGTTCCATCCAAGGGATTGAAGCAGCTTATTTTACCCACTTCATCCCCACTTGGCCCGCCATCGCCCACATCCCACCAAACCTTACTCTTAACTTCCCTCTTTCTTCCGCTTCGCTCCTTCGTGCCTTCGCGGTTAACTCTTCTCGATCCCACACCCGCCCATCACTTCCCTTCCAGCTCCGCAATCCGCTTGCTCCGCTCCGCATTTCCAGGCGAAATCACCTCCGCCTTGCGCAACGCCTCCAGCGCCTTTTCCTTATCACCCGTCTCATAAAGCAGCATCGCCAGCATGTCATACACCACCGACGAATCCGGGCTCAGCGCTGCGGCCTCGCGCAACAGCGCAATTGCCGATTTGCTGTCCCCCGAGCGTGTCCGCGCCACCGCTTCATTGATCATCACCGTGGCGTTCTTGGGGTCCAGCGCCCGCACATTCTTAAACGCCTCCGCGGCCTCTCTCCACTTGCCGGCCTTGGCCAGTTGCTGCCCCAGGGCGATGCCCACCTGGATGTCCGGCGTGCGCTCCAGCGCCTGTTCAAAGTGATACACCGCATCGTCCACCGCGCCCACCTGTGCATACATGAAGCCCAATTGGCTGTGCGCCTGAAAGTTGTCCGGCTCCACCGCCAATGCGGACTGGAAGTCCAGTGCCGCATCCTGCGCCCGGCCTTTTCGCAGCAGCACCAACCCGCGATTCACCAGCCGGATCGGCGATCCCGGCTGCATCTGCACCGTCTTGTCGAGCATCTCGATCGCTTTATCCAGGTCGCCCATCGCAACGTAGGTTTCAGCCATCTCGCGATAGACGTCCACATTCCGCGGCACCAGCTTCAGCAAAGCGTGGCCTTCGTCCAGCGCCTCCTGGTACTGCCCCTTGTTCCTCATTCGCAGCATCAGCACGATTCTTGCCGTCGCCTGGTACTGGTCCAGCCGCACGCTTTCCTTGAGGTACTTGTCCGACTCTTCCAGGTCCCCCGCCCGCGCACGCGCCAGCCCATACGCCACATAGTGAAAGGAATCGAGCGGATCGATCTCCATGCCCCGCGCGCAAAGCGTCTCCTCGGACTTCCAATATGAAAGCTGGTGCCACGTGCTTGCCCCCAGCACCACGATCACCACACCCGCAATCCCGGACATCACAACCTTCCCGGCCTTGGCTTCCCCCCAGCTTGCGGGTATCGCATACACCACCGCGATGCACAGCCCGATCGCCGAAAAATACGTATACCGGTCAGCCATCGAATAATCCGACACCTCCACCAGCCCGATCACCGGCACCAGGCTCAGCACAAACCACCACCACCCCATGAACACCATCGGAAACCGGCGGCGGTACCAGACCGTCAACAACGAAATCGCAATAAGCAACGCCGTCGCCCCCGCCACCTGCCACACCGGCCAGGCAGGCGGCAGACGGTAATGCACCGAAAGCTCCTGAAAATCAACCATCGACGCCATGTACCGCACATACGAAATCGGAATGTTCGACAACCTCAGCCAAAGCGGCTTGGCCATCTCCCCGGTGTCCCGAACCCCCACCACAGTCGTCCGCCACAGCGTGATTCCCACCGACATCGCCACCAGGATCACCACCGGCAGTTTTTCCAGCGCCAAAGCCTTCCAGCTCTGCCGCGGCAGTTTCGCAGTCTCTACAGGCCCGTCAGGGCTGATCGGCATCCGCGCCAGCGGCCAGAAATCCATCAACAGCAGGATTGCCGGCATCGTCACGAACATCGGCTTGTACATCAGGCTAAGCGCCAGCGACACCGCCGCGACAACCTGGTATTTCCACGATGGCCGTTTGATGTTCAGCACATACGCCACCATGCACAGCAGCGCGAAAAACACGCTCCCCACGTCCTTCACTTCCACCACCCACGCCAGCGATTCCACCCGAAGTGGATGGATCGCAAACACCATCGTCACCGCAGCCGCCCGCCATTTCGACCCCGTCATTTCCGTCAGCAGCCAGAACAAAAGCGCAACGCTCCCCATGTGCATCGCCAGGCTCAGCCCGTGATACCCCGCCGGGTTTAAACCCCAGAACTGGTACCCCACATGAAGCGTCAAAGTCGTCATCGGGTGCCACAGTTCCAGCACCGAATGCGTCATCAGCGTCTGGATGCTCCACAGCGAGATAGGCCGCGTCACCGCCGCGTTGTCCAGCAGGTAGGCATCATCGTCAAAGTGCACATATCCGCATTCAAACAACGGAATGAATGACACAAACGTGAGCACCAGCAATAAAAGCCCGATCACCCAGGCTCCTCTGTTCTTCATATCGCCTTCTTCTCGTGAAACATGTCGTCCGGTTAACAAACCCTCAGCCCAGGCTCTTTAATTCATAATTCGTAAATCATAATTCATAAATCCCCCCCCGGCCCTCACCTCTCTTGCGCAGAAGCATGCCAGTTTCGCAGCGTCAGCCACGACGCGATGTTGATCACCCCAAACATCGCCAGCCCCAACATAGACGCCATCAGCACCGCGGCAAACACCTTCGCCGTGTTCCCCTCTTTGATCGAAATCGAAACCAGGATCCCCAGCCCGTAATGATCCTCGGCGAAAAAGCTCGCCACAAACTCACCCACGATCGTCCCGATCACCGCAAGCCCCGCAGCCACCCGCAGCCCCGTGAAAATATGAGGCAGCGCCGAAGGCAGCTTCAGCTTAAACAACGTCGACACCCAGCCCGCCCGGTACAGCTTGAACATGTCCCTCAGCGCCGGATCGATTGAAAGCAGCCCCGTCAGCGTGTTGGCGATGATCGGAAACAGCGAAACGATAAACGCCGACGCAATGATCGGACGCAGTCCAAATCCAAACCACACGATCAGTTGCGGCGCAATCACCACGATCGGCACCGTCTGGAAAAACACCGTGTACGGATACGCCGCCCGCTGAATCCACGCCGACATCGAAAGCACCACCGCCGCCGCCACCCCGATCAGGGCGGACAAGGCAAACCCCGTCACCGCCGCCTCGCCCGTAATCAGGGTCGCCCGCAGCAGCGTGGAGAAATCCGCTTGAAATGCCTCCAGCACTTGGCCCGGCGCAGGCAATATCAGCGGCTTCACCTCAAAAATCACAATGTAAAAGTGCCACACCGTCAGCAGCACCACCAGCATCAGCACAGGCGGCAAAACCCGCGTTAACAGCCACTCCTTCATCTCACGCCCCCCCTTTCACCAGGGCTTCATGCAGCGTCTTTGTCTGCGCCACAAACCCCGGCTCGCTGCGCAAGCCCACCACCCGCTCCAGCGGCAGCGCCAGCTTCGTGTCCAGCATCACCTTCGCCGGTCTCGCCGAAAACACCACCGCGCGATTCGCCAGAAACGCCGCCTCGGAAATCGAATGCGTCACGAAAATCACCGTCATCCGGCTTTTCACCCAAAGCGCCCGGAGCTGTTCATCCAGCCGTTGACGCGTCAGTTCATCCAGCGCCGCAAACGGCTCATCCAGCAGCAGCACCTTGGGCCGCGTCACCAGCGCCCGCGCCAGCGATACCCGCATGCGCATCCCTCCCGAAAGCTGCGCGGGAAACTTTCCCGCCGCCTCGCTCAGCCCCACCGCCGCCAGCGCCTCGCGTGCCGCGGTCAGACGCTCAGCCTTCTCCACCCCTTTAAGTTCCAGCGGCAGCGCGACATTGCTCAGCACCCTCCGCCAAGGCAACAAATGCGCATCCTGAAACACGTATGCAAACGGCACATCACGCCCCGCGCGAGCAGCTTCATACGCCGCCACCTCCACCCGCCCCTCCGTCGGCGTATCCAAACCGGAAATCATCCTCAGCAAGGTCGACTTCCCGCACCCCGACGGACCCAGGAATGCCACAAAATCTCCCGGCTCCACCGACAGCGTCACCCCATCGACGGCCAGCGTCCCATTGGCAAACCGCTTCACCACCCCGGCAAGGTCGATCGCGCTCGCCAGTCCGGCCCCGCCCGCCGAATTGTCATCCACACCGTTATTCACGCGGCAAATCATAGCGCCACACCAGCCCACAACAACAAAGCAGCCTCTCTATCTTCACTTCTGGCACCCTCTCCTTCGGGAGAGGGCTGGGGTGAGGGCGTTCTATTCCGCTCACGCCATCGTCATGACCAAACGCCCGCCGCTATTACAGCCGGGGTCGCCACGCTTCTTGGCGCGCAGGCCTTCGTAAACCTAAATGAAAGATGCTCCCGCACACGTCCCCATTCAACCGCCGCTCCAACCCTCTTAAAATCCCATCGAAAAACTTTCCCCATCCCTCAATCTTCAACTTTTCCCCCAAAACCCAAAAAACGGACATTTCACCCCGCCAACCCCCATAAACCCCCGGCAACCTCTCCGCCATCGCCCCTCTTTTCCCCCAACCCTTCTCCAATTACCCAGTTTGGACTTTTCCCCACGCCCGGGTATTGGTATATTCCAGATAGACATGAGTAAGTCTGGGTGTTCCCAGACTGAATTTCGATAGGTCCCGTTAGGAGCGTGCCCTCATGGCCAAGATGTTTTACAGCTTGGAAGAGACTGCTGAAAAGCTCGGCCTCTCTACCGATGAGATCAAGGAACTTGCCTCCCAAGGCAAGCTGCAGCAGTTTCGGGACCGCGACAAGCTCATGTACAAGCGCGATCAGGTAGAAGCCATGGCTTCTTCCGGCGACTCCACCGCCGCCGCTCGCAAGGCTCAGGGCTCCTCTGGCCCCGCCGCTGACAAGGCCGATGAACTCGAGCCCATCAGCCTCGACTCCAACGAAAATGAAGGCTCCGCCGCAACGCGCGACGCCATCAGCCTCGCTGAAGATTCCAGCATCTCCAGCCGCACCGAAGACCCCCGCCAGGCCACCGGCGTCAGCGTGTTCGACACCGACGAAGTCGAAGCCGCCGACCCCATGGCTCAGACCTCCATGACCAACACGGTCGAAGACTCCGAATCCGACCTCATGATCGAGTCCGTCGGTTCCGGCTCCGGTCTTCTTGACCTCACCCGCGAATCTGACGACACCTCTCTGGGTGCTGAACTCCTCGACGAAATCTACCCCACCAGCGAAGGTGGTTCTGGCGTCGAAAACCAGGTCGAAAACTCCTCCGCTGAAAGCTCTGTCGACACCGAAGCCCCCGTCTTCGAAGGCGGCATCGGCTCAGACACCGGCAGCTCCTCGGGCCTCGACAACCTCGTCCAGGTCCCTGACCCCTCCACCGGCGTCGCCGCTGTGGGTGCGGGCGGCGTCCAGCCCGGCGGCATGATCTCCATCGGCGCTGGTTACGAAGACGTCTACGACCCCGCTGGCTCCTGGTTCAGCTTCTTCGCCCTCCTGGGTGCCACCGCGTCGCTGGTCATCGTCTTCATGCTCGCCCTGGGCGCAATCTCCGGCATCCCCACCGAGCTTCTTAAGTTCCTCGCCGCCAGCGACGGCCAGAACTACATGATCGTCTGCATCGCCATGCTCGTGGGCTCCCTCATCCTCGCGGGTGTCGGGTTCTTCATCGGCAACATGCGCGCCAAAGCAGCCTAAGGAAACGAGACGCTTCAAATGCTGACTGGATATGGCAAACGGGAATGGGGCACCATTCTCCTCCTCACTGTTGTGTTGGTCGGCATTGCAATCTGGTTTCATGCTCACTGGAGCATCTCGGTTGTCATTATCGTCTTCAGCCTCGCCCTCCTGAGCTTCTTCCGCGACCCCCCTCGCACCACGCCGACCATCAAAAACGCCATGACCAGCCCCGCAGACGGGCGTGTCAGCTCCATTCATGACGTTGAATCCTTCCCCGGCTTCGGCGGCCAAAGCGCCGTCTGCATCCGCATCTTCCTCTCCGTCGCCGACGTCCACGTCAACCGCGCCCCCTGCAAAGCCGTCGTCACCGATCTTATCCACCGTCCCGGCCAATACTTAAACGTCCTCAAGCCCGAAAGCGCCGAGCTCAACGAAGCGCTCACCATGGTCTTAAACGACCCCGAAACCCAGGCCCCCGTCGCCGCCGTCCGCCAGATTGCCGGCCTCATCGCCCGCACCATCGTCAACCCCGCAAAAATCGGCGACAAACTCGAACGCGGCCAACGCTACGGCATGATCAAGTTCGGCTCCACCACCGAACTCTACATCCCCAAATCCTCCAATCCCACCGTCCTCGTCGCCCAGGGCCAATACGTCTGGGGCGGCCACACCGTCCTCGTCAACATCAACCCCGCCGACCCCACCGTCAAACCCGCCTAAGTTATTTCCCCAGTACAATTTATAAATTAAAAATGATAATTTATAAATCCCCTCCCTCTCCATTTCCGCAAAAAAAACAC
>CAZIWA010000084.1:0-24139 GCA_964542875.1 uncultured Phycisphaeraceae bacterium
AACCCGAAACCCGAAACCCGAAACCCGAAACCCGAAACCCGAAACCCGAAACGGCTGCAGGTCTCTGCTATTGGTCACACCTTGAGTTACTATGTCTTCCATGCCTTCAGAAGCCCGAAACGCATCAGAGAAACGCTCCCGCAGGCCCCGGCACAAGCTGGAGTCCATCCTTGCTGAGATCCGAGGGTGGATTATTTCCGGCAAAATCCCATTGGGTGGCCAGTTGCCCACGCGGGAGAAGCTCATTGAGAAGTTTGATGTAAGCAGCGTGACAGTGCAGCGGGCACTTGATCAACTGGTGGCTGATGGCTTTGTGTATGCGCGGCCGCGGCATGGCACGTTTGTGTCGGAGCATCCGCCTCATTTGTTTCACTATGGGTTGGTTTTTTCATCCAAGCATGCGGCAAGCTCCGCGGAGCTTCCTTCGAAATTCTGGGTGACGCTGGCGAACCTCGCGGTGACGATGGGGCGCGCGCAGGGGCGGCGGATATCGCTCTACTTTGAAGTGGATGACACGATGGAATCCAGGGATGGGCAACGGCTGCGGGAAGACGTGGCCGCGGGCCGGCTGGCAGGCCTGATCCTCACCATTCCTCGTGATGTGAAAAACTTCGTCAGCAAGGCGGGCATTCCTTCGGTTTCGTTTAACAAGCCGACCGACTGGGCGCCGCTGGGCATTCCCACGCTTTCGTGCGTGGACCTGAGCATGGAAGGCATTCTCGAGGCGGGCATCAAGCGTCTGGCGGAGCAAGGCGGCAAACGACTGGCAGTGTTTTTCAACTCCGTGCACGACACTGCATACATTCAACTGGTGCAGGAACTGGCGGCCAGGTTTGGCATGCAGAGCCAGCGGCACTGGGTGCAGGGTGCAGACCCGCTGAATAACCGGTGGGTGCGCAATGTGCCGCCGATGCTGCTCAACGGCCCGGCCAGCCAGCGGCCGGACAGCATTCTGGTGACTGATGACCATCTTTCCGAAGCCTGCTGCGAGGGCATCGCCGATGCGGGCTTCACCGTGGGCAAGGAAGTGAAAGTCATTTCGTACGCCAACTTCCCTTCTGCGCCGAAGCTGCCGGCCGCGGTTCAGCTTCTGGGCTTTGAGGTGTCCCAGGCGCTTGAAGACGCCTTGAACATCATTGACCGCAAGCGTAGGGGCGAGAAGGTGCCTTATGCCATTTCCAAATGGCCTGTATTCAGCAATGAGATCTGAGTGGTGCGGGTTGATGGTTGAGTGGTGTGTGTGAAAGAACCATTGATTGGGCAAAACGCAGTACGGCTTTGAGCCGTGCTGTGCCACTGGGATTGGTTATTTGCCAAAGATTTCCAGCTCGTACTTGAGTGACACTTCGCCGGCGGGCGTGGGCTTTTCGACCACATGCAGGAGCAGGGTGTTCTTCTTGCCCAGAGAGACATTCATGGGGGCGGGGAGGTTCACGATGACACCGAAGCCGCCTCGGTCGATGGTGACTTTTTGTGTCTTGACCGGGGTTTCCGTCAGCGGTGCGCCTTCAGCGGTGATTTTGGTGGCAGGATCGTTGGCGGAGGGCTTGAGAGGGTTATAGAAGGGGAGCATCTCGTAAGCCTGGGTGACTTTCGTCCGGTCCGGCGAGGGCTTCCAGAGTTCAAACATGGATTCGTAACCGGAGGGGGCCAGCTCGAAGGCACACAGGATCTTGTTGTTTTCGAACGTGTAGGAGCGCTTGATTTTGACGTTTGCGCCGCGGACTTCGCCGGAACTGGTGACAGTGGCATTGACGAGCCTGGCGTCTGGGTGCTCGCTGGCTGCGGTGACGATGGGGCGGCCATCGGCCATGGAACCGACGAGGGAGTGGAGGTGGAACTCACGCCAGTTGGACCGAGCCATGCCGTGGCCGTAGGAGTCGTTGAGGGTGGAGGCGATGACGAGGCCTTTTTCCGGGACGTAGAGTTGGCAGAGGGCTCCGCCGCCGTAGCCGATTTCACCGTCGAAGCCATAGCCTGCGTATTCGGGGCTCAGTCGGCCGTGGTAGGTGAGGGCGTAGTAGGTCGAGCGACGGGCGGCGAAGAATTCATTTGCGCCGTTGACGGTTTCGGTGAAGTCCGGGCCGGGCAGGGCCTTGAGCCGGCGTGGGCCTTCGGTGGGCACTTCAAATGCGGGGTACTGGTGGGTGCGGGCGCTCCAGGGGTTTGCGCCGTAGTGGCGGTATTTGTCTTTGGCGTTTTTGGGGACGCCGTAAGTGCCGATGGAGCAGGTGTAGGTGTAGCCGTTCCAGATTCTGTCATAGGTGGTCTGGAGTTTTTCTTCGGGCAGATCGGTGAGCAATGCGGCCCAGGTTTCCAGGATGTAAGAGCCGTAGTGATGGTCGTAACCAAAACCTTCCTGAACGAAGCCGGAGGGGCCCACGCCGGTGCGCTCGCCCCAGCCGCCGCTTATGAAACGGTCGCGGTAAGTTTGGTAGAGGGAGGCGTGAAGGGGATCGCCGGTGGCGGCGGAGACGTAGCGAAGCGCCCCGACCACCTGGGCAAAGGCATTGCCGTTGACGCGGGGCCAATCGCGGCAGAAGGCCAGACGGTCGCCGCCGGTGAGCATGGCTTCACGCACGCCTTTGACCACCTCGGGGGGAACATCGCTGGTGATCTGGGTGAGCACGCGCCAGGAGGGCCGCCAGTATTGGTAGGCGTAGTTGCTGAATTCATAGCCGAGGTTGGCGATGGGGCCAGCGGCGACGTGGTCATTGGGGCCGATGGCCAACAGGCCCTGGATGAGATCGCGCAAGGCGTAGTTGAGCTCAGGTTTATTCTTATTTTTGGCCCAGTTGTAAAGGATCACATCGCAGGCAGGCGCTTTCCAGTACACGCTGTTGCTGTTCTGGAAATTGTCCACCTGGGTCAGGCCGGTGAAGCCGTTGATGTTCTTGGCCAGAACCGCGGGCTTGCCGTCGACCATGGGGGTGATGTCGGCTTCAGTGAGGCTTGCCGCCCATTTCTGGAGTGCCGGCTGCCAGGGCTGCCAGAACCGGACGCCGTCGACCATGATGGCGCCGTTGGCGACCTTTTCAGCCAGGGCAGCGGTGGGCGCCATGGCGGCGTTGACGGAGAGCGCTCCGCGCATCTTCACAAATTCCGGCTTGGGGAGCACCATCGCCAGGTGGAACATGCATGCGTTCCTGCCGTCGGGAACTTCAAACGAAAGCACTTTGCCGGCGAGGCCGGGGATTTTGGTCAGATCAAGCTCTACCTTGTTGAACCCGGACTGGGCGGTGCCTTCAACGACGGTTTTGCCCGAGAGTTCTTTAATGGCGAAGCCGCGATTGTTGGGCTGGTCGTACTCGATGAACATGAGTTGGAGCCTGGTGGCGTCCTGAGGGACCAGGAAGTAGCTCTTTTTGTATTGGCCGGGGCCGGCATGGAGCCAGTTGTCATTACCGGCGAGGGCGTAGGAAAGGTTGGTGCTGGTGTTGACTTTGATGATGTGGTCTGCGCTGCCGACGACCACGGCACGGTAGATGCCTGGCTTGCCGGCGGGGACGTTCCATTTGAAGGTTCTTGTTGCCCGCTGGGCGATCTGGTCAGGCTGGGTGGGGGTGCTGAACCTGTAGGCCGGGGTGCTGCCGGTGGCGTAGCAGTAGCCGTAGTACCAGCCTTCGTGATCCCAAGCGGCGTAAGCGGGGAGCAGTCCGCCGGAGATGATCCCGTCGTCGGGGATGACTTGCCTTACAGGTGTGGCTCCATCGGGCTGGTAGAGCTTCACCAGCACTTCACGCGGGCCGGATTCCAACAGGTTCAGGTCCTGAACGTCAAGGGTGAGTTCGAAGGGTTTGCCGTCGGGGTTGTCGAAAAAGAATGTTGCGCCGGGGTAGAGCCGGTGCCATGGGTTGCTGCCCGCGGGCGATTCCCCGGCGATGGCCATCGGGGTGAGCATCAGCACAAGGCTCAGGAGGGCAGCCAGTGCAATCATTGCGTGAGTCTTGGTCATAGCGTCCTCAGGTGGGGCCGGGATTATCGGTCCGGGATCGTCGCATTGAAAAGAGATTACTTTACAAAAACAATAATTACAATAAAGTGATTGAAGGTGCTTGTGAAAAAGAGGATTTTTTCAGTAAATCCAGCATGGTGTGAAAATATTCAGTGTTTTATCAGTAGCCTCTGAGAACCGCTTGGCCGCAGGAGAGTCTGTAAAGTGAATATGAGCTCTATAACTCGCCGCTGCGCTTTGATTGCGATTCTCCTGGCCCTTGTGGCGATGTTTACGGGATTGCCTGCCAATGCGCAGGCCCTTGCCCCGGTTTGGGTGAAGTCCGCGGAGGCACCTGCGGTCTATTTCAATGAGGCTAAGCCCCAGAGCCGGTCGGCGGCGTTGGCGCTGGCCAAGTATCTCTCGACCATCACGGGCACTGAGGTGAAGCCGGTGAAGGCGAAATCGCCTTCCTCTGAAAAAGGTTTTTTTATCGGCTTCCGTCAGCCGCAGTCCACGAACCCCAAGGCTACGTTTTCCGTGGAGGTGACACCGCAGGGGCAGGTGTTTCTTGATGGAGCTGACGGCAATGAAGACCTGCGTGTGGCGGTGATGGATCTTGTGCAAAATGAACTTGGCTGCAAGATATGGTCGTACGACGAAGAAGTGGTTCCCGTTCAGGAAACGCTCGCATTTAAGCCTGGGGTGCGGGTACCGGTTCCGGCGTTCAGCCAGATCTACTTTTACAACAATGAGGCTGCCTCCATGCCGGGGGAATTCCGGTATGCCATGAAGGCCAAGCATGGCCCGCAGTTCACGGGGAACCACACGCTTTACCCGTTGCTGGAGGCCGCCGCGGCACAGCATCTGGAGTTTTTCCCCGCGGATGACAAGGGTGTGCGTAAGGGCAACAACCTTCACTTTTGCTACAGCGCGCCGGGCATTGCCCAAGCTTTGGCGGACGCGCTTTCAAAGGAAGTGGAGAAGCGCAAAGGCAACGTGAAAGACCACATCTACTTCGCCGGCATGGGCGACTGGTACGGCGGATGGTGCAAGTGCCCCACGTGCATGAAAATCTACGATGAGGAAGCCTGGACCAATCCCGATGGCAAGACGATCAAAGGGCTGAGCGCGACGCTGATCCGGATGATGAACGAGACCGGGCAGATCCTGGACAAGAAGTATCCCGGCATTCAGTTGGGCACGTTTGCGTATATGTCGCTGGACAACCCGCCTGGCATCACCAAGCCGGGCCCGAATATTCACATTCAGCTTCCCCGGCTGCGTTATGACACGTGTACGCCGGTGGATGTATCGCCCAAAAACCGGAACGTCTATCTTGCGATGCAGCGGTGGGCGGAAATTGCCCCCAACCGGTTTTACATCTGGGAGTACGGCGCAAACTACTCGAGCTTCCTGGACCCATTCCCGGTAACGCACTCTATGGCGCAGAACATCAAGGTGTACGCCAAGATGGGAGTGGCGGGAATCCTGATGCAGGGCAACTATGTCAGCGGGGGCGGCGATCTGGTGGTTCTGCGAAACTGGGTGTGGTCGCGCCTGATGTGGAACCCGGAGTTGGACCCGGACGCGCTCATCAAAGAGTTCTGTGAGGGGTATTACGGGCCGGCGGCACCAAAAATGATCGAGTACATCAACACGCTGGATGACTCGGTGAAGAACCCCGCGCCGATCGTGGTGAATGAGTTTTCAGATGCCAAGAAGACTTTCCTCAAGCCGGAATTGCAGGCGCAGCTTTACGCCATTCTTGATGACGCGATGAAGCTTGCGCAGGTGAAGGCCAATCTCTACGGCCGTCGGGTGAAGGAAGCCCGCGCCAGCCTGGAAGCAACCCGGCTTTGGCGTCCGGGGCCACTGGCGGAGAAGGACGGCAAGCTGATTCGCACGGATCTTCCTGGGTATTCCTACGATGATGCCCGGGATCTTCTGGCCCATATTCGCGGCGCATCGCCCCGTGAGTTCGGAACCGGCAAGAGCTATCAGTTGAGCTTCATCACCATGCATGGCGGGCCGCTGCACATCCTCAATGAAGGGAAGCTGCAGGCGACGATTGCGCCTGTGCAAGGCGGCATCCGGCGAGTGACGTTCGACGGTGTGGACGTGATCCAGGCGATTCAAACTCAGCCAGCCGGCTGCGACGGCGAATTTGTGGAGCAGGGAGGGAACTACGGCTCCATCAAGTTCGAGACCGGCATCGGGCATTGGAGCCCCAACAACAAAGCGTGGAATCTTTCCTACTTCCAGTTGCTGCCGGGAAACAAGATTCGGGTACAAACCACGCTGACGCAGGTGGTGAAACCCGAGTCGCTTCCCCGCGGAGGCAGCCGAACCAGTTACAAAATCATCAATGGCGAGGCTCCCAAGATTGAACGGGTTTCCCTGGGTGTGGCCACGCCGGTGGCGTATAAAGTGCCGGCCAAGAATGTTGCCATCGCTCGATTCGACACGCTTCGGATTTCCTACCCCAAAGCGGGAATCGTGATCGAAGACACCTACCCCGGCACGCAGGCGCTGTTTGGCGACATCGACCAGGCGGCGGCGACATCGGCTGTTTCAATCACCGTGAATACGGACCCGCTGGATGTTCAGGTGAACAAGCCGTTTGAGACTCCGCTTCGGGAGCTGGTGTTCACGAAAACCAAGTAAATGGCACGGCAAAAGCCTTGGCACTACCCAGGCCCGGCTGAGCCTGCTATCGTTTCCCGCATGACGTTCAAAAAACCTCCGCTTCGGATCCAACCCACGACCCTCTGGGACTACCCTTCCCAGGACTACGGCGATGAACAGCAAGGGGTGGCAGGCTACAAAGGCGCTACGCCAAGCTACATCATCTGGAATCTGCTTCAGCGCTATACCAAGCCTAAAGATCTTGTGATCGATCCCTGTGCGGGGTCGGGTACGACGCTGGATGTGGCGCGTGATCTGGGCCGGCGGGCGCTGGGGTACGACGTGAACCCGATCCGGAAAGACATCTTCAGGGTTGATGCGCGCAAGCTTCCCCTGGAGGATGGTAAGGCTGATTTCGTGTTTATCGATCCGCCTTATTCCACGCACATCGATTATTCGGACGATCCTCGGTGCATCGGCAAGCTTGATGCGGCTGACGGCAGCTATTACCAGGCAATGGATCTTGTGATCACGGAGATTCACCGGGTGCTTAAGCCCACCGGGTATATGGGGCTCTATGTCAGCGATTCGTTCGTGAAAGACAAAGGGTTTTATCCCATTGGGTTTGAGCTTTTCGGCATGATGCAGAAGCTTATGGACCCGATCGATATCATCTCGGTGGTCCGTTACAACAAGACGCTGACGATGGGCAATTACCGGGCTGCCGCAGAAGAGGGCAACTTCTACCTTCGGGGTTTCAATTACCTTTTCATCATGCAGAAACCTTTGAAGCCCAAGCCCGTGGGTACTGTGCCGGCGCAGGCGGCCAAGCCGACGCCGACGCCTGCCGCGCCGCAAGCGCCAACGGGGCCTTCAAATCCACGTCCGAGGTTTGGGCCTACAAACCGCCGCGAAGGGGGGCCACGACCCGGAGGCCAGGGTTTTGGCCCAAATCGTCAGGATCGCGGGCCAGGACGAAACAAAAACGGTCGCGGTGGAAACCCCTGACCAGAGGCCAACTGGGTTCCGGGAATCCTTCGGGCATCTGCCAGTGACCAGGCGCGATGTCAGTTGCGGGGATGGGCCGGGTTTGCCGAAGTTCGCCGATGTCTTTATCGCTGAGCGCCTTGGTGGGGGCCCAGGGCAATATGTCTTTGCCATGCACGCCGACGATCTGGCCGGCGCCGGGGTCGGTCCAGGGGCCGATGGCCACGCGTGTGAGGGCTGAGAGGTGGGCGCCGCAACCCATGGCGCGGCCCAGGTCCCGTGCCAGAGAGCGGACGTAGTACCCGCCTCGAGCGGTGAGCCGGACCACGCTTTGGTTGGGGAGATCGTGCTTGATCCAAGCGGCTTCGTGAAGGTAAACCTCAGAGGCGGGCAACACCACTTCTTCGCCTCGGTGCGCCTTGATGTAAGCCCGTTCGCCATCGACGCGCTTATTGCTGTGAGTGGGAGGGATTTGCTCTTTCCACCCCACGAAGCCGGCCAGGGCATCTGTGAGCTTTTGCTCGGTGAGGCCGGAGGTGTCTCCCGTTGAAACCACTTTGCCGCCAAGATCCAGGTTGTCGGTTTCCACACCCCATTTGATGGTGGCTTCGTACACCTTGGGCGCATCGTGGATGTAGTTGAACAGCTTTGTCGCGGGGTCTACCAGCACCAGAAGGAGGCCTGAGGCGAAAGGGTCCAGCGCGCCGCCATGGCAGGTTTTGACGGGTTTGCCCTGGATGTTTTTCGTGAACTCCTGCAGCAGTGAAAAGCTTGTCGGACCACACGGCTTATGCAGCAGATAAATGCCTGGTTTCATCCCACAAAGATAACCGACATCGCCCGCACCGGCATGTCACGGCCTGGGCAGGCGCACCTGATCCTTGCTTCGGGTGATTTCTTCACGGCCTGATTCCATGAACACCACGTACCCGTTGTCTGTGCGTCGGACCACTTTGGCCCTGAACCATTTCTCGCCCACTTTTGCTTCCACGATGGCCCCGGGTTCCAGCAAGGCCGGCGGGGCTGGAGGCGCAGGCGGAAGATCTGGCTTTTTCTCCACCACCGGGGTCGGCGGCGGCGGGGGAGGGGGGGCGGCTTTGACCGTCACTTTCGGGCGAATGCTCTTGACGGGGATGTCACGAAACTTTCCAGGACCGTTGCCGGTTTCGCGTTTGACCCAGATCACTCGTCCTGCGGGTTCTCCATCGGGCGAGGGAACAACATGAGTCGCGGGCACGGCTATCGCCCTTTGCGTCTGCATCGTGAGCTTAATCAGCATTGCGGCTGATTTAATGATTTTGCGGATGACGTAAACATCGCCTGGCAAAGACTTCTCCATCGTGACCAATGTGCCGGGGACAAATTCCTCGCTCTCTGAGGCTGAACCCAGAGGCCGAAGCTTATTTAACGGCACAACCGTGTCTTCGGCGATCAGATTTATGAAGTCCATCAACACCAGCCTGTCGTCTTGAGTCGTCAAGACCACGGCGTTTATCCAATATGAATTATCCGCGTTGAAGTAGAGAACGACATCGCCGGGCTTATAGCTTTCAGCCGGCCTGGGTTTGGTGTTGGCGGTTTCAAGTGCTGCGAGCTTTTCATAAAACTCAGAGGAAGCAGGAACAGTGGACGCGGGTTCCCCCATTTCACTGGGTTTGACGCGATAACCGTTGAATTTGTACCGCCGATACAAGTGCTCGCCTGGCTGAATGACCACTTGATCGCCGGTGAACCCGATGATGTTTCCCGGCAGCCATCGCGTGCCTGAAAGGTATTCCACCGTCTGGCCCATGGTCAGCGGCCAGACGTCCTGGCTTTGGCCGGCGCTTCGGCAGTGATCCTGGGAAATCGTCACTCTTGGGTGGGGGGTGGCGATTTGGGCAACCAACCTTTCATCTTCGAAGCCGATGACCGTCGCATCCTGCCAGAGGGTGCTGGAATTCGTTAATACCCTTACCAGTTCACCGGGCTTAAAAGTGGTGATGTCGACCAGCATGGGTTCGTCCGGCGGGAGCCCCCCCGGCACATCACGAATCGCATCAACAGAGGCGTAACGGGAGAAGGGCCGGACCTGGCTTGGGACCGCTGAGATCAGACCACTGTGATTGGTGAAGCGAACCAGCACTTTTCCTGAATAGACATCGACCACACGGACGGGCTGGAAGTTATTACGGTCCTTTAGAAAGTTTACGATCGTACCGGGGACCACCTTCAAGTCCTCAACGGTGCCGGTGTATGGCTTGAGTTTGTCCAGGTCTGTTACGAAGTCGCCTTGATCGCGTTGCTCGGCCACTTGTTCAACCACGATGTGATGGTTTCCTACGAGTCTCACGACGGTGGCCTGAAACCACATTGGCGCACGGGACTCGATTGAACCGTAGGCCCAGACACGATCTCCAGGGTTGTAATAGGACAAAGGCATGATGCCGTCCTGCGCTGCGGGAGAAGCAGGGGCATTTTGCCCGTGGACAAACGATGGCTGCCCCAGGGATCCGATGGTGAGCAGCAAGCCCGCCATCCCCAGCCCGGTTTTTCTCCATACACCCATGCCCGATACGCTCCGGAGTTCAACGTGGATCGACGCGACATATGTTACGCAATCCGGCGTCTGGTCCCTTTGAGGTGACTTGCCCCTGCCTTCTCTGGTACGATCGGGAATCACACTTTTCTTTATTTGTAGCAGGGGTCACATGTCGCAAGAAAGCAAGGTCGTACCGGCCGTCTATTGCTGCATCCCGATTGAGTTCATTCAGCCGTGGGATCATGACGCCGTGATCCGTCGTGTGGCAGACTTAAAGCTGGGCAATTGCGTTCAATTGCAGAATACTGCGCACATTGGTATTTCTGACGAGGCACGGGCCGATTGGAAGAAGCGTTACCCGCACATGGCGGCGAAGGTGGACGCCACGCCCAGGTTCCACGAGCGGCCTGAGCATGGCATGGCGGCGATTGTCGATATGCCGCTGGAGCACTGGATCGGCCAACTGGACCTTTGCCGAAGTCTTGGGTTAAAGGCGGTGTCGTTTTTGCCTCCCTTGCACTCGCTTTCGGGCGCGGATGCCAAACGGCTTGCCGAAGCGGGCAAGGGCGTGGTGATGACGGCGATGATCATGGGTGAAAATCTCAGCATTCTTCATCACACGCTTTCGCTGGAACGGCTGAAGAAGATGGCGGCGACTCCCGCTGCGGACCAGGCCTTCACGCCGGCTGTGAAGCTTCCAGACGGCCAGCTTCCGGCCTCTATTTTCGACAACATCGATACGCTGGATTTCGCCAGTGTGCAGGACTGGTTTGTGAACCGGCACAAGGCATTGGGGATCGAAGTAAAGAAGTATTTCGATGGGCCGCTTTCGGCGATCGAAGCGTCGTCGCAGATCCGGCTTTGCATGCTGGCCGGGGTGGATTTGCCGATCCTGGAGCTGGTGCCTCACGAGCCATTGCGGGGGATATCCGGCGTTCGCGGGGCTGCCCGTGCTTACGGCAAGAACGCATGGGGCGTCCACGCGGCGATGGGGTATTTCCGGCCGCCTGCCGACTATTTGCTGCCACGCAGGCTGGCGATTGCGTACCGGCTGTTTTTCGCCGCGGGGGCTTCACTGTTTACCGAGTGCAACATGCCGCTTTGCGTGACGGGCTCCTGCTCTGGTTTTTTCACCATTCAAGCCAGCCCGCCGATCCGCAAGGGGGAATCAGAGCGGTTGGAGTTTGACCATCCGATTCCGCAGGCGGCACGGGAGTTTCTGGCGGACTTTCATCGGTTTACGCAATTTCATACCCGGCCTGCGGTGCACCCGCGGGTGCGGATGGGATATGTCGCCGGGCACCTGGATTCCGGCTATGAGCGGCTCTGGCTGGTGGACCATCCGGGATTCTGGGCCCCTGACGCGGCCAAGACGGCGAATCACATCGATCACGTGTTTGACTCCGAGCCGTGGTATACGCCGCCTCGGATGTATTACTGGCAGGCTGATCCGGGCAAGACCCTCAGCTACGGCACCCCGCCTTGCGGTCAGGTGGACTTGGTTCCGATCGAGGCCGCGCCGGAGGTGCTCTCGTCATATGGGGCGCTGGCCATGCTCGGCTGGAATACCATGACGCCGGAGCATTACCAGGCGCTGATCGACTATGTAACGCAAGGAGGGATTCTCTTTTTAAGCCTTCCTCATCTTTCGACCCGTACGCGGATGGATCGGCCGCAGATGTTTATCCATGATGGCGACCTGCGCGCGCTTTGCGGTGCGACGGTCGCGCCGGCAAGCGGCCCGGGGCCAGCCATTGAAGAAGTGCTGCTTAAGAACGACTCTACTGACTCCCGATTGGATCTGCCTCAGGGCACGCTTTATCTGGAGCCTGCAACGCTGGGTTCACTGACGCTCCACGGTGCCACGCCGCTGGCTGTCTCCCGTGATAAGGCCAACCCCGGTCAACCTGTTCTTCTTGAGCACCGGGTGGGCAAAGGCACCGTGCTGCTGCTGAACACCTGGGAGTATCCAGGACAGCGGCTGGATGCCTTCATCACCGACGTTCTGCGCACGCTGGCTGAGTCTCAGCAGCAGGATATCGCGGTGCGATCCAGGGATGTCTATTACTCGATTTACGACGGCGCGTTCCCCTCGGGCGAGGCTTACAGCGTGGTTTACCTGGTGAATCACAATATCTACGGCCAGAGCGTTTTCCCGTCGCTGATCCTGAACCACAAGCATGAAACCCCGATCCGCGTGGCAGGCGGAGACATGCGTATCGCATGGCTTATCGATGGAATTCTGGTTTCCCCAACGGATCCATACGTTAAAGCGGTGGATGCGCAAAAAACCGCGACAAGCCTTGTGGTGACTCTTGAATCAGCTCCGCAGTCGCCGGGCGGGTCCATCAAAGCAGGGCAGCGGACATTGCAGCTTGCCCATCCCCAGGGATGGATCACCAGCGTCACAGTGAATGGAGTTTCAATTCCTGTGCAGTCAACGCCGGATCATGAACTGCTGGTCACATTCCCGGTGACGGGGCGCGATGTGCTGACGATCCACTATGGTTGATGCGAGCCGCGCGTTACACCGGCCGGAGGCTCACCCGGTTTGCGCTCTTAACGGTCGACCGGCGCACTTGAAGCGTCGGTTGGATCATCAATTGCACGAGGTTTGTGCCTGAGCGCTCACCAGAGAGACGTTCCCGGAGCAACTGGTAAGCCTTAACGCCGATGTTCTCCGAATCATGCGTGATGGTGGTGAGGGGGATGGCGCCTTCCGCGGATGTCGCCATGCCGTCGCAGCCCACGACGGCGAGCTGGTCGGGCACGCTCACGCCCATCTCTGTGGCGATGCGGATGACGCCCATGGCAATGGCATCACCCACAGCGGCGATGGCGTCCCAGGGCAACTCCCCGGTGAGGAAGTGCTCACGCACTTGCTCCACCTCATCGGTGGCGTAGTGGTTCATGCTGTATCGGTCGAGATCGATCGTCACCGTGGGGGGGACAGGCATGCCGTTTTTCTTGAAGACGTCCTGGAAGCCTTCGATCTTCTGGTCGTTCACATAGCACCGGGTTTTACCCGCGACATAGGCCAGACGCGTGCGGCCCAGCTCCAGAAGGTGTTCTGCCTGCATTTGCCCGGCCTTGAACACATTGGCGCTCACGTCATCGGTTTTAAAGTCCAGACGGCCGCGGCCGTCGAAAGTGACAACGGGGAAGCCGGTGTCCACGAGCCGACGCAACTGGTTGTGCGGGCCGGTTTCAGAAGGATAGATGGCGATGGCGTCCACCTGGCGATCCATCAGCCATTGGATGGCTTGATCTTCCTTTTCGGAGTTATTTTCTGTGCAGGTGATCATGGTGGGGAGGCCGGCGGCGCGGGCGGAGGACTCAAACCCGACGATTTTTCGGGAGGTGACTTCCACATCCAGCCCGGTGACGATGAGCCCGATGGTTAGGGTTGGTTTACCATTTAGGGCGCGCGCGACGGCGCTGGGACGGTAGCCGAGCTTCTTGACCATGTCGTAGACGCGGGTGCGGGTGGCTTCCGACGCGAAGCACTCGGGCCGATCATTTAAGATCATTGACACGGTGGCTTTGGTTACGCCAGCGGCTCGGGCGACATCGGCGATGGTGGGACGTTTGCCGGGGGGTAACATGACATCGTTATTGGAGTTTTCTTGGGTCATAACTAAGCGTCTTGGCTCGCCGTTCCGGAAAAGAGGGTCATAACATTTGATCTTAGGGCGCACCCGTCGTGCTCCATTTCCCATATCCTACGTTTAATTTAGGCTTTGGCTACGAAATTATTTCTAATTTCTCCGCTTTGTTTACCGGTTTAGATGAACTTGCACAGCGTGTTTAGGTTGACCTTTGACCGATTTTAATACGTGGTTAAGATGCAATGAGCCGCGGTGTTTGCGTTAAAGCCCTTTCTATGCCGGGTCCATGTGAGACCTTCAACTCCATCGGCCGACGATTTGTGAAGGCGAGCCATTGGACCCCCAAGCCTCACAACCTACCGCTCATGTTGTCGACCGATCGCCTTCTGTTCGGATGCTGGTGATTTTGGCATTGACCATTCCGGTGGCGATTATCGCCGTGGTGCTGATCGTGCTGTCGTCAACGATTACCGGGCGGATTGTCGAGGGTGATGCGCAGAGCCGGTTGGAGTCGGAGTCTCACCGGGCGCAGGAGATGATCCGGGCGCGCATTGGTTACGCCGTTCGGCAGAGCCGGCTTTATGTAAAACGCATTGAGCACAGCCAGATTCCGTTGACCGGAAACCTGACCGGCTGGGAGCCGATGATGTTCGACCGCCTGGCCACGGGCGATGAAGTGGCCTCGGTGTGTTACGGTTCCACCAAAGGTGAATCCACCTATCTGATGCAGGTTCATAACCGGCTTCGGCTGGGCCGGGGGAAGGGGCCGGGGCCCGATGAGACCACGGAAACCACGCTCTCCGGCGTGACAAACCTTCCTGTAGAGGACCCTGAAAACAAGATTTATCAGTATGACCCGCGAACCCGTCCCTGGTACACCAATGCGGTGGAGGCCCAGGCGCCGGTGTGGACGGATATCTATTCGTGGTTTCAGGACCGAGGGGATGCGTCGGTGTTTGGCATCGGTTACGCCACGCCCATTTATGGGAAGGATAAAACCCTTAAAGGCGTGCTGGTGATCGATGTGACGCTTTCAGAAATCTCACGATTTCTGGGCCGGATTTCCCAAGGCAGGAATCAGAACCTGTTCGTGTTCGACCAGCAGGGCCTGCTGGTGGCCGGATCGGGCATTCGCTCTACGGATGATGCCGGCAAGCGCTCTTCCCAGGCGCAGGTGATTCCCGGTGCGGCGACTGAATCCGACTTCTTCCGATACACCCACAACGGCACGCCGATGCTGGCGAGATCAGAGTGGTTTTCCGTTGCCGATGGGCTGCGATGGCGCATCGTCACCATGGTGTCCGAGGATTCGCTGATGCAGGATTCCAGGCGGCTGATGCGGCTGATGTTCATCATCAGCGCGGGCTTTCTGGTGATCGGCGTGGGTGCCAGCTATGTCGTCTCCGGATGGCTGATCAAACCGGTTTACCAGCTTATCGGGCACATCCGGGCCATCGGGCAGGGGGATCTGGACACGCAGGTGAATTTGAATGGCGTGAGGGAGTTCCACCAGATTTCCGACGAGCTCAACGGCATGTCTTCAAAACTCAAGAAGCACATCGCCGTCGAGCGATCGCTGGAGCTGGCCCGGCAGGTGCAGCAAAGCCTGCTGCCGGGGAAGAATCCGGATTCAGGTTCGCTGGATATCCATGGGCACAGCGTTTACTGCGAAGCGACCGGTGGGGATTATTACGACTTCATCCAAACGCCGCAGGGATCGCGGCTGACCATCGCCATTGGCGATGTGATGGGGCACGGAATCGCTGCGGCGCTGCTTATGGCCACGGCCAGGGCTGCGCTGCGCATGGGGGCGACCCGGATTCAAAACCTGGGGCACTTAATGTCTGAGCTTAATGACATCCTGGCGCGGGATGCTTCGCATGGGCGGTTCATGACGATGACGATTGCACAGGTGGACCCGGAATTCGGCACGGTGCGATGGGCATCAGCGGGGCATGACCCGGTGATCCACTTCCGGCCTTCCACGGGGCATTTCCAAGAGCTGGATGGCGGGTCGGTCCCGCTGGGCGTGATTCAAAACGAGGCTTATGAGGAATACGAGTTTTCCGATCTGCGCGACGGGGATGTGCTCTTTTTCGGCACGGACGGCGTCTGGGAAGCCCATGGGCCAAACCTGACGCTTTTCGGCAAAGAACGGTTGAAAGAAGCCATCAGCGATGCGGAAAAAGCCAACCCCGGCAAGATTACCGCCAAGGCGGTGGCCGACGCTCTGGATAAAGCCCTGACTGATTTCACTCAGAATGTGACGTTTTTAGACGATGTGACGTACGTGGTGGTGGTGTGCCAGAAGTTCACGCCTGCTCAGTGAATCAGTTGGATACAGGGCGGTTGATGGTTAGAAAAATAACCTGGGTTATATTATGGTCATGAAGACTCCTGTTATCGCTGTGCATCTGGACTTTAAAGGCGTCATGTTCAAGAGCGCCTATCTGCCCAAACTGGTGGATGATCTTGCCGATCAAAGCGTCAACACGGTGCTCCTTGAGTATGAAACCGTATTTCCGTTCAAGGGCATCGATGCATCTGACGACCCGGAAACGGTGCTCTCGATGCGGGATATCAAGGCGTTCAACGTCCGGGCCAAGGCACGCGGAATCCAAGTGATTCCGCTGGTGCAGTGCCTGGGGCATCTGGAATATGTGCTTAATAAAAAGCGGTATCGCGGGCTGGCCATTCCGCACAAGTTTTACGACACCATCGACCCCACCAACCCCAAGGCGGTGGCGCTTGTGCTAAACATGCTGAACCAGACGCTCGATGTGCATCCGGGGATCACCCACATTCATCTGGGCATGGATGAAGCGACATCGCTGACGCACCTGGCCAAAGAGCAAGGCAGGGATGTGCTGGAGCTTTTCATCGCGCATCTGGAGACATTGCTGGCGGTGGTGGAGAGCAGAGGTGTGAAGCCGATCATCTGGGCGGACATGCTTCAGGACTTTTACAAGCCGGGGCTATTTGAGCGTTTCAAAGACCGGGTGGTGCTTTCGCCATGGGAGTATGGAAGCTTGGGGGATGAGCCGCATACTGCGGCCCGGATCGGGGGTGGGTCGCGCGTGGCCAAAGCTTGGCGAAACGAGCCACACAACCCCAAGGCGCCGGGGATTACGTCACACAGCAGGTACTTTGAAGACATGTCGCCGGCTGCCGCCGCGGCGCTTTCGCCGTATCGGGTGGGGGAGCGGCATGTGGTTCGGCACTTTTACCTGGATTTTTTTGTGAAGGAAGGTTTTACGTGCCTGCCCGGGAGCGCACTGCGTACTTCGGGGAATGGGCCGGTGCTTCTGCCTTATCAGCAGTTGTTGAAGAATCAGCAGTCGTGGGCGGCTGCGGTGAAGCGGGTGGGGACGGGGGCGATGGGGCACATCGGGACGTCATGGGCGAGGGCGAGGACATTTAAGCCGCCTAATGCGATGTTTGATCTGACGTGGCCGGTGATTCATGAAATGGCGCGGCTGATGGGCGCCAACCCCGCGCCATTTTGGCCGGAGATACCCGGTGCAACGGTGGAGCTTTTAATTGCAGAGATTGGGCGGACCCGGGAAGACTGGCGGATCGAAGCGCAGATTCTGGAGCGTATGCGTGGGCTGCTGCCGAAAGTGAAAACCCATCGGTATGAATTTGAGACGTTGATGCTGATGGTGCAGACACATGCGCAGATTCGGGCCGCAGAGATTGTGCTCAATGACATTGGGCCGGTGCTGAACGCGCCTCGGCTGGTGCCGGAGGATTTTGAGCGAAGATTCGCCGAGCTGGACCAGGCACGTGCACAGATGACTGAACTGGAGGCCAAGGTGATGAAGCATCTGGCAAAGCGCTATCACGGGCTGGCGCTGGAAGAGTGGGGGAGGTTTGTGTTCGGCAGTGTGGTCGCCCGGATCGCCGAGACGAGGAAGGCTTGTGTTAAAACCAAGGCAAAGGCGCGTAAGTTCTGGGGGTGAGTGGGCGGTGGCTAATGGTGATTGAATTGAAAATAATGTAAATGTTTCTCCTATGGCAGACTCTACTATTTGGAGCAGGCGTTTGGCGAAATGCTTCGATCTGCCGCACTTTTTCTGAAACGTTATTGTTTGACGAGTTTTGTAATGTTGGTGTCTGCAATAGTTTACGTCTACACATAAAAAAGTGCCTGAAAAGTTGGGGATTGGGCGCGAATCGGCTAAAATCTTGGACTGCCGGAAAGCCGGTTAAGTGCGCCGACGAACTGTCGGCGGGGGAAACTCGTATCTCACTGCAGCGTCTGTAGTATTTGGCCCGTCACATGTGTTCCACGGGGTTGCTGCTTTTTTCAAAACCGCCTCATTCGTGAGTTCACGGGGGATTCAATCAAATGATGATTTCAAAAACCAAACACTCTTCCAAGACCGGTTCCAAAGCAGCACACACCAATGGCAGATACACCCGGCTTGCGCAGTGGGTGAAGGCGTTTTTGGGTGGGGGGGAGGGGAAGGAACGCGCTGCGTTTGAGCAGATGGAGCAGCGGGCGCTGATGAGTGGCCTGACATATGAATTGGGCGATATTTTTCAGGTCAACAGCTATACGACTGGTGCCCAGACGTACGACGCGCCAGTGAGCCGCTCTGCCAATGGGTCATTTGTCATTTCCTGGGCTGGCCAAGGAACCGGCGATAACAATGGTGTGTTCGCCAAGCTTTTTGGTGCGGACGGTAAAGCGGTGACGGGAGATTTCCTGGTCAATGATGTGACCGCTGGGAATCAACTGGGTTCGTTCAGCACGATGTTTGATGATGGATCGTTTGTGGTTGGATGGAATGATACGGCTAGCGGCAGTGCGTATGGTCAGCGTTTCGATAGTGTGGGCGCAAAGGTGGGATCGTCGTTTTTGATCGCGACCGGCGCGCTCGTGAGCGACATTGCTGCTGGGACCGACAATACGCTCGTTGCCGTGGGCGTAGGGAAAGATATCAATGGTCCGAATATCCAGAAGACTTTTGCGCAACGGATGGATAAGACAGGTTCGAAGTTGGGTGGTCGAATTAATGTGAGCGTGTTGAGTGGGCTTTTTAACGATGTTTCTCCGGATATCGAAATTGCAAATGACAATAGCTTTGTGGTGACATGGCAATTTACGATATTAAATGGCCCAAACAGCATTGCGGGAAGGCGATTTTCTGCTTCCGGCGCTCCGCAGGGTGATGAGTTTGAAGTGCCTACCTATGCGATTGGACGCAAGGAATTATCCGACATCGATACGGCGGCGGATGGATCATTCGTGATCGTATGGAGTGGGGAAGGCTTTCAAGATCAAGATGGTGCGGGTGTGTATGCTCAGCGTTACAACTCGGCGGGCACCGCCATCGGTGCTAATTTTCTGGTGAATAGCACTGTTACTGGCGAACAGCAAAAGGCGAGCGTGTGGTCGGGTGACGATGGTCGTTTTCTGGTTGTTTGGCATGAAGCCCAGCAAGGCGTTGAACTGGGCCAGGCCTACGGTCGCCTGTATGGTGCAGATGGTGTCCCAGCGGGCAATCAATTCCTGTTATCGGGAGCATCTACCGGGGTACGCGACGTAAAGGTGGGTCATCAGGGCGTGGATGGCACGACGGTTATTTCATGGGTGGACGCTTTTTCGGATGGAGATGGTGACGGCGTGTTTGCGCGAGAGATAAAGACGCAGACGGCTCCCTCATCTACGGCCATCCCGAATTTTGTAATAGCCAAGAATTCTCAGCCTATCACCATCGATCTCTCTAAATACTTTCAAGACTCCGAAACGCCGTTTAGCAGCCTTGTGTTTTCGATTCCAACAAACACCACTACCGGCTTGGGTGGAATGAGTGTTGTCAGCGGCACATTCACCTTCACCCCTGACGGTGTTCATAATGGCGTCGGGCAGATCACTATCAGAGCGACCGATGAAGGAGGGCTGTATGCCGAGCGCACCTTTTCAGTGACCGTGGAGAACAATTTTGCTCCGACGGTCACAGCGATCTCGCCGATTACCATCGATGAAGATGCCCCGGCACCTACCGTCAATCTTTACGCTTATTTCAACGATCTTGATAGCGGGCCTTCGGGATTGATCTATTCGGTCAAATCTAATTCTAACTCTGCCCTTGTCACTTCCACACCCATCAGCGGTGGTGTTCTCACACTGAACCTGGGGGCAAATGCCAATGGTGTTTCCAACCTTATCGTGCGTGGCACGGATAGTTTGGGGTATTTCGTTGAGACTTCAATCGAGCTGACGGTCGCAACAGTTAACGACGCTCCGATTGCCACAGTCATTGGGCCGGTGTCTGTTTCTGAAGACGCATCACCCACCGTCATTAATCTCACCAGCTACTTCAGTGATGTCGAAACTCCGGCAGCTTCTTTGGTGTACCTGGTAACGGATAATACGCTCTCGTCGGTTATCACGGCCAGTATTAGCGCAGGTTCCCTCACACTCACTTATGCAAAAAATGCCTTTGGTGAGGGAGATATCACAGTTCAGGCGACTGACCCCGGTGGATTGTTTTACTCCCAGACTTTTCATGTGACGGTCAATCCAGTCAATGACGTGCCGACGGTGACTGTAATCCCCAACCTGACAGTGACTCAGGATGCCCCCACTGCCCATATTGATCTGAGCGCGTATTTTTCCGATCCTGAAGATGGTGGGGCAGGGCTGATTTATACGATTGTTTCTGGCGCAAGGCCGACAACATTTACGCACACCATTACAGGTGCGATGCTGGACATCGGATTTATCGCCGGGCGGTGGGGCACGGAGGTGATCACCGTCCGGGGTAAGGATTCGACCGGGGCATATGTTGATTCGACGTTCACCGTGACAGCGACGCGGGACCCGAGCCGGAGCCTGGTGATGGCGGGGGGGATGCTTGTTGCCAACCAGTACACGACGGGTGGGCAAGGGCTGAGCTCTATTGCCGCAGCGCCGGATGGGACGTTTATTGTGAATTGGGAGGGGGAAGGCCCGGCAGGGGGAAGCAGCACGTATGTGCGCAGGTTTGCTGCTGACGGCACACCG
This sequence comes from uncultured Phycisphaeraceae bacterium, assembly GCA_964542875.1. Taxonomy (GTDB): domain Bacteria; phylum Planctomycetota; class Phycisphaerae; order Phycisphaerales; family Phycisphaeraceae; genus CAZGOM01. The sequence goes on from CAZIWA010000084.1 coordinate 20,694, forward strand.
TTGACCGGAGACATCCAGGTGCGCGCCGGCACGGTGGGTTCGGTGAGCGAGAGCCAGGTAGATATCGCATCTGATGGGACGTTTGTCGTGGTGTGGTCGGGGGCCGGGACTGGGGATGACTCGGGCGTGTTCTTTCAGGCTTTTGACGCCTTGGGAAACAAGGTCGGCTCCGAGGTGCGAGTGAACAGCACAACCGCCAGCGATCAGCGGCAGGGGAATCTGGCGATCCTGACGGATGGCTCCATGGTGTTCACGTGGCTTAGCGGGCCCAATGCCGCAGGAAGCAACCATACAGCTTATATCAGGCGTTTTGCGCGTGATGGCACACCGCTGACCAATGAGGTGATTTTGTCTGGAACGACCTACCAGGTCGATACGTTTCCGGAGGTCGCGGCGTCTCCGGATGGTGGATACATGGCGGTATGGGAGACGTATGCCGATAGTTCGTCTGGCCAGATTCTTGGTAGGCGCTTTTCGGCTTCCAACACTTACATCGGAAATGTAATGACCATCAGCCCCACACAGAAAATCGGGCTGTCTCGTCCTTCGGTGGCGTATGCGCCAGACGGTTCTTTTGTTGTTGCATATGTACGGGCTACCACGACATCCGCCAGCAGCACGGAAATTTATGCCCGACGCTACAGTGCATCTGGAACGGCCATTGGCACCGAATTCATCGTTAATACGAACACCACCAACCGTCAGGTAAGCCCGGATATTGCGATGCTGCCCGATGGCGGGTTTATCGTTTCATGGACGAACGTGACCCATAGCGGCTGGTCCAACTGGCCGGGTGTGAGCGCGGCCTTCCAGATGTTTGATGCATCCGGGAACAAGGTGCAAGGCGAGATCGCCTACGGAGCGCCGGCAGGGACACAGATTCAGTCGGCCAGACGGCCTGCGGTTCTTGCCGACGGCAGTGTGATGCTTGGGTGGATCAACCGTGACAGCGCAGGTAACGATGAAGCGATGTTCAGGCGCATGGAGTGGCAGTACGCGCCGAAATTATCCAAGGCGGCGGTGATCAACGTTACTGAGGACACGCCTACAACGATCGATTTCTCCACGTATTACAGCGATGCTGAAACCGCTTCAGGCGGGCTCATTTACACCATGCCTGGCGGTTTCCCCTCTGTCTTGGGCACGGCAGAACTGGTGGGAAGCAAGCTGACTATTACACCGATCGCGGATTTAAATGGTACCGCGAAGTTTACGTTGTATGTAGTTGATCCCGCAGGCCTGAATGTGGCGACCGAATTCACCGTTAATGTGACGGGTGTAAACGATGCGCCGGTTGCATTGGACGCGCCTGTGCCGTTTGAGGTTAATGGGCGGTCCCCGGTTTCATTTAATGTGACTTCTTATTTTGCAGACCTGGAAACGCCATCCACGGGATTGACGTACTTGGTGGTGGAGAATTCCGATGACGGTGTGGCGACTGCAACGACCACTGCTGGTGGCTTGCTTTCGTTGACACCAATTGCAGACGGAACGGCGACTGTCACCATCCGGGCTACGGACCCGCAAGGGTTGTTCGTGGAGAACACATTCAGCTATGCGGTGGACCGCAATGAACCGCCGTTTGCAGTGGCGATTGATCCAATTGCGCTGGCAATTGGTGGAGCGAGCAAGCAATTAGATCTCGCAGCTTATTTCACCGATAGCGACGATGCCAGCGGTGAGTTGACCTACACACTTGTTTCCAATGGCAACCCATTTGTCGTTACCGCGAAGATGACCGGTTCGGTATTGGATTTGAATACCCTGGCATTGGGCTTTGGTATCGCCAATATCATCGTTCGGGCAACGGACACCAAAGGTCTGTATACCGACATGGCGATTCACGTTGAGGTTGATCGCGATCCTTCGAGCGTGTTGAGCCCGATCGGCCCGAGCGTGATCGCGAACCAGTTCATATATGGCTCGCAATTTGAAGGTGGAATTACCTATCTGACTGACGGCTCGTTTGTTTTGGTGTGGGAGTTCGGAGGAACGATTAGCGGCCGGCGGTTTGATAGTTCCGGTACTCCATTAACCAATGACTTCGCAATTGGTGCCGGCGGCTATGACAGCCGTGTCAGCGCATCACCTAATGGGGGATTTGTAGTCACGTGGAATGCGTCAGGTCAGGTTTACGATTCTGCTGGTGTGGCGGTCGGAGCCACGTTTAAGGCATACGAAAACGCTGGTGGCGGACAATTGACTGCGACATATCTGGCCGATGGATCATTTGTCGTCTCATGGACCAGTTCGAGCGCTCCTGGAGGCCCAAGCGTTTACACACGTCGTTTTTCTGCTGCGGGTGTTGCGATTACATCAGAGACGCTGGTAGCAAGCGGTGTTACCAGCGGTACGTTCTCCCAAATAGCAGCAAGTCCTGATGGTGGTTATGCAGTTATTTGGGACAGCGCACCCAGTTTGGCTACGGGTGGAATTTTTCTCCAACGCTTCGGCGCGGATAACGTGCCGGTGGGCTCAAAGGTTACCGTCAGCGAAAGTGATGGGACATGTCAGTCTCGACCAACAGTCGCATTCCAGGCGGATGGTGGTTTTATAGCCGCTTGGTCGTATTCCAATTCAGCGCAGACGGATGCTGAAATCTTTGCTCGCTCCTACGACGCAACGGGGACACCAGTTAGCGGGCTTTTTGTAGTGAATACCTTAACCACGGGGTATCAGGTCAGCCCCTATATCGCCACGATTCCTGGGGCAGGCTACGTTATTTCCTGGTCTAGCCTCGTTTCCAAAGGCACTAGCCCGTACGGTGCACTGGCTTCATATTTTCAAGTGTATGACGAGAATATGACCAAGATCGGCGATCAGACTCGCTTCAGCGACGCTGCCTTCACGCAGATGCAGACTGGCTCTCGTCCGGCAGTGGCACCCAACGGCGATATCACTTTTGGATGGATCAATAAAAACAGCAAGCTTCCAGACAACACCGATGACGCCATGTTCCAGCGTTTTACCTGGAACAGCAAGCCAGTGACGACGGGCATACCCGAAGTGTTTTTATCCGAGGGGGATGCTCCTATTACATTTGATATCTCCTCATATTTCAGCGACGTAGAAACTCCGGATGGGAAGCTGGTTTACACCCTTGGCTCCAACACCAACGCCCAGCTTGTGACTGCGGTGGCAGATGGTTCTTTCATCACTCTTACATTGGGTGATAACAAATCCGGCCAAGCGTTGATCGATCTGACTGTGACCGATGAGATTGGTTTTAGCGTCACGACACAGATCAAGGTGTCCGTGGCTGAAACCGACAATGACAACCCTGTGGTGGTGACGATTCCCAATGTCATTGTGAATGAAGATGCACCGACCCAAAACATCAATCTTGCCGATTACTTTTCTGACCCTGAGACCGCAGGCGCAAACCTGGTTTACACGATTACGGGAAACACAACCGGCGGCCTGGTGTCCACGCAATTCAATGCAGG
>CAZIWA010000085.1:0-24048 GCA_964542875.1 uncultured Phycisphaeraceae bacterium
TGATGCCGTCCTTGGTGCCGCAGACCTTGAAGTCCATGTCGCCAAAGTGATCTTCTTCGCCTTGGATGTCGGTGAGGTAGACGTCTTTGCCGTCTTCGGTGACGAGGCCGATGGAGATGCCGGCGACGGCAGCGCTGATGGGTACGCCTGCATCCATGAGGGCCAGGGTACCGCCACAGGCCGAGGCCATGGAGGAGGAGCCGTTGGATTCAAAGATGTCGGAGACGAGGCGGATGGTGTAGGGGAACACATCGACCGGGGGGAGGATGGGCTGGAGGGCGCGCTGTGCGAGCATGCCGTGGCCGATTTCGCGGCGGCCGGGGCCGGTGATGCGCTTGACTTCGCCCACGGAGAAGGGGGGGAAGTTGTAGTGCAGGTAGAACTTTTCAGCGTATTCGGCGCCGAGGCCGTCGACGATCTGTTCATCCTTGCCGGTGCCGAGGGTGGCGGTGACGAGGGCCTGGGTTTCGCCGCGGGTGAAGAGGCCGGTGCCGTGGACGCGGGGAAGAACGGCGACTTCGCATTCGATTTTGCGGAGCTGTTCGAACTTGCGGCCGTCGGTGCGCACGCCGGTGAGGATGACCTGGCGGGTGACCTTTTCTTCAAGGTCGCTGATGGCGAGCTTGACGTCCTTGATGTTCTTTTCGTGTTTCTTGATCTGGGCGATGGTCGCGTCTTCGCCGGGGGCGGGGTAGAACTTCTCGATGAACTGCTTCTTGGCGACCTTGACGGCTTCGTAGCGTTCGAGCTTCTGGCCGGGGGTGGTCTTGGCGGTACGCAGGGGTTCTGCGAGGTTCTTGTTGACGTGCTCGACAATGGCCGGGTCGGGCAGGATGAGGGACTTTTCCTTGGGCTTGCCGACCTGGGCCTGGAGGTCCTTGAGGGCAGCGACGATTTTCTTGATTTCGGCGTAGCCGAATTCGATGGCGCCGGCGACGACGTCTTCGGGGAGTTCCTGTGCGCCGACTTCGATCATGTTGAGGCCGTCATCGTGGCCGCAGAGGAGGAGGTCCAGGTCGGAGAATTCCGACTGGGCGAGGGTGGGCATGATGACGTACTGGCCGTCGACGCGGCCGACGCGGACGTTGCCGATGGGGCCTTCGAAGGGGATGGAGCTGATGGAGAGGGCGGCGGAGGCGGCGATGCCGGCGAGAACGTCGGGATCGTTCTGGCCGTCGGCGGCGAGAACCCAGCACTGGATGAGGACTTCATCCAGGAAGCCCTTGGGGAAGAGGGGACGCAGGGGCCGATCGATGTTGCGCATCGTCAGCGTTTCTTTTTGGTTGGGGGAGCCTTCGCGCTTGCGGAAGCCGCCCGGGAATTTACCTGCCGCGGAGAGTTTTTCGCGGTAGTCGACGGTGAGGGGGAAGAAGTCGATGCCTTCGCGGGGCGCGGCGCGGACGGCGGTGCCCAGGACAACGGTTTCGCCATAGGTGACGAGGACGGCGCCGTCGGCTTGCTTAGCGAGCTTGCCGGTCTCAATGGTGAGTGTGCGACCGCCGATTTCGACTTGAACTTTGGTAACTGGCATGGTGTGTTTTCCTTTTCCTCTTTTGACTATGAAAGACGACTCAAACGTTTGTTGACTTGATGGGTAAATCTTGTGGAGTACGTGCCGGATTGAAACAAAATCGGCCCGAAGGCTGAAAGTGCCTGGTCGGGCCGTTCGGGTGGCGCAAGCAAAGCTGTGCCGTGGCCCGTCATAGGCGGATGGTCCCTAACGACAGTCGGGCAACGCTTTTTTGAGCATTGCCCGGGTTTTGTCGCGGGGGATCAGGTTGTATTACTTACGCAGGCCCAGGCGCCCGATGAGGGTCTGGTAGGCCGGGCGGTTGGTGCGGGACAGGTAGCGCAGGAGGCTGTTGCGCTTGCTGACGAGCATCAGGAGGCCGCGGCGGGAAGCATAATCATGCTTGTGGGCGCGGAAGTGCTCGGTGAGGGCAGTGATGCGCTCGGTGAGAAGAGCGACTTGGACTTCGGGCGAGCCGGAATCCTTTTCGCTGCGCTTGTATTCGATCACAACCTGCTTCTTCTTTTCTGCGGAAATCGTCATGGCTTCAAATTCTCCGTGCCCAGACAGTAAGGGCGAAAACTATGTCTCATCGGTTTTTCGAGACGGGAAATGGTATCAGAAGTGGCTCTGGCGTGCAACGGGTGAGGAAGGGTTTGGTGGCTGGTGGCTGGGTCTAGTCGGAAAGAGCATAAAAATCGAGGGTTTATTGTACCGGTTGAGGAACAGGTGGGTGGGGTTTGCGGGGCGGGGTCTGCGCCAGGGCGACGGTGCCGAGGATGCCGGCGACGCAGATGATCTGGATGAAGGTGATGCGCTCACCATCGACCCAGCCCCAGGCGATGGCGATGACGGGGATGACATAGGTGACCATGCCGGCCACCAACGGGCCGGATTGCTGGACGAGGGCGTAGAACATCCAGTTGGCAATGCCGGTGCAGAGAACGCCGAGTGTGATGACGGCGATGACGGGGAGGAGCACCGGACCGTCTTTGAGATGCTGCGTGGTGCTCAGCGGGAGCATGAGGCCGGCGGTGGCCAGCAGGCTGGCCGCAGTGAAGGCCATCGGGTGGATGTGGTGGAAGTGCTTTTTGATGAAGATGTTCACCACTGCGTAGCAGGTGGGGACGCTGGCGCAGAGCAACAGGTGGGTGATGGGAATGTCGAGCTTGAAGAGGGCGTCCTTGGAAAGCAGGAGCAGGAAGAAGAGTCCGCCCAGAACGCCGAGAGTCTGGCGGATGGTGGGTTTGGTTTTAAGGAGCGGGATGGAAGCGATGACGGTGAAGAGGGGGACGAGGCCGATGAAGACGCCCATGAGCGCGCCGCCATGCCGGGAGACGAACCAGGGCTGGATGAAATAGGGCCAGCAGTAACCGGGGATGACGATGGCCAGGAGAGCGAGCCAGCGGCCTTTGAAGGAAGGCCAGGGGCGTTTTTGCGTGGGCCACAGGAGCATGAGGGCCAGGCCGCCCATGAGGCCGCGGATGCCTGCGATGGCGACGGCGTTTAAGAGGAGGTCGGCCTTCTTCATCAGCAGGAATGCTGAGCCCCAGAGGAGGCTGACGAGGATGAAGTACCAGGTGGCCATGGATGTCGATGTCAGATGTTTGATGTTGACGAGGGAGGAGGCTGGGGAGGGGACATGATATGGGATTTTCAGGGGAGGGAAGGGGGCTGTGTCCCGAGTCCTGCGTCCCGTGTCCCGTGCCAAGAGTGCGGAGTGCGGAGCCGGGGGTTCACAGTTGGGATGGTGGTCAGAGTGAAGTGAGAGGCCTGCGGCCTTTTCGGGGTTCGGGTTTCGGGGATCGGGTAAGGCCAGAGAAAGAGGGGGGTGGGAAAATGACAACCGGCCGGGAAGGCCCGGCCGGTTGTGTTTGGTTTTGGTTGTCGGACGAAGTTTTACTTCGCGGTGGGGGCGGCGGCGCCGGCGGGGGCGTCGTCGTGCCACTTCTTGATGACGGCCAGGACGCCGGTGATCAGGTCGCGGTAGTGTTCTTCGCGCTTGTTGAGGCCCTTGCCTTCGCCCAGCCGGTCAAGGATGGAGATGAAAGATTCGGAGCGTTCGGTGTACTTCTTGTAGAAGTCGTTGATCCGGCTTTCGCTTTCCTTGGCGAAGATCTCGGCGACCTTCTCGGCGGACTTGTCGAACTCTTCGGGCTTGGAGAGGTCGACGCCGCGTTCCTTTAAGGTTTCCTTGGCGGTGATGACGCCGGCGTCGATGACTTCATTGATCTGCTTTTCAGCCTTGAGCAGTTCGTTGGAGTAGAGGCCCTGGAGGCTGTCCATGGCGCGGTCGAAGACGAGGTTGGGGGCGTCGTTGCGGAGGAATTCCGAGGCCTTGGAGACGACGTCGGTGCGCTTTTCCTTGGCCTGGAGGGCCAGGGAGCTGATCTGGGCCTTGATCTGGGGGCGGGCCTGTTCGACAGCGAGCGTGACGACGGTGTCTGCGTCGAGGTGCTGGTCGAGCTTGTGGGTGATGAACCAGAGGTAGCCGGCAATGCCGACGACCAGAAGGATCAGGATGACCATGACGGTGTTTTGCTTGGCCGAGAGGGACCGGCGTTGCCGATCGAGTTCAGCCTTGAGCTCGGCCAGGCGCTTTTCGAGCTGGGCGAGGTTTTGTGCGTCGGTAGACATTTTAGAAAGTTCCTGTGGAAGTCTTGGTGTAGGGAAGAATCAGAACCGAGGAGATGAGAGAGGGCGAAAGCGTCCGAGGATTACTTGGTTTCGGGTTTGGCTTCAGCCTTGGCTCCCAGCAGGGTGGTGCCGATGATGCCTTGCTTCTGGAGTTCATCCAGATCCAAGCCATCCTTGGTGCCGTGGACTTCCAGTTCATAGTCGATGACCTGAACGACCTTGCGCAGGACTTTCTTTTCCAGGACGGAGCGATCAAGCTTGGAGAGCTCGTCGATGGGGAACTTTTCCAGGACGGCCTGGATCTTTTTCATTTCCACGTCGGAGATCTTGCTGAGCTGTTCGCCGAGGCGTTCGCTCTTGAGAGCGGTGTGGTTGATCAGCGAATCAGCCAGCTTGTGGGCGTTGTCGGGGGTGACGCCGGGGAATTCCTTGGTGAGGGTTTTCTCCAGGTGTTTTTCAACGCGGTCGAGCATGGCCTGGCCGTCTTTGACGAGCATACCGCGGACCTGGTCGGGGAACTTGTTGGTTTTCTCAGAGAGCTTGGCCTGGATGACGGGCCAATCCTTGGACATCTGGGCCTGAGCGGCTTCAATGTAGAGGGGGATGATTTCGCGGGCGGCGGTTTCGATCTGGCTCTTGATTTCAGGTTCCAGGCCTTTGGCCGCGGTGAAGAGGGCTTCGCGAACCTTGTCTTCGGTGAACTTGGTCTTGGCGGTGTCGTAGAGCTTGACGACGAACAGAATCATGACGACAAGGATGGCCAGTGAACCAAGCGCAAAGATGCGCCCAGTGCGCTTTTGCGCATGCTGGTATTCCTTGAGCTGCGCCTCGATTTGGTCGATGGTTTTCACCAGCGAATCAACCGAAGGGCCGTTGCCTGGCGAAGCTCCTGAACTGGGATTCTGCGACATGGAGAGGCTCCTAGAGTGACAAGGGACTGAAACAGGCACGGTGGCCTGCGTTGTTACGTACGTCTTCCCCGAAATGCAGATGGGTGATCTCAACCGCGAAATGTAGAGACAGTGTTAACCCCCAATGAGTTTGGCGGTATTTGTGGCTTGGTTTTATTGGACTTGGATGTAAGTGTCAACGTGTTTTAAGTGGCATGTGGATTGTTTGGGGCTAAAATCAACGTGTTTTGTTGACTTTAATGGTCTTTTGATTGGCTAACCATCAAGCTAATTCGCCTGGAGGCCGTCGGAGGGGGTGCGAAGCTTGATTTTATCCGCATGGGTTTGGCTGAGCAGTCGATCAAGTTGCTCTCCTTCGGGGAAGCGATCACGCTTGCGTGAATCGTCGTCGGTGAAGTAGGTGGAGAGCTCGTAATTGTCCTTGGGGCCCGGGGCCTGACCATCAGGGCGTTTCGTAGTCTTCTTATAGGTGTAAAGGATGATGACGCCGTTCTCAAAGTAGTAGTTCTTGACGGTTTTGACGCCGTTGAACTCCCAGTTCCATTGCAGCCGGTCGGGGTGGTCGAGGTTTCCAAAGACATCGACGGTGCTGGTGACGTGCGAGGGGAGGGCGACGGGGATCGACCGGGTGAGAGGAATTTTGCGGTCGATGGAGTCGGCAATGATCTTGATGTTGCGTACCTGGGTGTCGTGGATTTGCTCGGGTGACTGGCAAGCGGTGAGGCCGCCGAGGCAAATGAGCGTGAGGCAGAGGGTGATGAGTGTGCGCATAAAGAGCCTTTGGAATGGAGTTGGGGCCTGCTGGCTTTATCGTCCAAAGGGAGGAAGGGGCATCAAAGTTCCGGGTTGTCAGTCGGCGTAATAGACGGGCGGCTGAGGTGGGTCGGAGACGAAGTCAAAGTCGATTCCTGTTGCGCGGGTGCCTTTGAGAAGCTGATTGATGAAGGTGGGATTGACGAAGCGGCGCTGGGTTTGGGCAAGATCGGGAAGGTGGGCGGGATCGCCGGAGGATTGCTGGGCGATCACGCGGTCATTTTCAAAGAAGGTGTCACAGGTGCAGTTGGGGGTGGTTTGGTATTGGGTGAGGTGATCTGGGTCACGCGCATAGAAACGCTGAACGGTGGAGCGGATGAGGGCGCGGTCGAGAAAGTAGTAGTTGATGACGATTTTGGAGTTTGAAAGGCCGAAGGTGAGCTCAAGGCGGGTGGGGGACCGGAGGTCGCCGTAGACGTCCAGGGTGCCGCGGTTGTCCGTGCCGGTGGTGAGGAGGATGGAGCGTGCACGGGGTGTGGAAGCGGCCAGGGTGTCGGTGGAAGCCTGGATGGCGTGGGATTTTTGGATGTCGAGCTGCGTTTGGGAGGTGCAGCCGGAGAGAAAGATGAATATGAGGCAGAGAGTGAGGAGTGAGCGATTGAGCATGGACTGCCTCTGGGGTGGCTGCCTTTGGGGGGTCAGAAATCACGCGGCGCGGATGAAGAGAAGACAAGCTCATGCAAAGGGGAACATGGCACGCGGATTTGTTGAATATCCGGGATGTTTTGCGTTTGAAGGTGGCCCTCACCCGCTGCCTTCCCCCAAAAGGAGAAGGGAAATAAGTGTTGTATTAGTTTGCTGAGATGACCGCGGGCCCCAGGGGGTTGGTGGTGAGGTCGATTTGGATCTTGTCGGCGCGGGTGGCGCGCTGGAGTTGATCGATGAGCCTGCGGTCGGGGAATTGGGGTTCGAGCCGGTCGAGGTCATCGGCGGTGCCGGTGGAGGAGCGGCCGATGATTACGTCATTGTCGAAAAAGACGTCGTAGGTGTAGCCGGGCTTGGTGGACTGGGGAACGTAGGTCTCTTTGCCGTCGGCCGCTTTGACGTATTTGCTGTAGTAGCGCTGGGTGGTGGCACGCAGGAGCAGGCGGTCTTTGAAGTAGTAATGATTGATGATCTGTGAGGTGGAAAGGCCGATAGTGACGCGAAGGCAGGAGGGTTGGTCCAGATTGCCAAAGACATCCATCGAGCCGGGGTTGCCGGTGTCGGTGATGAGCGGGATGGTTCGGGTGGGCGTGCCGGGAAGCGAGGCTGAGTACTGCTTGATGTTGGCGATGGTCTGGGCGTTTTGCTGCTGCTGGGAGGCGCAGCCAAAACCAGCGAAGGCCAGGAGGAGTACGGCGAGGGTGCGCAGCATGAAGCCTCTGGGGAAAGGGTGGTCAACGCATCCATAACGCATCCATTAGCGGTCCTCATCCTGCCCCTCTCCCTTTGGGAGAGGGGCAGGAGAGCGCATGCCGGATGTGCAACCCGATCAACCCACGGCGGCGGCGGGCGCCGGCGCCACGGGGGCGACGGGAGCCTGGGGAGCGGCGGGGGCGTTGACGGAGTTGCTGATGGTCTGGTCGAGTTTTTCGATCTGGGCGGCGAAGCTGGGGTCCTGGCCCATGCGTTCTTCGACGATGCGGATCGAGTGCATGACGGTGGTGTGGTCACGCCCGCCGAAGTATGCGCCGATTTCTTCGAGGGAGAAGCGCGTACGTTTGCGGGCGAGCCACATGCAGACCTGGCGGGGGCCGGTGATGGACTTGTGCCGACGTTTGGACTGGAGGTCCGAGAGCTTGACGTTGTAGTAGTTGGTGACCGCGGAAATGATGTTTTGCAGGGTGACCTGTGAGCCGGAGGCGTGGATCTGGGAATCTCCCAGCGCGGCCTTGGCGAGGGTGAGGTCGATCTTCTGGTTTTGAAGAACGGCGTGACCCTGGAGGGTGGTGATTGCGCCTTCAAGCTCGCGGGCGTTGGAGTCGAGCCGTTGGGCGATGTAGGCGATGACTTCCTCGGGGATGACGATGCCGCGGAGCTTGGCCTTGGACTTGATAATGGCCACACGCGTCTCATAGCAGGGCTTGGAGACGTGAGCGATCATGCCCCACTGGAAGCGGGAGACCAGGCGGTCTTCAAGCTGGGGGATTTCCGACGGCGGCGAATCCGAGGAGAGGACGATCTGCCGGTTGGACTGGTAAAGCTCGTTGAAGGTGTGGAAGAATTCTTCCTGGGTGCGTTCGCGGTCGGCCAGGAAGTGGATGTCGTCGATGACGAGCATGTCCACGTGGCGGTAGCGGTGGCGGAACTCGGCCATTTTGCCCGACTGCACACACTCCAGGAACTGGTTCATGAAGGTGTCGCAGGAGATGTAGCAGATCTTCATGTCCGGGCGCTTGCGCAGGACTTCCTGGCAGATGGCCTGGAGGAGGTGGGTTTTACCCAGGCCGACGCCGCCATGGATGAAGAGGGGGTTGTAGGCCTTGCCTGGCTGGTTGGCGACGGCGACGGAGGCGCTGTAGGCCAAGTGGTTGCCGGGGCCGGTGACGAAGTTTTCAAAGGCGTAGTCGGGGGAGATGACGATTTGGTCGTTGACCAGGGGATCATCTGAGGGAGGAGTGCGTCGAATAAGCGACGGGGCGGCAGCAGGCGTGGGGGCAGCGGGGGCCTGGCGCGGGGCGTCCCCGAAGGTGCCCTGGGTCTGGTGGGGGACGGGCTCGGGCGTGGCGGAGGGCAGGTTGCCGGTGGCCAGGGCCGGCGCGTCGAGGTTGGGCTCGACCTGCTCGGTGACGAACCGGACGCTGATGAGCGCACCGGTGACGTTTTGCGCTGCTTCGACGAAGTAGTCGAGGCATTTGTTCTGGAGGTAATTCTTCTGGACGGAGTTTCCTGTGTGGATGCGCAGGAGTCCGGCGTGGAGATCGATGGGTTGAAGCTCGTCAAACCACTGCCTGCAGACAGTGGGGTGCTTGCGCCTCAGATAGTCCATCATTTGGCGCCACAGCGTGGGGTCGACCTTGGCCATGTCACTTAACTTTCGTTCTTGCCGTAGGGAGGCGGTTGTCTTGGGATTGGGGCGTTTGATGAGCCAACGGCCCAAAAAGTTTTCCACAACATAAGTCGAGCATCTATCAGTGTCAATGAAGGTGGGACGAGAAAATTTTAGTGAATGGGGTTCAGAGGGGAGAAGAAGGGTCTGGGGTGCGGGGTCTGGGGTCTGGTCAGAAGTGGAAATGGTTTCAAGGAGACAGCCGGAGGCAACCGGTGCCTGATGGGGGCGTTTTTTTGTGCCTTGTGAGGGGGACCTGCGGGCCGGGAGAAAGCCAATGCCGGCAAGGTCGGCACCTCATGCGGCCAGAAAGTTTTTATCGGCCGGGGGCGCGATTGTTGACTTGGAGGAGGCGGGACGAGGGGGACTGGGGTTTGGGCTTGGTGGTCTCGGTTTGTTCGACGTCTGGGGTGACGCCGAGGTAGGCGAGGGTTTGTTCGACGATGCGCATGCCGGCGGGTGCGGCGATGGTTCCGCCGTAGTAGCCGATGGAGCGATTGGGGCGCTGGAGGATGGTGACGACGACGATTTTGGGGTCATCGACGGGTGCGCCGCAGGCGAAGGAGCCGGTGTAGGCGTCGGGTTCATACCCGCCGCCTTTGGGGTTGGCCATTTGGGCGGTGCCGGTTTTGCCGAAGATGGTGTAGAGCTTGCTGTTGGCTTGCTTACCTGTGCCTTCGAGGACGACGCGGCGCATGACGTTACGGGTGTGGACAGCGGTTTCGGGCTTGAGGACCTGCGGGCCTTTGGGGGTTTGGGCGTCGGTGGAGTTGGGATCGACGTATTTGATGGTGGGGGTGATGAGGGTGCCGCCGTTGGCGAGTGCGCAGTAGGCGCGGGCCATCTGCATGGGGGTGACGGAGATTTCCTGTCCCATGGGGATGGAGGTGACGGAGTAGGAGGTCCATTTCTTGAGGCTGTGGAAGATGCCGCCGATTTCGCCGGGGAGGCCCGAGCCGGTGGGCTTGCCGAAGCCGAAGGAGGCGACGGCGTTATAGAGGGCCTGGGGGCCCATGCGTTCGCCGACGATGGCCATGCCGATGTTGGAGGATTTGACGAGGACTTCTTCCCAGGTGGCGCGGCCGACGGGGTGGGAGTCGCGCAGGCGGCGTCCGGTGGAGGAGCGCCAGAAGCCGGGGCCGCAATCAAGCATTTCCAGCGGACGGGCGTAGCCCTGCTCCGTGGCGAGGGCCCAGATGAAGGGCTTGAAGGTGGAGCCGGGCTCGTAGGTGTCGGTGATGGCGTGGTTCTTGCGCAGTTCCGGGGCGGCGGTGCCGAAGGCGTTGGCGTCGATCTCGGGATAGACGGCCAAGGCGAGGATTTCGCCGGTGTGGGGGTCCATGACGATGACGGCGCCAGACTTTGCCTGGAACTGAGTGCAGGAAGCGGCGAGCTCTTTTTCAGCAATGCGCTGGACGGTGATGTCAATGCTCAAACGGACGGCCTGGCCGTCCTGAGGAAGCTTGTATTCGCCATCGTTGATCCAGAGGGAACGGTGGCGTGAATCGCGCTCGTAGGTGAATGCGCCGTTTTGGCCGGAGAGGTCCTTGTCGAAGAGCTTTTCAACGCCTTCAATGCCTTTGCCGTCGATGTTGACAAAGCCCAGGAGGTGAGCGGCGAGGTTCTTGTAGGGGTAATCACGGACGAGGATGGTCTGCGTGCCCAGGGGCTTGAGGGTTTTGTCTTTCAGGAGGTCGGGGAGGGCGTCGGCCTGTTCTTCGTTGGCCTTGCGGACGATCTTGATGAAGCGCTTATTGCCGGCGTTTTCGATTTTGGACTGGAGGGCGGCGGGGTCGATCTTCAGGGCGGTGCCGACGTCGTCAGAGAAAGTTTTGGCGGCCTGGGCGTCTTTGACGATGCCTGGGTCAATGAAGACGGACTTGGTGGCGCGGGTGAGGCTCAGGGCGCGGCCGTTGCGGTCTTCAATGACGCCGCGGCGGTAGTGGAGGGTGGCCTTGGAGTTTTGAGAGTCGACCAGGGCGGCGATTTTTGGATCGGGCTTGAGCTGGAGCTGGACGACGCGCGCGCCCAGGACCGCCATGAGGCCAAGGACACCGACGGCGCAGACCGCGGCGAAGCGATCGATGCGCTTGCCCTGGCGGGATTGCGGGGTTTCGTCGCTGGAGGGGATGAACCACCAGTTTTTCTTTGCTTTTTTGGCTTTGGTTTTGGTCTTGGTTTTGGTGTCGACGGGGGCGGCGGCCTGGTCTTGCGGGCCTTGCATGCCAAGGGCCAGCGCGGTGCCGCCTGCGGCAGCGACAGCGGAAACGACCAGCGGAATGGGTGCTGAAGGCTCGTCAGAAGCATTAAAGGGGATGGACGGTTCATCGGCTGCGCCGGTGAACTTGAGTGTTTTGGTTTCCGGCAGGCGGACCGGGCCGGTGTCTTCCAGTTGGATGTTTTCCACTTCGCGCGTGAGGGAGAGCACGGGGGAAGCGACGCAGGCTTGAAGGTCCTGCGTGGCCTGGCTGCGCGCGGTGGCGTAGATGCCGGATTCTTCAATGGAGGAATCGTCGGCAGGAGAGATTTCCTGCTGAGCGTCAAAAAGCGAGATGGGGGCCGGAGCTTCGTGCTGAGCTTCGACAGGGGCTTGAGGTGAGATGAAGCCGGCGGCCAGCGGGAGGGGGCTTGACGGAGCAGCGGGCTCAAGCGGGGCCTGAGCCGCGGGCTGAACCGGCGCGGGGGCAGGAGGATGAATGGGCGAGGGATAAGCCGGGAGAGAAGCTTTCAGGAGTGCGAGTTTCTCCGCGAGCGTGGGCTGGGCGGGTTTTACCGGCGCAATGACGGGGAAGAAAGGCTCGGGCTCGGGAGCCGCGGCGGCAACCATGGGCTCCGGGGTGACGTGCGCAGGGTCGACAGCGCCGGCGGCGTCAGCGGCCTGGGGTGAAAGAGGTTCAGCGGCGGCCACGGGCTGGGGCGTGTGCGTGTCGGCGAGCTTGGCGATGACATCGACAGGCTGTTCCTGCGCGATGATGGGCTCAGGCTCCGAGGGCATGCTGGAGGCGATCATCGGTGCGGGCTCAGGCTGGCTGGATGCGTTGTCGGAAACGGGTTGATCAAGATCAGGAATCGAGGGCGCCTGGGCCAGCGGGACGGCGGGGGCGTCGAAAACGCTTTGGCCTTCTTCAAGTGAAGAAGCGACGGGTTCGTCGGAGTCGAGCTGCATGGCGGCGGGAGATTCGTTTACGGCTTGGGGGAGAGCCTGATCGTTGATGTCATCCGATGACGGCTCCCACCCCTGTCCTCCCTCGGAGGGAGAGGGGGGAAGAGCAGAGCTATCGCTTGCATCTAGCGGGTGCGAGTGGTCGGTGGGGGGCTGGTTTTCGTGGTCGCTTGGTTGCATTGCGCTCGACTGGCCTCCGTGCCAGATGTTTTGAATCGTGTCGGCGATGCTGAGGAGATCAATGTTCAGCGCCGGTTGGGGCGCTGGACCTGAGTGTGCGGTTCGGGATCGACTACGGGAATCATGATGGGGCCCTGGCCGCCGCCGATGCCGGCGCTGACCTGAACCATGGTCACTTCCTGGACGGGCTTGGCTGGGATGGTTTTATTGTTGACGAAACGGCCGTCATCGGGCCCGTTGGGGATGGAATCTGTGTCGGGCATGTCCGGGAGGACCTGGGCATCGAGCATGGGGCGGAGCTTGATGCCCTGGCGCAAGGCCGCTTTGGCGAGGGATTCGGGATCAAGCTTGCTGGCGATGCGGACCTGGTAATCCCAGATGGCCTGGCGGTCGTGGTTGATCTGGGAGTGGGAACGGACGATCTGATGCATGGCCTCAAGGCGCTGCTGGCGCATGACCAGTATGCCCAGTGCGACGAGTGCGCCGAAGACAACCAGAGCCAGGAGTTTGGGATACATGGGATCGGTTTCGGGGTTTGAGCTTGTGATCTGGCAGGGCCGGTTTGCGAAGGGTTTCAGGGCCATTTAAGGCGCGCTGAAACCGGGGTTTCTTTGTTTAAGGTTCAGCCCCGGAGGTTGCGTCTCGTTGGTGACACAACCTGATCGGGGCTGTCGCTTGCTGTGTTGTCGGTCAGAGGCTGCGGGGCGGCGACTCAGATCGCGTTGCCGCGGGGAACCTTGAGAACCATGCCGATCTTGAGGTCTTTGGGGTCCTTCAAGGTGGCTTTGTTTGCATCGAGGATGACGGTCCACTTGTTCTTGCTGCCAAGGGTTTTGGCGGCGATGGTGGAGAGGGTGTCGCCCTGCTTGACGGTGTAGGACATTTCCTTGGCCGCGGGGGCGGGGGTTTCAGCGACGGCGGTGGCGGACTGGTTGCTGGGGCGGGTTTCGGGGCCAGCGGGGGTCGCCGGTGCGGCGGTCGGGGCCGCAACAGGTGCCGCGGCCTTGGCGGCGGGAGCAGCGGGGATGGTGAGCTTCATGCCAAGCTTGAGCTGGCTGTTCTTGGTCAGCTTGTTGGCATCGGCGATCCGCTTGTACTGATTGGGATCGTTGTAGTACTGCTTGGAGATGGAGGAGAGGCTGTCACCCTTGGCCACGGTGTGGATTTTTTCAGCCGGGGCGGCGGGAGCGCCGGCGCCGGTGTCGGAATCCAGGTTGATGCCGGGGCGATCGATAACGCTGGTCCCGGTGGTGGGGGCGTTGACTTTCTGAATGATGAAGGTGTCGACCGGGGCCGTGGGGGCCGGGCCGGCGGCGATCTGGCCGGGTTTCACAGCGGTGGCGCCGGGGTTAAGCCCGGAAGCGTTTTGCGGCTCCTGGGGCTGGTTGACGGTGCTGAGTTCGCCGGGGCCGGGAAGGGGCTGGACCCGGGTGGCTTCTTCGCTGGTGACGCGTGAGGCGGCCATGGGCGCCATGCCGGAGAGATCAGCCGGTTCCGACTTCCTGACGGCGGAAAGATGATCACTGACAATGATCCCCATAAGGAGGATCACACCAAAAGCGACGAGCATTCCAACTTTCGTTTGACGAGCCATTTTTTCCACCGATTCCTTCCCGATTGGGTTTTGTGTTCAGACATCCGTGTACCGGTTAAAAGCCCGCACAGCCGTTAACCGGGAACAATCATCCGTATGGCCCGGAGCTTGGCAGACCTGCTCCGGGGGTTGGCGTGGACTTCATCGCCTGAGGCGATGACAGGCTTTCTGGTGAGCCTGTCGGCCTTGCCGTCCTGGCAGAGGGCCTGGAACGCATGCTTGACGATCCTGTCTTCCAGTGAGTGGAAACTGATGATCGCGGCGATGCCCCCCGGGGCGAGCAACTGAGGCAGGTCTTTCAGGAGTTCCTCAAGAGCGGCGAGCTCCTGATTGACTTGTATCCTGAGGGCCATGAAGGTGCGCGTGGCGGGATCGATCCGTTCGTGCGCCTGGTGGCCGTAGGCCTGGCGGCAGAGCCTTGCCAGTTCCGATGTAGTTTGTATCGGCGATTTAAGCCGGGCCTCTACAATCTTTCGCGCGATTCTTCTGCTGAGGCGTTCTTCGCCGTAGTTGTAGATGAGGTTGGCCAGTTCCGTTTCGGAAGTGCGGTTGACGACATCGGCGGCGGTGATGCCGGAGGTGGTGTCCAGACGCATGTCCAAAGGGCCGTCGGCCATGAAGGAAAGCCCGCGTGCGGGGTCAGACATTTGATTAGAGGCAAAGCCAAGGTCCGCAAGCAGGCCATCGACTTGTTTCGCGCCGACGGCGGCGAGGGCTTCGCGCGCCTGGGCGAAATTCGCGTGAACGACATTCACCTTCACATCGGGGACGTTTAAGGCGCGCAGAGTGTCAAGCGCGTAGCGTGCGTTGTTGGGGTCGGTGTCGAGCCCGATGTACCAGCCGCCCGGGGAGATGAGCGGGAGGATGAGAGAAGCGTGGCCGGCGCGGCCGGTGGTGCAGTCGAGGATGGTTTTGCCGGGCTTGAGGTCAAGCTGCTGGATGACTTCACGGGGGAGGACCGGAAGATGGCCAGCGCCCTGGACGGTGAAGTCCGGGAGTTGGTCATCGGAGGATGATGGAAGATCCTGGTCGGGCATGATTGGAATTAGATGTATCGGCAGGAAACCGGGCGTGGGGGGAATTTTTTTGTGATGTTGTTGCGCTCAAGCCGAGGGTAAAAGCATTTGGGTTATTTGTCGGCACATGCACCCGGGGTATGAGTTGCCGAGGTGAAGTTATTTGGTGTCATGAGGGAGACTATTGGGTGTAGGCGAGGGAGATGGATGTACTAGCGGTGGGGTGATCGGTGCAGGGAGTAAAGGGTTGACGCGTGCAAGACACAGCACTGCTGCAGGCCGTGCTGTGCCACTAGGAACGGATTGGGGCTTGTAATTAGATCGTTGATTGAAATTTTGGTAGCTTTGCTGGACTTGCCGTTGCAGTTTTGCAGCGGTGTTTAAAGGACTTAACAGGAGCGAGAGTCGATGAGCATCAAACTGGGCATCATTGGGGCGGGCGCGATCGGGCGCGTGCACGCACAAACCGCCAAGAAGGCGGGCGTGGAAGTGTTCGGCGTGGCGGACGTGAACGGCGCCGCTGCCAAAAGCTTTGCAGAGGCTGAAGGCCTTAAGCACCATTTTGACGATCCTAAGAAGCTGCTGGCCTCACCGGACGTGACGGCGGTGGTGATCGGCGTGCCCAATAAGTTCCACGCGCCGCTGGCTGTGGAAGCACTCAAGGCCGGCAAAGACGTGTTGCTTGAGAAGCCGATGGCGATGAATGTGGCCGAGTGCAAAGAGATCAACGAGACAGTGAAGAAGACCGGCAAGATCCTGCAGATGGGATTTGTGCATCGGTACTCCCAGGTGGGTCTGGCGGCGAAGCAGATCATCGATGCAGGCCGGCTGGGCAAGATCTATCACGCCAAGGCGGCGATGTACCGTAGGCGCGGGATCCCCGGGCTGGGCGGCTGGTTTACGACCAAGGCGATGTCCGGCGGCGGTCCGCTGATCGACATCGGCGTGCATGTGATCGATCTTTCGATGCATCTGATGAGCTTCCCGAAGGTGACGCGCGTTTCGGGCAAGGTGTATTCGAACTTTGGCCCGAGGATGAAAAACTATCTGCATGAGAGCATGTGGGCTGGCCCGCCGCGCTTTGATGGCGTGTGCGACGTGGAAGACTCTGCGCATGCGCTGGTGCGTTTTGAAGGGGGCGCGACGCTGGAGATCAACGTGACGTGGGCGGGGAATATCCCGGACAACACGGCGACCGACGGCATCCTGTTCCTTGGCGACAAGGGCGGGCTGGGCTTTAAGTTCGGCGGGAATGAAGTGAAGCTGGCGACGGAAGAAGACGGCTTCAACGTTGATATTTCGCCGAAGCTCAAAGCTGCCGACGCGTGGGAAGGCGAATACAAGGCGTTTGTGCAGAGCGTGACGAACCGAACCACTCCCGAAGCCTGTGGCGTGAAGGGCCAGGTGGTGCAGTCGATCATCGATGCTATTTACGAATCCAGCGAGAAGGATCGCGAGATCGAGCTTTGAGGGAGAAGGGTCTAGGGTCTGGGGTCTGGTCGGAGAGACTGGATTTTGGACTTTGGGCGTTTAGGCCTTTGATTGGATGTTTTCTGGCAACCCCGGTGTGAAGAACGCCGGGGTTGTTGTTTTGTGGTTTGGTGGGGAGAGAAGGGTTAACCGCAAAGGCACGAAGACGCGAAGATAGAGAAGGAAGAGGGAAGCGATTTTCGGCCAAGTGTGAGAGGGTTGGGTTGTGGATTAATAAATCATTATTGATTTATTAGATGAATTTAGTCGGAATAAGAGTTCAAATATGAGTTATAATGTCGGGATGGCAGACATTAAAATTCCGCTGCAGTTGATGACGCCGGGGAAGGTTAAGCGATTGCTTGCCGAGCGGGTGCGGGAGGCGCGGCTGGCGCGTGGATGGAGGCAGAGTTCGCTGGCGAAGATGGCCGGCATTTCGTTGCCGACGTTGAGTCGGTATGAGCGGACAGGGGGGACTTCGCTGGAGAATTTCTTGAAGATCAGCCATGCGCTGGGGGGGTTGGATGGGTTTGGGGAATTGTTGAAGCCGGCGCGTGCGCGGAGTGTGGCGGAGCTTGAGAAGCAGCTTGAGGTGAAAAGGCCGCGGCGGGGGCGCAAATGAAAAAGCTTGAAGTGCGGCTGAGGCATTCGCCAAAGCAGTGGAAGCGGGTGGGGACGCTGGTGGAGGCGCGGCAGGCGGTGTCTTTTGAATATGACGCGGTGTTTTTGGAATCAGGGATAGAGCTTTCGCCGTTTCGGCTGCCGGCGCGGGCAGGGTTGGTGGATCATGAGGATGTGGGGTTTGGGCCGCTGCCCGGGTTGTTTGATGATTCGCTGCCGGATGGGTGGGGATTGCTGCTGATGGAGCGGCACTTCCGGCAGGCTGGGATGGATGTGCGAAGCCTGAGCGTGCTGGATCGGCTGGCATACCTGGGCACGCGGACGATGGGTGCGCTGACGTACCACCCAAGCCGGGAAGACGATACCGGGCCTGCGGCGGTCGACCTGGCGGCGCTGTGCGCCAATGCCCAGATGGTGATGCGAGGCGGGATGGGCGAGGTGCTGCCTGCGTTGCTGCGGGCAGGTGGATCGCCCGGCGGCACGAGGCCCAAGGTGCTGGTGGGCGTGCGAGGTGATGAAGTGTTGTCGGGCGAAGATGATCTGCCGGAAGGGTTTGAGCATTGGATGGTGAAGTTTGGATCGCTGGCGGATTGGGCAGGGATGGGGCGTGTGGAGTATGCGTACTCACAGATGGCGCGCGCCGCGGGGCTGGAGGTGTGTGAGACGAGGCTGTTTTCCGAGGGCAAGGGGAAGGTGTGGTTCGGCACCCGCCGCTTTGACCGGCTTAGAAGAAACGTCAGACGGCATGTGCATACGCTTGGCGGTTTGATTCACAGCAACTTTCGTATCCCCTCATGCGACTATGGCGACTTGCTGGAAGTGACATTGGCGCTGACGCGAAGCCATGCGGAATTGCTGCGGGCGTTTGGGCAGATGGTTTTCAATATCGCAACGCACAACCGGGATGACCATGTGAAGAATTTTACGTTCATGCTGAATGATGAAATGAGCTGGAGGCTGAGCCCGGCGTATGACTTGTGCGTTTCGGATGGGCCGGGAGGAGAGCACACGATGTCGGTGAATGGTGAGGGGGCCAGCCCGACGCGCGAGCATGTGATGGCGCTGGCAGGGAAACACGAGATCAAGCCCGCGGAGGCCAGGCGGGTGATTGATCAAGTGAATGATGCGGTTATGAAGTGGCCGAAGTTTGCGGAAGAAGCAGGGTGCGCGAAGAAGGATGTTGGGATGGTGCGGAAGATGTTGAAGGTGGTTTAGAGGCAGAGTGAAGACGTGCTCACGAAGACGAGGGCATGGCACGCGTCACGGAGATCAAGGAGGTTTGAGCGGTTTAAAAAAGCTTGCTGGGGTGGTTGGGTTTATCGGCGCGTTTCAGGCTTTCGGGGTCAATGCCGGTTTTGTTGAATGTGATGAGGTATTCCTGGGTGGGGTCGGCCTCAGTGATGGCAATGGGGGTGAGGGTGGCGAAGGGCTCAGTGATGGTGGGGTTGGAGTGGCGGAGTTGGATGGTGTATTCACCGCCTAGGGGGAGGTTTTCCAACACGAGAGTTCCGTGAGGCTCAAGCTGCCAGTTGTCGGAGAGGTTTTTGGGGGGTTGGACCATACCGGGAGGCAAGCGGACGGGGACGACGGTGGCTTGGAAAGCGGAAATTGATCCTGAGGCGCCGACTTTGATGCGGATTGCGACGCGGCCGTTTTTGGGTTTTTCCAATGTTGCGTGTTTGACGCCGGAGGCGGCCTGTGCACGGAGGGTGGCCATGAGGGAATCGACTTTGGCGAGATAGTCTGCGGGCGCCTCAAGGTGGACGGTTTGGTCGCTGCTGGTGAGCTTCCAGAGCGGGTCGCGGTTCCAGGGGCCAGCACCGGGGAGTGAGCGGATTCGAGAGAGGATATCGATGTAGGAGATGAAGGGGTCGTTTAGCGGCCAGACGAGGTCGTAGAGGGAATGGTCTGCCCAGCTTTGGATGGTGGCATTGAGATAGAGGCCAAATGAAGATTTGCCGAGGTAATAAGCATTTGGGTTGCCCGCTTGATTGCAAAGATGGAGAAAGACATTTTCCCAGGTGGGGGTTTGGCCCGGGAAGTCGGCGGGGGAGACAGATACTTTTTGAGTGGGGAGGATGTTGGCGCTTTGAAGGGCGGGCCAGTTGGCGGTGAATTTTACGCTGATTTTTTTCGAGGTGAGTTCAAGGGCTTCATTGAGGGGGAGGTTGGAAATTTGATAGCCGCCGGCAGGTTGCTGGAGCTTGCGCTGAGTGAGACTGATCGACCCTTGATCGTTTGAAGCGAGTGGGAGGTTTTTCTGGACCCGGAGGTCGTTCAAATAGTCGACGACGGTGAGATTTTCAGGATTGGCGATGAGCAGTTGAAGGTTGTTTTCACTGTTGAAAGAGGCGGAGAAGACGCCTTGAGGGAGCCAGTCCGCAGGGTCTCCGGCTTTCATGACCTGAGCGAGAACCTGCTGGCGTGTGAAGGGGGGTGGGCTGTCCGGGGCGGGTGGAGTGAGGAGGTCGTTGATGTCGGGAGAGAAGGAGAAGGTGCGGGTGAGCGCCTTGCGCGTGGTGATCTTGATGCCGGCGAAGTGGTTGTCAGCGTAGGCGCGGTTGGCGAGGTGTTGCGAGGGTGTGGCCTGTTTAAGGATGACGCGTATGAGCGTGATGAGATTGGGCTGGGAGCCAGGGGGCGTGACGGGGGTGGCGGGGTCGATACCGATGGACTTGAGGGCCGCCCAGTCGACTTCATAGGCGAGGCCGCGTGAGGCGAGAAGCTGATCGAGTGCCTGCTGGAGCGGGCGAGGGGTGATGGGGCCGGGAAGATCGACAGGCGTTAGCGCCCAGAACTTCAGGTGCTGTTGTTGCTTGTATTGAGCCGTGGATTGGGTGGTGACCCCGGATTGTGTGCCGCTGGTGCGGGAGGCGCGGATTTGATCCAGACAATTTTGGACGAAGATCAGGTCCGCCAGGGAGCCGGTGATGGTGACGCCGGTGGCGGAAGCAGTGATGGTGGGAGTGGATGTGAGGTCTGGGGCCAGCAATGTGCCGGGCCACGGAAGAGGAAGATTGGAGGTGGGTTTTTGAGGGAACTGGGTTTGAAACCAGACAGCGAGACGGGAACGAACACCCACGGGAGGGAGATACGGCTCGGTTAAACCCAGGGCAGGGGCGGCGAGGTCCTGGGTATCAAAAAAGTGGGATTGAACGAGGGTGGCCTGGCGCGTGATCCTGAGTTGGGCAAGAAGGGCATTGAGGTCTGGCAGGAAAGCATCGGGGACGTGGGCGATGAGCTTGTTGTTTTTGATTTCGAGCGATGCGAAGCCATCAGGGCCGGTGCCCCAGTCAGAGGGTTGGCCGAGGTTTTGCTTGATGAGCGTGATGAGCTGATCGGGGGTAATGGCCTCAAGGGCTTGGAGGTCCAGTTCATGGTCCCGCGATGAGGCACGCAGGGCGATGGTGCGGGTGGAGACGAGCGCACCGGAACCGATGCGGGCGATGCCGAGCCACTGGTTGCGGCCGTTGGTTGCGAGGTGGTGATAGACGGACATCTGGAGAGGCATGAGGTCGTCAGGTGCTGCAACAGCGGTTTCAAGGATGTTAGCCGTGCTTTCGGGCTTGAGGCCAAGTGTGGCCAGGGCCGGCCAGTCAACCGTGATCTGGAGCCTGGACTGCTCCTGGAAGATGGCGATGGCTTCTTTCAGCGAGACGACGCGGATGCGGCCGGGGTTGTTGTTCCAGGCTTGGTTTTGGCCGTTGTAGATTTCATAGAACCGGCGTTGCTGATCAAAGTTGGACCGTGGTGTGTAGGCGGGGGAGGCGGATTGGGTTTGCGCTGGAGTGGCTGCAATGGCTTTTTTACGCAGGGCATCGAGAACGGCTTTGACCTGGAATTGAATGTCGGGCGTTGCGGTGACGTAGAGGTCGTCGTTGGCGTCTATTTCGGCTTTATAGCTCAGTGATGTGTTCCATGTCACGGGTGTTTTGATGGCTTTGATGTGGGTGATTATCTGGTCCTGGGAAACGTATGCAGGACTATTGATGCGGGTGAGATCGGCGATGTTGTAAATGATGCGCCGGCTGGTGTTGTCTGCATAGATGGATGTTCCGTATTCACGGTTAAGGACTTCCAACTGGGGGCGGAAGCCGGTTTTGGTGATGGCCATGTCCAGAACGTCGTACCAGTTGGGACGCTTGCCGGGAAAGTCGTCGGGGCCGAGGGTGATGGGGGTGTTTTGTGTGAGACCGAGTTTTTCGACTTGGGCCCAATTGACGTAGGTTTCGAGGAGTGAGCGCCGGGTGATTTGCTGCAGGACATCGGCGAAGGGAGCGGCGGTGAAGGTGTAGTTGTCGGCGGGAGCGGCAGCGAGACGCATACGCCGCCATTGGATGGCTTCGAGCTGGCCGGGCTGACCGCGTGATTCGCTGAGGAGGTCGAGGATGAGGCGGACTTGATCGCTGTCTTTGCGGGTACCGGTGAAGGTGAGGAGGCCGGGGGTGATGAAGGAGGCTTGGCAGACGCCGCCTGGGAGCCAGTCGGAGGGGGAGCCGACTGCCTGGATTTTGCGAAGGATTTCATCTTGCGAGAGGGCTGGAAACTTACCGTCGGGCGTAGGCTGGGTGAGGCCGTCGACCGGTAGTGCGTGGCAGTAGACGTCTCTGGCCAGATTGAGACGGGTGGATATGCGTACGCCGTAGCCGCCATTTTCGGCATAGGCGTGGTTGGCTTTGTACGCCTTTGGCGTGGCCTGCTCAAGCACGGCATTGAGAAGGCTGGGCCGGTCGGGATGTGGGCCGGGAGGGGCGACGGGGGTTTGGGGCGTCACGCCGATGGCGGTCAGGGCATTCCAGTCGATGTACATCACGACGGAGTGTGGCTCAAAGACCTGCGCGAGCGCCTCATGAAGCGGACGAGGGGCTTTGCCGGGCAGGTTGAATGTGCCCTTGTCGTACCAGATCTGGTTGAATGAATTGTTCACCGGCTGGACGTTGTGATTGGTGAAGCCGGCATATCTTACGGAGTCCGTGCGGCGCTTGTGGAGCTGGTCATCGATCCAAAGAAGGTCCGGCAGACGCGCGGTGACGATGATGGTTTTATTGGGCTGCTGGGTGATGGGGTCGTTGGTGAGCTGGATGTCCAGAGGGGTTTTGGACAAGAGGGCCAGCTCGTCAAAGTTCGAGTGGGTGTTGACTAGGGAACTGTGGGAATTCAGAAGGTTGGAGCGGATTGATTCGAGAGAGGTGGTGTGGCCAAACAGGGTGGTGTTGATGTCCGAAACATCGAATGTTCTGGTTTGGATCAACGAGTTTTGATGGGTGATGGCGAGTTGTTTCAGCAGAGGCTGGATCTGGTCGAGATAAGCGGTGGGGGCGGTGGCGGCGAGTGTGTCTCCGGTGATGGCGGCATGGGCGATGGCTGTGGTGGAGGGGGCGGCCAGAGGTGACCAGTCAGAGGGTTGGCCGATGGATTGGGAGAGAAGGGTGATTAAGTCGGCTGCGGGAATGGGCTTGGCGTCTGCGGGAGAAAGAAGGTGGGCGACGTTGAAGTTACGGGACTGGATGCTCCGTTTGAGGGCGCTGACGCGGGGGCCGACGAAGATTCGGTCGTTAAGCGGGACGATCCTTATTTCGCGGGTGGGAAAGATGTTGTTGGGTAGGCCGGACCAGTCGCACCTGATGAATGTTTCGTGTATTGCCGCTTGGAGGGGCATCGGGCTTGAGTTAATGAGATCTTTGAGGGGTGATGGTGGCGTGGGGCCTAAAAGCTTGAGGCCTTCCCAGTCGACCTGGATGGGGATCTGCGCCTGGCGCGAGAAGGTGTCGAGTGAGGCTTGGAGGGTTTTGTCCTGGGGGAATTGATGGACGACGCGTTTGAGGCGGTCTTGAAATTGGTCTGTTGAAGAGAAAGGCTGCGTGGCGTCTGTTGAAGTTTGTGCTATGACGGGCTTGGGAAGCGAGATGTAGAACAGACTGGCGGCGGCCAGCAGGCAAGCGAGGGCGATCCAGGGGCCCGGGAGCTGGGGGCGGGCGTTGGGCGTAAAGATGCGTTGGATGCGGATGCGCAAACCGGAAGGGTGGGAGCCGGTGGCGGCGAGACCGGGTTGGCTGGTGGAGATGAGGCGGGCCCAGTTGGCCAGGGCAGTGGCGTATTGATCGGGTTGGGCAGAAGTGGCGTGGATGGCGATGAGGTCGCAGGCCGCTTCGCGTTCGAGACGGATGGTGTTGCTGAGCCACCAGACTCCGGGGTTAAAGAAGAAGGCGGATTCAATGATGGATTGAAGGAAGTCGATGAGGGCGTCGTGGCGTTTGATGTGGGCCAGTTCGTGGGCGAGGATGAATTTGAGGTCTTCGGGGGGGAGCTGAGAAAGGCCGCGGGCGGGGAGCAGGACCAGGGGCCAGAACCAGCCGACGACGCCGGGAACGGTGACGGCGTGGCTGGTGGCCATACGCGTGCGAGGCGTGACACGGAGTTGGCGGGCGAGGTGGAGAAAGAGGTCGTATTCACCGCCGAAGTTCATGGGGGAGGCGAGGTGTTTTATGCGGGTGCCGAGCCAGACGGCATGAGAGGCGCGCAGGAGCATGATGAAGGCGCCGATGAGCCAGAAGCCGAGGATGTAGGGAAGGATGGGCTGCGGGATGCGGAGACCGAGGAAAGTTTTCCAGGGGGAGGTGGGTGCGGGGTTCTCTGGGATGAGGATGGGTTGAGCCGGGAGAGGGATCGGGGTGGTGGCAATGGGCGCTGGAGGAGGGGCGAGAGTTGCGGGTTGATGGGCTGATGGCGGAGTGGTGGGGACTGATGATTGCAATGGAACGGAGGCGGGTTCAGCGGCGATGGGGGCGAAGGCCGAGCCCGGAAACACGGCCTGCTTTGGAGAGAAGTAAGCGAAGGTGAGGCCAAAGGAGATGACGATGGCGGTAAGGGCGAGGATCGCAGCCCAGTAACGTGCGGAGGCGAGGCGACCGGGGAGGGATTTGAGAAGGGCCCATGTGAACAAGGCAATGAGCGCGGCTTGCCAGAGGGAATGGGCAAGGGCGAGGGCGCAGGGTTCAAATATCCAGTGGAGCGAGTTCATGCCCCCTCCTTGGTGGATTTGGCAGAGGATTTCTTTTTGTGGTGCTTGATGAGGGATTCGATTTCGGTGAGCTCATTTTCA
>CAZIWA010000086.1:0-23779 GCA_964542875.1 uncultured Phycisphaeraceae bacterium
TGGAAGAGGTGTCGCACGCGGAGATGAAGAAGCGGTGCGATGCGTTGTATGGGGGACAGTGAGGAAGAAGGGGGTGGAGAAAAAAGTTAACCACAAAGGCGCGAAGACTCGAAGGGCGGAGAAGTTTTAAGAGAAGAGAAGTGGCCGGGTTGGGCTTTAGGGGTTGGTGGAGTCTTTTTCGAGTTTGATTTGATAGGTGCGGGGGCGGGGGTCGGATTTGGAAAGCTCAACGGTGCCGAGCTTGTAGCCTTTGGCGAAGACAATGATGCGGGTCTTGTCTTCCATTACTTTCAGGGTGGAGGCGGCGCCGGGGACCGGGACCCAGGCGCACATGTTTTGGCCGTCTATTTCCGTTTGGGCCTGGGCTGGAGTTTGGGCTTTGGAGCCAAAACCCCATTCGGAGGGAGTGGCGCTGGCGTATGCGGTCTGGATGGGATGGCCGGTTTGAGCATCGAGGACCGAGAGCTTGCATGACCAGTAAGGGACGAAGGAGACGTTGGGAAGGACTTGAGGGCTGTTCCTGGGAACGGGAATGATCAAGGTGTTGGTGCCGATGTAGGCGCTTAATTCATTGCGTGTGCGAAGGATGTTGAGTCTGCCGCCGCCGGGGAGCATGTTTTTGAATGTGGCCTGGCCTTTGGCGTTGGTGGTGGCTTTAACGTTGCCCCCATACTCGGTGATGATGGCCAGGTCGGGGATGGGTGCGCCGTCTTCATCCAGGTAAGTGACCTGGACCTGATGGGCGGGTTTGAACTCCAGAACGAGGGGAGGCATGGACTCCTTGACTTTGAATTGAAGAATGACGGGGAGGTGGTCCTGGGCGGTGGCGAACATGTATACGACGTCGTCGGCGATCAGCGGCGGTGCGATGTAGACGTATTTGCCCTCCACCTGGGTGAGCTGAGCGGAGCCGTAGCCCATGAAGCGGATGGTGGGGAAATTGCGCATGCGGTCCGTGGTAAGGTCGATGCCGGTGACGATGAGGATGGGCCGGACCATGGGTTGAAGCGGGAGGTTTACGCGAGTGCCCTGTTTGGGGATCAGGGCGACGGCGGCAAGGTCTCCAAGACGGGCATAGACACGCAGGGGCTGCCCTTCAAAACCCGGAGGAGGAGCAATGCAATTGAGACCCTGATCAGGGATGGCGAGCAGATAGCGGCCGCGCTCATCGGTGAGGACAGGTTTGGTGTCCTGGGTCAGGTATGGCTGGCGGGTGATCCAAACCTGAGCACCGACGGCGGAACTGGTCGGGCTGGCGAGAACCTGGCCGTCGAGCATGACCGGCTCACTTTTTTCAAATTCCGGGGCCGACTTGAAAGAGCTGGGAAGCCTAATGGTGGTGAGATTGTCGGTGAGCGGGGTGGTGGCGAGGACCATACCGGCGTGAGAAGCTGTGATTGAACGGCTGGGGGCTTCAAGGGTGTTGCCTTCAAGCTGGACGATGCCGGTGGCGTCGGTGGTGGCGGTGAGCTGAGAACGGCCGGCGGGGAGCAACTTAACCGTGACGCCCCCAGCGGGCTTGCCGTTGGCCTGGAAGACTTTGACTTGATGCTTGAATGGCTTTTCAAACGATGCGATGTTTTCGGATGACTCGACCCATACCTTGAGCAGGTCAAGGTTGAGGGATTGGATGGCGGGCTGGGGATCACCAAAAGAGGTGGTGGGCCTGATGAACTGGAGAAAATAAGCGTTGTTGCTTCGAGGTGAATCCCCAGCGAGGGGAGACGGGGAGATGTCCAGGACAAGCTCACGGATTTTGCCGTCGGGAACGAAGTCGGGAATGCTGGGGCCTTTGTAGTAGGTGTCGAGGTTGGAGCCGATGTTCAGGCCGATGAGGTCGCGGCCTGAAGTCATAGGAATATTGGGCTGCCACTGGGGTGAAGTGGTGGCGCGGTAGCGGATGACGAGTTTTTTGAGCTTTTCCTGACCGGTGAAACCCGGGATGGAGAAAATATTGAACTGCCTGCCAAAGAATTGAGCGTTGAGCAACTGGAGGGAGACGTACTCGGGAGACGTGACACCGCCGTCTGAATCGCCCTGCTGGGGGTGACGGATGAATTGAGATGTTCTTGAGGTTGGCGGGCTGTAGGGCACAGAGAGAGATTTTTCGGGGTCGGGTTCGCGGAGGGTTTCGGGTGCGGGGATGGCTGGAGCCAGGCCGTGCGTGCCGGGGGTGAGGGCTGGGGAGACGGTGAACCGGCGTTGATCAAGCAGGGTGACGGTGTATTCCTCGTCCGAGGGGACGAGGGGAATGATGTAGCGATCGCTGGGGCGGTCCTTGAGGAAGATGGTGACGGGAACGGTGCCTTGAGGCGGGTTGGTCCAGGTGAATTTTCCGTCGACCTTGCTGGTGGTGCTGAATTCGAGCGATTGACCTTCCCACTGCGGACTGGCAACAATCGCACCGGCGATGGGTTTGCCATCAGGGGTAACGATTTGAGCTTTGATCGCCTTGGCGGCCTTGAGATTGACGTCGATGGAGACAGGCGTGTCGAGGTCGGTGACTTTCACGGAGGGGAATTGGGGGGCGTAACGGCCGGCGCTGACTTGAAAGGTGTGCTGGCCGACGGGAAAAGGACCTATCTGGAAGTGGCCCATTTTGTCCGACCTGGCCTGGAGTTCATCAATCCGGCCTTGGGGGTTGTCCCGGGAGCGGCCGGCTTTGACATCGGCGTTGGGGATAGGCTTGTTGTCTTTGTCGAGCACGCGGCCGGTGAGGATGACGCCTTTGCGGATGATGAATTTATTACCGGTCTGGCCGTTGAGAGTGATGTCCGAAAGAGGTTTGGCTGGGGAATCGATGGAGTAGGTGCGGGTGACGTAGCGGGTGTCGGAAATTTTGACGGAGGAGATGCGGGTGGGGGAGATCAGCGCCGGAAGAGGGTCGGTTTCCCATTTGCCCTGGGAATCAGTGACGACGGTGCTGGTGGCGTAGATGCGGTTTTCCCTGGAATCATCATGGCCGGGGCCGGTGACGTCGATTTCAATGCCGGCGCCGGCGACGGGCTTGTCCTGGTCATCGACGAGGGTGCCGGAAATGCGGGCGGCGGGAAACATGCGCAATTGTGAGCCAAAAGCGACGGGAGTGAAGACAGAAGTGTGACTGGTGTAGAAGCCTGGCTTGGAGGCGGAGATCTGGAGGGAAGGCTTATAGTTGGGATAGGCGTAACCGCCGAAAGACTCGCCAAAGCCCCATTGCATGCGGGCTTCGCCCAGGCTGTTGGTGCGGACTTCGGGGGCAAGGTTGGCCCATTCGGCGGCGGGCTTGATCATGGCGCCAAAGACGGGTTCGCCCTGGGTGTTTACAAGTTTGACAGTGCCCTGGCAGTCTAGGGCGATGGGGGGATTGGGTTTTTCGGAGTCGGCCTCGAAGCGGATCTCGTAGAGATCAAAGATGAGTTGCTGGCCGGGGTCGGCTTTGAGGGCGAAGGTGAGGGAGCCGATGATGGAGCCGGGGGGCTTGGCTTTTTTGATGGGGCAGAGGCGCAGGTCTGCGCGGACTTCGTGGATTTGGCCGTCGGGGATGAAGTGTTCGAATTGAAGGGCGGTGATTCCGCCGAAGTAGGGGCCTTTGCCGTCGTCGATCCAGAGGCCGTAGCTAAAGTTTTTCTTTGAGAGTCCGGTGGCGCGGTATCGGATGACGGCGATGGGGTAGCGTTCCCAGAGAGGTGGCGAGCTGATGCGGCGGTACCAGACTTCGCGGCCGCCTGGGTCGTTGACGATGAAGCGAGTGAAGTTTTCCTTGCGGAAGGAGCCGACGGCGGAGGCACCGCCTTGCCAGCCAACTTCAGACCACGGGAGATTGGGGTTCAAGATGAGGGTTTTAGCCGGGTCTTTGCTGTAGTCGTTCTTGGGATCGGTGGTTTGGGTCCAGACGACGGGCGCGGGCTTGGGAGGCTTTGCGGTGGGTTTGGAAGCGGGTTGTGTAGCGGAGTCCTGAGCTTGAATGGGGGTGACCAACAAGAGAGAAGCGAGGAGGAGGGATTTGAGGATGGTGAGCTTCATACTTGTTGTATCTAGGTAAGTTATGCTAATAAGTTAACACTTGCCCGGGGTGAGAGCAAGGCTGAATTTGGCAAAGATCTGCAAGAGTGATTCACCAAGAGGAAGAGTTAACCGCTAAGGCTCGAAGACACGAAGGAAGAGAGGTTTTTAATAGCGAGCGCTCTCGAACAAGAGCCGTCGTTGTTTATGAGCGGTTTTCAGCATCTGGTGGCGACTCTCACCTCAACTTTCTCCCGTAGGGGGCTTTGCCCATAAAGCCGAAGAAGGACCTTGGGGGGATCGGCGCCGGGGAATTGAGTTTCGGCTGCAAACCGGTGGGTCGGATTACGACGAAGACATCTAATCCGACCTACCCCAGAATTTATGGGGAAAGCGCTCAAGAGAGGGGTAAGAAAGCGTATTTAAAGCCGGGTGAGGAGGGCGAGGCCCTGGCGGTAGCCGAGGCCGCCGTTGGCGTGGACGAAGCCGTGGGCGGGGGCGTGCGGGTTTGAGAGATGCTGGTGCATGGCGATGAGGCCATGGAGGGCGGGGTTGTTCCACGGGGCGCGGGCGATGTTCATGCCGGCGGTAATGGTGATCTCGTGTGTTTTCAGAAGGTCAGGGATCTGGCTGGGAGACTGGACGATGCCAGAGGCGAGAAGGAAGGCCAGGGGGACGACGGGGAAGCAGGTGTAGGCTTCAAGGAGAGCATCGCCGTTGGTGAATTCGTCAGCGAGGTTGATGCCGGTTTTGGCTTCGAGGGATTGGCAGACGGATTTAAGGTGCTCGTAGCGAGCGATTTCCTGAATGTGGCTGGGGCCGTCGCCGGAGGTTTCCGCAAGTGCGGTGCCGTGGACCTGGATGGCGGGCTGATTGGGGAGCGGCTTGCGGGAGAGGATGAGCGAGCCGTGGAAGTCGATGACGGGGTTGGCGCAGTCGACGGCGCGGAAGAGGTCGGTGACGAAGTTGAACGCCTCAGGCTTGGGCGGGGTGTAGAAGCCTTCGACTTTCGCGGTTTGAGAATAGTTTTCGTACAGGAGTTCGGCGAGGTGCTTGAAGGCAGTTTCGTCGATGTGGTGGAGGGACATGAAGGCGCGGGCCAGCAGCGTGTATGCCTGGGGGATGGAGCACTCGGGGCCGTAGATGGCCATGAGGGTATTGCGGAGGTTTTTATCGGCTTCGTAGCGCGAGCGGAGAGGATCGATGCCGGTGATGCGGACTGCGGTGTGAGAGCCGGAAGAGATGAGCTTTGCGGCGTGGTCCAGCGCGGTGACGGGGGCGCAGCCGGAGCGGAAGTGATTGTATTCCAGAGGCGTGGCCCAGCCGGCGTGGAGAGGGTCGATGGTGAGGTCTGCGGTGGTGTCGGCACCGGCGAGAGATTGCCAGGCGTCATGGTGGGCGGCGATGGTGTCAGCAGAAGCGTTATTGGGAAGTGCGTGGGTGATGAATACGTTTGGCATGAGATGGATGTGTTCGTGGAGTATGAGTGAAGAGGGGATTCAGGACGTGAGGGAAGTCTGGCCAATCAGGGGTTGTGGTGGCGGCCTTTACCCCTGCCCTTTGGATACATGACCTTGTTTGGGGGAGGGTGATGACGCGGCTTTTTCGACTTCCTGCTGGCGCAGGACGCGGCGCATGATTTTACCGGTGGTGGTCATGGGAAGCTGGGTAACGAATTCAACTTCACGCGGGTATTCGTGGGCAGCGAGCTGTTTTTTCACATGGTTTTGAATTTCCACGGAAAGGGCTTCGGTGGGCTGGGTGCCGGGGGAGAGCACGACGAAAGCCTTGACGACCTCGGTGCGGATGGGGCAGGGCTTGCCGATGACCGCAGCCATGGAGACGCCGGGGAACTTGAGGAGGCAGTCTTCAACCTCGGCGGGACCGATGCGGTAGCCGGCGGAGGTGATGACGTCATCGGCGCGGCCGATGTACCAGAAGTAGCCGTCGGAGTCGCGGCGGCCCTGGTCGCCGGTGAGGAGCCAGTCGCCGATGAATTTTTCGGTGGTGGCTTTGGGGTTGTTCCAGTAGCCCAGGAACATGACAGGGTCCGGACGTTTGACGGCGATGTGGCCTTCCTGGCCGTCGGGGAGGGGGTTGCCGTTGTCGTCAATGATGGCGAGGTTATGGCCTGGGATGGCACGACCCATGGATCCGGGCTTGACGGGCATGATGGAGGCGCAGTTGCCGATGACGAGATTGCACTCGGTCTGGCCGTAGAACTCGTTGATTTTGAAGCCGAAGGTTTCCATGCCCCAGTCGAGGATTTGGGAGCCGAGGGTTTCGCCGCCTGAGCCGATGGTGCGCATTTTGTAGGCGTGGCGGTCCTGGGGTCGGGTGGCCTGGCGCATGAGTTTCAGCGCGGTGGGGGGAATGAAGGCGTTTTTGACTTTGTGCTTGGCAAGGAGGTGGAAGGCGTGTTCGGGGTCGAACTTTTTCATTCGGTGGGCGAGGACGGGGACGCCGTGATGGAGCGAGGGGAGGAGTACATCGATGAGGCCGCCGATCCAGGCCCAGTCGGCGGGGGTCCAGAAGAGATCGCTGGGCTGGGGGAAGAATTCATGAGGGACTTCGACGCCGGGAAGGTGGCCCAGGAGGGTGCGGTGGGCGTGGAGCGCGCCTTTGGGGTTACCGGTGGTGCCGGAGGTGTAGATGATGAGGGCGGGGTCGTCTGCGAGGGTGTCTGCGGGGGTGAAAGACCCCTGGGCCTGGGAGAGGAGAGCATCGAAGGCGTGGGTGCCTGCGGGCGCGGCGGCGCCGGTGACGATGATGGTCTGGAGGGCGGGGATGTTCTTTTTGAGGTCCATCACCTTGGGGAGATTGGCGGGATCGGTGATGAGGGCTTTGGCGCCGGAGTCGTTTAAGCGGTATTCGAGAGCGTCTGGGCCAAAGAGGGTGAAGAGGGGGAGGGCGATGCCGCCTAGCTTGTAGACGGCGGCGTGGGTGACGGCGGTTTCGAGCGATTGAGGGAGAAGGATGGCGACGCGGTCGCCGCGGGTGATGCCCAGGCCGGTGAGGGCGAGGGCGAGCTTATCGGAGAGGGATTTGAGCTGGCCGAAGGAGTAGGTGGTGACGGAGGCGTCATCGTTTTCAAAGACAAGGGCGGGGTTGTTGGGCGTGGAGAGAGCGTGCTTGTCGGTGATGTCGACGCCGATGTTGTAGCGGGCGGGGATGTGCCAGCGGAAGTTTTTGCTGAGAGTGGGGTAATCGGAGGCGGATGGAATCATGGAGCACCTCGTGAAGGGACAGGGGTGACAAGGTAGCAGATTGCATGGTTAACGGGAGGCATGTGGGGGGAGGATGCGGTCCGGAAAGCAAGATATGTTCACGCGAGTTTGGTGTGGATTGCCGGCGCAGCGGGAAGGGGACAGGTTCCTGAAAAAAGGGGACCTTTCCCCGCGATGCCCAAGACATGCTCACGCGGACGAGAGCATGGCACGCGGAGAGAGTGGAGGGTGGTGGGATTAGCCGATGACTTTGTTGATCTTGTCTTTGATCCAGACTTCGATGCCGGGTCCGACTTCGGTCCACCAGGGGTCGACTTCGTAACCGCCTTCGTCGAAGGCTTTGTCGTAGGCGACATAGTTGAGGTAGGAATCGCCGTAGGCGGCGACGGCGAGGGGGCCGCGGTGGAGTTGCTTGGCGTAGAGCTGGTAGATGACGCTGAGCTCGGAGGGGAGCATGAGGATGCCGATGTCGCCGAAGCGGGTGTGGGTGATGCGGAAGGGATAGGTGTCGGTCTTGGTGTCCAGGCGGTGTTTTTTGAAGGCGGCGAGGATTTTTTCGGAGTCGCTGGATTTGGGGTCGGCCATTTTGTCCATGATTTCCTGGGGGGAGAACTGGACGGGGGCGAGGGGGCAGGTGAAGGTCTGGTCGTTCCAGGAGAATTTGCCGGGGGGCTGGGGGCGGGATTTGAGGAAGGCTTCGTCGAGGGCGTCGAAGAGGCGCACGCCAAAGAGGAGGTTGTTCCGGGAGGGGTTGGTGGAGGTGTATTTGCCGCCTGTGATGTCGCCGCCACAGCCGTCGAAGAAGATGGGAAAGGTGTCGGGGTAGCGTTCTTCAAAGAGAGATAGGGCGATGCCGGTGGTGTCGCTGTGGATGACCCCGTCGACGTAGCCGACCTGGGGGTGGCAGGCGAAATAGCCCATGGAGACGCGGGGTTTGCCGGCGTCGTCGTAGAGAGTGACAAGGTCTAAAAGGGGATCAATGAGGCCGATGGGGGCTTCCTTGACGGCGGGATCGCGGGTGATGCTCCAGCGGACGCTGGCCTTGCCGGGCTCCAGGAAGACGCGGCGGGTGCTGGGGAAGTTTTCCACGGCATGGCTGGCGAAGGCGACGCCGGAGACGTTCCACAGGCCCGCATTGATGGCGTCTTTGATGGCGGTTTGGGTGCGGGCCAGAACGTCGGCGAAATAGGTTTCGTTATGGAAGGCGAACTTGGGATTGAAGGCGCGGAGGGTTTCGTGGGCTTCCTCGGTGATCATGGGCGCGGCGTGTGCGTGGTTGGCGTTCATGGTGGCGTTGGCGCGTGGCGTGGAGGCGCCACGGGCTAGGGCTTCTTCCATGCGGGTGTGAGACTTGCCGATGAGGTAGCAGTAATCGATGCCGGCCATGACGTAACGCTGGCCGGCGTCTTCGATGATGAGGCCGCGGAGCCAGTTGTCGGAGATGAGTCTGGTGGCGGGGGGGAGGTATCCGCCACAGAGGTGAAGGCCCATGGGGGGAGTGACGTTGACTTTGAAGGTGGTGGCGCGCATGGGAGTGGGGGTTCCGGGTTTTGGGACTCGGGTTCCGGGTGCAGAATTTTAAGAAGCGGAGATAGGGTATCTGATTGGGTTTATGATGGAAATGACCGATTACAACCAACTCATGAGGGCCTGCGGATGTATCGCATAAGCAAAGAGAAAGTGATTGCGTACAAAGAGGGTGCGGCGCCGGTGATTGGGTTTGTGGCGTATGTGGATGCACAGAAGCCGGTGATCGTGCGGCGGCATGGGTGGGAGGTGGGGGACGATGTTCACGATGATTTTTATGATCTGGTGAGCCAGGACAACGGCAAGACGTGGAGCGAGCCGACGCTTTCACTGAAGAACTACGAGGCCGATGGGGGAAAGTACATCCATACGGAGAATGCGGCGATCCTGGTGCCTGAGCGAAATCGGCTGCTGACCTTCACCAATGAATTGTTTCACAAGCTGCCGCTGCAGCATGCGGAAATGGGCGCGCCGGCCCGGGTGCGCATGACGTGTTCTGCGCCTGGTGAGTTTTTAACGGCCAAGCCGTTTGTGACGGATTTTGGAATCAAGGGAGGTGTGTTCATCAGTTTCTGCCACCCTTTTCTGGATACGAAAGGGCGCGTGCTGGTGCCGGTGATGGGATACGCGTGGGACGGTGTGGATGGAGATTTGAAGTCCCTGGGCGTCGATCTGGATAAGGAGGGGAGGGGGCCGAGCTACAGCCTCTCGTGGCTGATGATCGGCGAGTTTGACGGGAACAACGACATCCACTGGAAGCTGAGCGCGAAGGTGCCGTTTGACATCAAGACGACATCACGCGGATTGTGCGAGCCGACCATCAATGAACTGGCGTCCGGAAAGCTGGTGATGGTGTGCCGGGGAAGCAACCACATCTGGCCCGATAAGCCGGGGCGCAAATGGGTGACGTTCAGCAGCAATGGCGGG
Organism: uncultured Phycisphaeraceae bacterium; assembly: GCA_964542875.1. GTDB lineage: Bacteria > Planctomycetota > Phycisphaerae > Phycisphaerales > Phycisphaeraceae > CAZGOM01. Next base: position 9,666 of record CAZIWA010000086.1, read on the forward strand.
CTGACGTGGACGCATGCTGAGCCTCTGGCGTACGACACGGGGTATGTGCCGGAATCCAGCTCCTCGGGAAGCGCACTGATCCGGCACAGCCGGACGGGGAAGCTGTACTGGCTGGGCAACCTGTGCCGGGCAGGGCAGCGGGCCAATGGGAACATGCCACGGAGCCCGCTCTACATCGCGGAAGTGCAGGAGGAGCCGTTTGCGCTCAAGCGTGAGACGATCACGGAAATCGACGATGCGCAGCCCGATGAGATTGCGGATGTGCAGCATTCGAATTTCAAGGTATATGAGGATCGGGAGACCGGAGAGCTTGTGATTTATCTGACGCGGTACAGCGAAAATGGGGTTGAGAACCTGGCATGGATGAAGGCGAACCACTACCGGTATCGGGTGGTGGTTGGTTAAGGAAGTCGCGTGTCCCGCGTCCTGTGTCCCGCGTCGAAGAAAATCGAGGAGGGAAGAGGTTGGGAGGGGGAGTTTGGATACATGACGGATTCTGCAGAGAGAGCCGATTCAGGGAGATTGGCGAATGAGGAGTTCACTTATGTCGGTGGAGGTGGTTGATCGGGAGCCGGCGGGACGCCGGCGCTCCCGGTGCAGACGCAGAATCCGTCACGCGCCCGGGGAGTTGAGTTTTTCGACGGGGGACTCGGGACGCAGGACGCGGGGCGGCATCTTGGTTACAATGTTGCGCTTTCCCACCGGCGGGCCGGTCGGCCCCCGGGTCAATGCACCTTGGAGCGCCCATGACCGGAACCAACCCCATCGCCGCCGCCGACCCCGCCATTTGGAACCTGATTCAGCAGGAAGCTGCGCGTCAGGAGAGCACGCTTGAGCTGATCGCCAGCGAAAACCACGCCAGCCCGGCTGTGATGGCTGCGATGGGCACCGTGCTGACCAACAAATACGCCGAAGGCTATCCCAAGGCGCGTTACTACCGCGGTTGCGAGTTTCACGACGGCATTGAGCAGCTTGCCATCGACCGGGCCAAGCAGTTGTTTGGGTGTCAGTTCGTGAACGTTCAGCCGCACTCTGGCGCCCAGGCCAATGCCGCTGTGTTCATGGCGCTGATGGAAGCCGGTGACACGTTCGCCAGCCTGGTGCTGTCTGACGGCGGGCACCTCTCACACGGGATGAAAATCAACTTCTCGGGCAAGTATTTCAAGCCGGTGCACTACCCGCTGATCTATGACCTTGCGAACCCGAAGTTTGAGCAGATCGACTACGACGCGGTCGAGAAGGTGTGCCTGGAGAACAAGCCGAAGATGATCCTTTGCGGGTACTCGGCTTACCCCCGGACGATCGACTTCAAGCGTTTCCGGGAGATCGCCGACAAGTGCGGCGCGATCCTGATGGCAGACATTGCGCACATCGCGGGCCTGGTGGCCGGCGGGGCGCATCCCTCACCCTTCCCGCACGCGCACGTGGTGACCACGACCACGCACAAGACGCTGCGCGGGCCGCGAGGCGGGATCATCATGACCAACGATCCGGAGATCGCCAAGAAGATCGACAAGGCCGTGTTCCCCGGCATGCAGGGCGGCCCGCTGATGCACGTGATTGCGGCGAAGGCCGTTTGCTTCGGCGAAGATCTGAAGCCTGAGTTCAAGGCTTATGCGGCGCAGGTGGTGGCCAACGCCAAGACGCTGGCCAATGAACTGACGAGCAAGGGTTACCGGTTGGTTTCGGGGGGGACGGACAACCACCTGATGCTGGTGGATCTGCGTTCGAAATATGACGATGTGACCGGGTCTGACGCTTCGATCTGGCTGGAGAGCGCGGGGATGATCACCAACATGAATGGCGTGCCCAAGGACACGCGTCCGCCGAAGCTGACTTCGGGGATTCGCATCGGGACGCCCGCGGTGACCACGCGCGGGTTTAAGGATGCGCAGATCAAGCAGATCGCAGGTTGGATCGACCGTGTGCTGGGCAGCAAGGGCGATGCCGCTGTTGCTGCTGCGGTGAAGGGTGAGATTGCGGCGCTTTGCAAGCAATTCCCGATGCCGCATTGAGAGGGGAAGAGTCTGGGGTCTAGAGTTTTAATAAAGAGCAGGCCGCGAAGATTTCTTCGCGGCCTGTTTTGATTTTTTTGGGGGATGTAGAGGAGAGTTGGTGCGAGAGGGCATTCGAAGGCTTTGTTCTGAAAATCCATCAGACGGAGCGGAAAGATCAAAAACACTCTCTTCCGGCCCGGAGTACTGCCACCTTTTCCCTGAGGAGGAAGGGCTTTCAGGCAGAGCCTAGCTCGACAATGCTACAACCGTGACGCGAATCCAGTTCGAATGATCGAGAAGAAGAGTGATAGGGTCGCGCTTTCAGCGCTTACTTGAGAAGAAAAGAAGAATCAATCAAAGGGCGTTTGCACCAGGGCCTACGCGCTGGGAAGCGCTGCGACCCTGGCTGTCATAAGGTCGGGCCTTTGGCCCTGAGGAAAAAGCGCAGATTGAAGAGGAAGACATGTTCACGCAGACGAGAGCATGCCACCCAGAATTGTGTGTTCTGGCGTTAGGGTTTGTCTGAAAACACGATGGGAGTGAGGAAGAAGATACACCCGTGAAGAATGAGGTTTGTCTGTGATTTGGCAGAATCAATGGGTATCGAGTCCACTATGGTGGGCCTCGAAGACTCGGCGCCACCCTACGAAGAGAGTTTTCAGAGCCTAGTAGCCGACGTTGGGGTTGTAGCGGGAGACTTTGATGCCAGCGACTTTTTTGAGCTTAAGGATTCTGGGGGAGGGGACTTTGCCGGCGGCGACGTCGCGGAGGTAGTCGGCGGAGCCGAGGCGGCGGTAGAAGAACCAGTTGTAGGGGTTTTCGAATTGAGCTTCGATGTCCCAGTGGATCGATCCGGGGAAGCCGGCGTCGTGGATTTTTTCCAGCGCGTCCTTGGCGAGGTTAACGGGGTCAAAGGCTTTGTCCCAGAGTGTGCCGTTGGGGTAGACCTGGGTCTTTTTGGAAGCCTGGAGGGCTTTGTAATAATCGGATCGGTGGGCGTCCCCGATGACGTAGGTGGCTTGGAAGAGGCCTTGATCGACCATGCCTTTGTAGTCGATGCCGGAGTTCTGGAATTTTTCGCCGTCAGCGGGAACGATGGCTGAGAGGCCTTGCTTTTTGGCGATAAGGCGTTTGTGGAGCTTGTGGACGAAGGCGGTAAAGATTTCCTGTCGGACAGCGTTCATTTCCGGTGAGTCGCATTCCTCGGGCAGGCGGGGAGCGCGGCCGAGCTTTTTGGTGAACACTTCGATGACGGGGGGCTCACAGACCATGAGGGGCAAGCCACGGGTGAAGGCGAGGCAGAGGCCGTCGCCGCCGTAAGCGATGAGTTCGTCGTAATAGGCGAGGATGTGTTCCTGCGCGCCGGGGTGGGCCCAGGAGAAGAAGGCGAGGGGTTCCCCGTCTTCGTCAATGCAGCGCCATTCGGGGTGGTTCATGAATGCGCTGGAGTCGAATACGCCGGTCCAGGGGTACGCGGCTTCAAAACCTTGGAGGCGGAGGTAAAAGTGGAATTCAATGCCAAGGCGGCGACAGGAGCGGAGCGCCTCGGCGTTTGGATCGATGCCGAGTGCGCGGAGCTTGATGATGGCTTCCTGCGCGCGCAGGTCGCAGTCGCGATAGCCCCAGGCCAGGTCGGAGGTGAGGACGCTGCCGGTTTTGGAGAAGGAGTTCATGGTGCAGTCGGCATTGGCGGGGCTGTAGAGCATGCGGAAGACGTCGGTTTGGGCCAGGGGCTCAAATTGGGAGCGGATGGTGTCGAGGTCTTTAAAGCCTTTTAAGGCAAAGTAGGACCAGCCGTCGTTGGTGGCGACCATGTTGCGATTGAATTTGGGTTTGTCTGCGGGGACGGCGCGGATGTAGAACAGACCGGCGCCCCAGGTGCCGCGGTAGTGCGTGACTTCCGGCGGATCGACACGGGAGACGTAGAGTTTTTTGCCGGTCATGTCGAAGTGGCCCAGGTGCACCTCCTGGATGTTGGTGCCGGTGCCGCCATGCTCGGGGAAGAATTGGAAATAGCCTTCGGAGCCGTCGACGCGGAAGCGAATCTGGGTGCGGGGGATGGCGACGTAGAGGTCATAGCCGCCTGAGAGATTGAGATCGAGTGCGAGTTCCTGGAAGGGGGCGTGCGCGCCCATGGTGAGGCCGGTGCCGGAGAAGTCGGCGTGTTCGTAGGGGACGGTGGTCCAGCCGAGGTTGTTGCCTTTGGCGGGGATGAAGGGGCTGTGAATGAGTTTGGGGAGGTCGGTGAAGAGGACTTCGTTTTGGAGGCGCATTTGAACCCTTGGGAGCTTGTATAGGAACAGAGGTTAAAGGGTACAAGGCGTGAGGAAGCTGTGCAATTAGTGATGTGTTTCTTGTGACTTATCGGGAGAGATTAAAACCATGAGCAGATTTTTAACTGCGAAGGCGTGAAGACGCGAAGGGAAGAGGCGAAAAGAGGGAGAAAATCAGATAAAGGCCGCAAGATGTCTGATGGTAAATCCCGAGTTTTTGAAAGCTGCTTCTGATCGACTCAATCTTCACTCTTTTACTTTCTGCCTCTTCCCTTCGCGTCTTCGCGGTAAAAGTCCTACTTTTTCTCTGGCTTTGTTTTGTCACCAGCGGGGTGGGGCGCCGAGCTGACGTTTGAGCAGGGCGATCTGGCCAACGTGGAGCATTTCATGGCGGACGCACCAAGTGCCGGAATCGGCTTTGGTTTTGGCGAACATGTGGGGTTTGAGGACGGGGGCGTCCAGGTCAGCATCGGTCATGGCGTGGAGCTGGGCGAGGGATGTGGTGTGGACGTTGGCGAGGGTGGAGAGAAGGGTGTCGGGCGAAGGATAGAGAGAGGGGTCTGGGGTGGGGACGGAACCGCGTCCAAAGAGAGTAAGGAAGGGAGTGCTGATGAGTGATTCATCGGCGGGGGTGCTGGGGCGCATGCGGTCCAGAAGGAGGCGGTACTCCGCCATGGCGAGGTGGCCGACTTGCCAGGCAATGTGAGAAATGCCCGCTGGCGGGATGGTGAACCACCACGCTGCGGGCACTTCTTTAAGGGTTTCGAGGGTGTAGCCTCGGGTGATTTGAATCTGGTCGATGATGAAGGCTTTGCGGTCCATTGAGATGGGTTCCAGAGGTCTGGAAGATCATCCCAGATCAAAGACCAGAGCGTCAACATCGTCAGTGAGGATGACTGCGGGTTCATCCGAGAGGGCGACACCGTCGCCGGGGGCGATGGTCTGGCCGTTGACCTTGCCGTTGCCGGAGATGACCTGGACCCAGGCGTGGCGGCCTTTGGCGATGGGCAGCGTGACAGGGCTGCCTGCGGCCGAGTGCGCCCGGGAGAGGGTGGCATCCGCATTGATGCCGACGAGTGCGCCGGTGGCGGCGGGGCCTGCGAGGGCCACGCTCTGGCCGGCGGCAGGGACGTCGTAACGCTTCTGGGCGTACGACGGGGTGAGGCCTTTGGCGGAGGGCATGATCCACACCTGGTAGAGGTGGAGCTTGTTATCCCGGTCGGGGTTGAATTCCGAGTGGGAGATGCCCGAGCCGGCGGTGATGCGCTGGATTTCACCTGGGCGGACGACGGCGCTGTGGCCGAGGCTGTCGTTGTGCTTGACCTGCCCTTCCAGAACGATGGTGATGATTTCCATGTCGCGGTGGGGGTGCATGCCGAAGCCCATGCCGGGGTCGATCCAGTCGTCATTGATGACGCGCAGGTTCCGGAAGCCCATGTGGGCGGGATCGTAGTATTCAGCGAAGGAGAAGGAGAAGCGGCTGTCGAGCCAGCCGTGGTTTGCGTGTCCGCGTGCTTCTGAGGGGCGATGGGTGATCATGGCTTTTCTCCTTTTGATATGAACAGTATTTGTTTGAACAAGTATTATCTTATCATGGGTGGTGGGGGTGTCAAGGGGAATGTTCAGGAGGGTTGAATTTATAGGTGGAAATTTACGAGTTATAAATTTAAGAGGCTGGAAATAAGGGGGTTAGGGTTCGCCGTGGCGTTTGTTCCAGAGGGTGACGGCTTCGGGCTGGCGGGCATAGATGGGGGCGATGAGGAGGGGGTCGGTGAAGAGGTTCCGGGCCGCCATGGCGTGGCCGAGGTGCCAGATGGAGGAAGCGGAGGAGAGGGTGAGCTCATGAGGGAGCTGGGAGATGTTGAGGGCGGCCAAGGCGGCGGCGGGGTCTGGGGCGGCCTGGATGGTTTCAGGGAGGATTTCGGCGATGAGGGCGATGAGGGCGATGGGGGCCGATGGAGGGGTGTGGGCTTTAAGCGTGTCCAAGGTGAAGAGGCCGGAGGTGAGGAGGGGGGCCCAGCCGGTGGGGGAAGCGGGGGATTTTTGATAGAGGTTGGCCCAGCCGGTGTCGTCTTTGATGTTGAGCATGACGGCGACGAGGTTCGGCAGGGTGGCGGGGTCCAGGTGGGCCAGACCGTAGGCGAGGGAATCGATGGTGGGAACGCCGACGATTTTTGCGTTGGTGGTGCGGGAGAGGAGTTTGGCGACGGCGATGCCGATACGCAGGCCGGTGAAGGAGCCGGGGCCGACGGAGATGTAGATTTCGGTGAGGTCCGGCGGGGTGAGGTCGTTGTCTTTAAAGAGTTGGTCGATGGTGGGGACGAGGTCGACGGCGTGGCGCTTCTGGGCGATGTTGCCAATGCCGACAATCTGGTTGTCGACACCCAGCGCGACGCTGGAGGCATGGCCTGAAGTTTCGATGGCGAGGGAGACATTGGGTTTTGAAGGTAAAGTCATGCGGTCAAGATTGTACGACACGAAGCAAAACACCTGAGGCTTGAAGATGACGATGTACTTTGATGCGTTTACGAAGTTTGGCCCGCGCCCAAAGGCCCATGGGGCGCACCCGTGGAGCTTTGAGCATTTGACCGCGGAACTGGAGCATTGCTCGATTTCCGGTGCCCTGGTTTCGACGACGGCGCAGACGCAGTACGACGCGCAGTTTGAGAATCTGAGGCTGAGCAAGAAGCTTGAAGGGCAGCCGAATTTGTTTGCGATCTGGAACGTGCACCCGCATTGGACGTGGGAAATGCCCGAGCCGGGCGCGCTGGCGGCTCAGATGCGCGCCAACGATGTGCGGGCGGTGACGATTTACCCCAATGCCAACGGATGGCGGGTGGGGTCGGAGCTGTCCAAGCCGCTGTTTGAGATGCTCGAGCGGACGCGGACGCTGACGATAGTGGATTGGGCGGAGATCGATTCGCTTGATCTGGAGATGCTGCTGCAGAGGCACCCGAATCTGCCGTTTTTGATTCGCGGGGTGACTTGGGCGCAGGGCCGGGTGGTGATTCCTCTGATCCGGAATTTCAGGAACGCGCATCTGGCGTTTGATTTTTTCCAGTCGAACCTGGCGCTGGAGTACCTGGTGAAAGCAGGGCATGAAGACCAACTGCTGTATTGCTCCAATGCGCCGATCATGTCCGCGGGGGCGCACCGGTTTTACATTGATTACGCGGATATCTCCCAGACGGCGCGGGAGAAGGTGGCAGGGGGGAACCTCAAGCGGCTGCTGAAAGGGCAGGGGCCCAAAGAAGAGAAGATCAACAAGAACGAAGACTTCATCATGGCTGAGGCGCGTGAGGGCAAGCCGCTTTCGCCGCTGGTGATCGATACCCATGCGCACATGCTGGATGAGGGGCTTAACGGGGCCGGCGGTGCGTACATGATGCTGGAAGGGGGTCCGGCGGGGGTGCGGAAGCTGGCGCAGCGGATGGGCGTTAAGCAGATGGGCATCATGAGCTGGAACGGGCCGGTGGGCGTGGCTGCTGACGACGGGAACCGGTGCGTGAAGGAGGCGATGGATGCGTTCCCGGATTTTTACTGGGGGCTGGCGACGTTTAACCCGATGCATGACTCGCCTGAAGAGATGCGCAGGAAGATGGAAATCGTTTATGCTGACAAGCGGTTTTTGGGCCTTAAGCCGTATCCGCAATATGGCATCTCTTATGCGGATAAGCGGTATGACTGCTGGTGGGAGTTTGGCAATGCGCGCAAGCTTTACGCCGGCCTGCATCCGGTGAACTGGTTCAGCGCCAATGAGTTTGATGCGATTTGTCCGAAGTATCCGGACCTGACTGTGGTGGCGTATCACGGCGGGGGGAGCTACGAAATCGCCGATACGTGCATCGCCGCAGCGAAGAAGTACAAGAATTTCTTCATTGAGATCACGCTGACGCCGGTGTGCGGCGGGGTGATCGATTACCTGGTGGCGGGGGCCGGGGCAGATCGGGTGATGTACGGCAGCGACCTGCCGATGCGCGACCCCAGACAGCAACTGGGATGGGTGGTGTATTCACGGTTGAATGTGGAAGACAAGCTCAAGGTGCTGGGCGGGAATGCGCAGGCGATGCTGGACCGGGTGCGCGCGGCGCAGAGGTGATGGAGTTCGGAGGGAGAGTTTTCCGCGACCATCGAGGTCGCGGAAAAATAAGAGTTGTTTAAAAACCTCTGCTTACCGTGGGCTGCGCTCGAAGACTCGCTGACCCACGGCTACGGGCTGATGCCCCGATGGGGCTAAGAAAATGCGCGATGGGCGCTGAGCCAATGATTTTGCCATTGACTTTACATGGACGAGCGGGTTTACTTGGAATATCGTTATTCCATGGTTGTTTAGGAGTGACGGGTCTGGTTCCTCCAAGTTGAGTTCGCGGAACCTGAAGCAGGGGGTTGGGTCAGTGATGGCCATTGCTTTTGTTGTTTTGCGGTCGGTTCCTGTCTCAATAAATCAACTGGAGGGTGGGGCGATGGATCATTTCACTTCTCGACGGATACTGGGCTTTTCGATTATTGAGCTTCTGGTGGTGGTGGCGATCATGAGCGTGCTGGTGGCGATGCTGATGCCTTCGCTTAAGAAGGCACGCGAGGTGGCGCAGAAGCTTAAATGCTCAAACAACATCCGGTCGACGGGGATGTCGGCGATCAATTACACGATGGACTACAAGGGGCAGTTTCCGTCGAGCTTTCAGTCGCATGCGCAGGGGACGCCGCTTTTTCATTACACATCGCAGCCGCTGCTGTCGATCACCGGGTGTCCGTTCAAGGGGACGGGAGTGGATGCGACGGGCTGGAGCTATGTGATTCTTGATGCCTACCGGTCAGACGCGGTGGCGTGGCCGAACTGGGGATTCTGGGTGCGGATGGAGAAGATCCGGAAGCCCACGCAGAGCGCGCTGGGGCTTGAGTGCTACATCAATCAGACGTATTCGCCGACGTATTGGGAAACCAATACGCTGGCGAAGGGTCGGCATGACATGGAAGGGTTGAATGTTGTATTTCCCGATGGGCATGTGGAATTTTTGAAGAGCAACAAGGCGATGGCCTATGACGCGGTGAATGGCTTTTTCACCTCCGCGGAATGGCGCACGCGCAACACGGTGCACTTTATTCCCCAGACCGTGACGACGATTCCGTTAAACACGTCGGCGGCGCAGCCGAGGCCGTTTTGCTGGCAGTTTCAGGGGTGCTTCTGGCACCCGATCGGGTGAGCGGGGCGGCGGAGGAGTTGAGGACTGATTGGGTGAAATTGAGGTGTAGTTTATTGAAATAGTCTTGCTGAAGGGGCGTTTGGCCTCATGTAAAGCTATACTTATTCATCGTTTTGAATTACTCGCGCTCAAGCTCCAGGAATGGGCGCATGCCTGCTTTGCCCACTGACGGAGCATGACATGAGACAGCCAATGAATCATGAACGTTCAAGTCATCGCACCGACGGGTTTTCGCTTGTGGAACTGTTGGTGGTGATCGCCATCGTGGGGCTTTTGGTCGCCCTGATGATGCCATCGCTCAAACGTGCGCGGGATGTGGCCAAGCGGATGCAGTGTTCCAATGCGATTCGGCAGGTGGGGATTGCGACGGCGACGTATGCCACGGATAACAAGCAGATCATTCCGACAGGTTTTCAGGCGACGGCGGCGACGGACCCGCTTTACAATTATCTGACGCAGAACCTGCCGGTGAAGGGGTGCCCTTACAAGGGCAAGGGGGCGCACGAGGCGCTGAGCAACTCGGTGAGCTTCACGATCAACGACTACTACCGGTTTGATGCGACGACATGGAACTGTTGGGGGCCGCTGCGGCTGGATAAGCTCAATAAGCCGTCAACCAGCATTCTGGGGCTGGACTGCTACATCACGCAGACGTACTCGCCGATTTACTGGGAGACGTACACGCTGGCGGAAGGCCGACATGACGGCGAGGGATTGACGTTCGTGTTCCCCGATGGGCACACGGAGCATTTGAAGGGTGGAACACCCGATGTGTCGTTGAACTACTATGGGGCCGAGTGGCGTACGCGGTTTCCGTCGCATTCGATACCGCAGACGGTGACGACGGGGCCGTGTGTTTTGTATCGCGGATGCTTCTGGCATCCGATCTGAGGGGCCTTGCGCCCGAGGGCGCTGGTTTTGGAGAGGCAAGGTCTTCTGGGATGAGCGCTCAAATCGATAAAAAGCGGCCAAGCGGCCTGGTGACGATTGCCCAGGTGGCACGGGCCAGCGGTGTGGCGACGTCGACGGCGTCGCACATTTTGAATGAGCGGGCGGACTTCAGCGCGACGCAGGAGACACGCAAGCGCGTGCATGAGGCGGCAGCGGCGCTGGGATATCGGCCGAATCTTGCGGCGCGTGTGCTCAGAGGGGCCAAGACCAATACGATCGGGTTGATTACGCCGACGTTGATCTATGAAGCCACCGCGGCCAAGTGCGTGGCATTTGAAGCGCTGGCGCGGGCTGCGGGGTATCTGACGATGATCACCGTGACCCCAGAAGACCCGGATGCTCAGGATCGGCTGATTCTGGCGCTGAAGGACCGACAGGTGGATGGGATCGCGATTTATCCGACCAAGCAGGGCCCGCACAAGGAACTGAAAGCGCTGATCAATGCGGGCTTCCCCGTGGTGACATTCGGCGCCGCGGGCCAAGGGCTGGATGCGGATGACATTTCACTGGACTACTACCAAGGCGGGGTGCTGCAGGCGAAGCATTTGATCGAGCTTGGGCACAAGAAAGTCTGGTTCGTCAGCCGGACGGAAGACGGGAAGCTTTTTCAGACGGTGCAACTGCGGCAGGATGGGCTGCGCGACACGCTGGCGCAGGCCGGCATCGAGCTCAAGGAACAGTACTGGCCGCTGCTGCCGGATGTGAGCCAGGCGACGATGCGCAAGTATGACCGGGAGATGATGGAGTTTCTGCGCGACAAACATAAGAGCGTGGATGCCGTGGTGGCCAGCAACGACGATATTGCGGTGTCGGTGCTGCTGGCGGCAAGGGAACTGGGGCTGACGGTGCCGGCGGACCTGGCGGTGGTGGGTTATGACGATGCCCGCGTGGGACGCGCGTCGCTGACTTCCATTGCGCACGACTGCGATCTGGTGGCGCAATCGGGGTTTGAATTTTTGATGCAGCGGGTGCGAAGTGAAACCGGGCCGGCACGGAAAAAAGTGATTTGCGCGAGTTTGGTGGTGCGGTCTTCGACAGTCCGGTGATCGGGGGTGTATCTTGTCTGTGGTGTTCCGTTCAATCAAGCCAAGAGAGAGAAAGCATGTCCAAGGACTACCAGGTAGGCGCGTACTATTTTCCCAATTACCACGTCGATGCCCGCAATGTGAAGAAACATGGCCCGGGCTGGACGGAGTGGGAACTGGTGAAAAAAGCCGTGCCGCGCTGGAAAGGGCACCAGCAGCCTCGCGTGCCGGCATGGGGATACACCGACGAAGCCAACCCCGTGGACATGGCGCAGAAGATCGACGCGGCGGCGGACCATGGGCTGGATTACTGGATTTTCGACTGGTACTGGTACAACGACGGCCCCTTCCTTGAGCGCGGCCTGGATGAAGGCTTTCTGGGCGCCAAAAACAACCAGCGGCTGAAGTTCGCGCTGATGTGGGCCAACCACGATTGGATCGACATTCATCCGGCGCACAATCCGCGTCGGGATACGCTGATGTATCCGGGCGAGGTGACGCCTGAGACGTTCGCCAAGGTGTGCGACCATGTGATCGAGAAGTACTTCAAGCATCCTTCGTACTTCACGATCGACGGGCTGTCGTACTTCTCGTTTTACGACTTGAACGCACTGGTTTCCGGCCTGGGTGGGCTGGAAGGGACGCGCCTGGCGTTTGAGCAGTTCCGTGACAAGGCGGTGAAAGCCGGCCTGCCGGGCGTACACATCAATGCGGTGGTGTGGAGCGTGAAGATCCTGCCCAACGAGCAGAAGGTGTCCAACCCGGTTGAACTGGTGGACTACCTGGGCTTTGACAGCATCACGTCGTACGTGTGGATCCATCACGTGCCGATGCCGAATTTTCCTGAGACGCAGTACGACGAGATCGCCAGGGCAGGCAAGGCGTATTGGGAGAGCACGGTGGGCAAGTACGCGGTGCCGTACTACCCCAATGTGACGATGGGGTGGGATGCCTCCGCGCGCACGCAGCACGATGAGCCGCATGCGAACATCGGATACCCGTACATGCCGGCGATGGCGAACAACACGCCTGAGGCGTTTGAGAAGGCGCTGCGCGAAGCCAAGGCGTTTTTGGACACCAAGCCCGCAGGGGAGAGGATCCTGAACATCAATGCGTGGAACGAGTGGACCGAAGGCAGTTATCTGGAACCGGATACCGTGAACGGGATGGGGTATCTGGAGGCGATTAAACGGGTGTTTGGAAAGGCATAAGGCATAAGGGAAAAGGGACAAGGCAGAGCATCGAATGGGGGATTTGAAATGTCGCAAATTAAGGCTTGTGCCCCGAAGGGGGCATAAGCCTATAGCCGGAGGCAAGCGAGTCTTCGAGCACAGTCCCCGGTTGAGAAAACGTTGTTGTTTTTCAGAGCCCCGAAGGGGTGGCAGTTATTGGACTACTGGAAATAGCGCATATCGACTTCGACGCCGTGCTTTTTCAGAAGCTTAAGCAATTCGGTTTTCGAGTCGATTGTCTCGTGATGCTTCTCTTGATTTTGGATGTACTCGATGACTTTGTTTTCGCTCGACTTACTGACGCTGAAAATGCGGTAGCCCTCCTGCCATGCGAATTCGGGTCGGCGCAGATATTCATGAATCCACTTGCTGGAGTTAGATTTGATGTCGCGAATGAGGTCGGATAAGGATGCGTCTGGACGGTAACGCAGGAGGATATGTACATGATCGGGTATGCCGCCGATGATTTGGGAGGATCTTCCCAGGTTCCGGATGGCGCCGCCCATGTAATTGAAAACGCGTTCGCGTATGTCGTTGGTGAGGAAGTTTTCCCGGTGTTTTGTGGCAAAAATGATGCGATAGAGCAATTGATTGTATGACGGCATGGTTTTCCTCCGGAAAAGATGCTTGCGCCTGGGGAGCTTTGCTGTCGGCCCCATCCGGGGCTGAAGAAAGAAGAATAAGAAAAATAGATATATCGCACGTCCGGGGGCTGCGCTCGAAGACTCGCTTGCCCCCGGCTACGTGCTTATGCCCCTATCGGGGCGCAAGAGGGAAGTCAGATTTTTCAGGCCTTGGGGCGGAGGCGGAATTTGTCGCCGCGGAGGCGGACGACGCCGCGTTTGTTGGCGGCGAGGTGGTCAAGGATGTGCTGGATGGTTTCCACATCGCCGGGGCTACCCATGCGGTCGGCGATCTGTTCGCTGGTGAGAGCGTCGGTGGTGGCTTCCAGGAAGGCCAGAACCTTGGCCTGGAGTGAGAGCACGGCGGCGGCCGCCTTTTTGCCTGCTTCAACGCCGGGCTGGTGGTAGGCGTTGATATTGACCAGCGATGCATAGAAACCGACGGCGCGTTCGTAGAGTGCGATGAGGGCGCCCAGGGAGGATGCGTCGAGCTTATCAAGCGTGAGGGTGATGGATTCGCGGCCGTTTTCGTACAGGGCCGAGCGGGTGCCTTGCCAGAAGCCCGAGAGATAGTCGCCGGACATGATGCCGGGCTCGACGGGTTGCTCAACCTTGCCGGGGCTCATGGTTCGGTCGGTAAGGACGACGATGAAGGTGGCGAAGAAGTTGTTTACGCCGTCACGGAGCTGCTGAACGTAGGCATGCTGGTCGGTGGAGCCTTTGTTTCCGTAGACGGCGATGCCCTGGTGGACGCTGTTGCCGGCGAGGTCTTTGTCCTTGCCGAGGGATTCCATGACCAGTTGCTGGAG
>CAZIWA010000087.1:0-11444 GCA_964542875.1 uncultured Phycisphaeraceae bacterium
TCCGCTACTACTTCACCGGCACCACCCGCCGCCACGCCACCCGCTGGGTTGAGCCGCCCGACGGCCCCATGGGGCTCGGCATGGCCTCCATTAAACCTGACCGCTTCATCGCCCTTGAAGCCGGTGCCAGGCAAGGTGAACTTCTCACCTGGGCCGCATCTCTCCCCGGCCCCAGACTTTTCGTCAACGCTCAAATCGCCCCCCGCGGGTCGCTCGCGCTGGAGCTCCTCGAAAGCGACGGCAAACCCATCCCCGGCTACAGCGCTCAAGACATGCGTCCCCTCTCTGGCGACAGCACCGCCCATGAGTTGGCCTGGTCCGGCCAGGGGAACCCCAACACCTTAAAAGGCAAGGCCGTCCGCTTCCGCATCCTTGCCACCCACGCAAAGCTCTACTCCGTATTCGGCCATGCGGCCGAAGAAAAACCTGTCTACCACCAGTTCTACGCACCCTATTAAAAGCCCACCCCCATGCCCAGAAAACGCCTCTCCAAACCACTCGCCCGCCGCTCCCCACAGGAAATCCGTCAAGGCCTCCTTGGGCCCGTCAACTCCATCCCCACCACCTTCACCCCCAAAGGCGATCTCGACTGGGACGGCATCGCAGCCATGGTCGAACGCGGCTTCGCCGGTCCCCGTGCGGAAAACACCGTCACCATGCTCACCGCGGGCGACAGCCAGCTCCTCTTCCTCTCCGACGAGGAAGTCGGCCATCTCACGCGCTTCGTCGCCCAGCGTGTCAACGGCCGCGGCATCCTCATCGGCGCCACGGGGCGCTGGTGGGTGCCCAAAGCCGTTCAATTCGCCCGTGAAGCCCGTGACTGGGGCGTCGACATCCTCATGGCTCTCCCCAATGATCAGGCCGCCCAGGATGCCGTCGGAGTAGAAGGCTTTTACCGTGCCATCGCCGCCGTCATGCCCACCATGATCGTCGGCATTCCTCCCGTTCGCGTCCTGGAACGCCTGCATGATGTTCAAGCCATCTGCGCCTTCAAGGAAGACGGCTCCACCGAATACGCCCTTAACGCCGCCACACGCTTTGGCGAGCGTTACGCCATCATCACAGGCGGCGTCCTCTGGAGATACCTCGCCCAGCAGCCTTACGGCGTCAAGGCATACATGGACTGGCTCGCCCCCCTGGCCCCCTCCCTCAGCGCCCGCTTTTATGCCGCCTCCTCCTCTGGCGATGTCCCCGCCATGGCCAAGTTCATCCGTGACGTGGAAATGCCCTTCCAGGACCTGGCCGGCAATGAATTTTTCGGCGGCTTATCCAGCACAGGCGTCTCCTCTTTCACCGGCGGCTGGCAAGGCCTGTGGCGCGCCGCCCTTGAGGTGAATGGCATCGCCAAACGCTACCGCCGCGCTCCGCTCCCCGCCGCTTCAGACCAGGAACTCGCCGCCCTTCGCCACGCCATGGCCCAGTTGAACATGCTTGAAGACCAAACCACCCACCCTTGAGCACCCAATCATGACCCTGCAGTTACGCCCCTACCGCCGCCAATTAATCGCCCGTCGAGTCCCGCGTCTCAACCTGGCTGCCGCGCTCGAATCCCTTGACCATCAACACCTGAGCACCGGCGACTTCGTCCATACCCACACCCCCATTCCCGCCTCGGAAACCACCCGCATCGCCGCCCTCACCGACGGCAAGCGCCTGCTGATTGCCATTCTCGTTTCCCATATCTGGGCAACTTACGAAAAAAATGACCGCCTCAAGGTCTTCTTCGATCCCTACAACGACGCCCTCGGCTTCATCAACATCGATATTCCTGTCGCCGGGGAACCCCACAACATTCTCCACCACCTCCCTTACCCTCAGGCCCGCTCAACGCGCTTCAAGCTCCCCCGGCCCATCAAAAAAGAATGGCACGACCGCTTCTCCTGCGCCCTTTACTCCAACAGCGTGCCCAGTGGCTCGGAGCGCATTTTGCTTCTCACTTTCAATGCCCAGGACATCTTCCGCGCCGGTCTCGTCTGCGGCTTCAATGTCGCCCGCACCCGTGGCCGCACCGGAGAGGAATCCTCTTGGAACCTCGCCACCGGCAACCGCTTTTTCGACGCCGCCACTTTCGGCGCCCTTCACCTCACCCCGCCCGACATCACCGCCGATCTCACCTGCCAAACCACCGGCAGGCAATTCGTTTTCTCCCTCTCCCAGCCCACCACGCATCCCCTCACGCTCGAGTTGGCCGACCCGCTCGACAACCGCATCACGCTCAAGCCCACTGCTCATAACCATTGGTCCCTCGACGCTGCATCCCTTCGTCACGCAGGTTGTCACCGCATCTACCTTTCTCATCCACATCTGCGCATCGCACCCAGCGCCTGGTCCTTCACCTGGTCTCCTCCGCGCGCCAAACCCGCCTCCTTCACCGTCGGCATGTACCACGACTGCCCTGACGATCTCGCCCGCGTCACCCCCTACACCCCCCAAAACCTGCACGCCTTGCTCGCTCAGCAAAAAAGCTGGGGCATCCGCCGTTTCCACTGGATCGACTACGCAGGCCCCGAGCATGCCGAGCTTTTCTGGCGCAATCTCTCCGACTACGCCATCGTCACCAAAAGTTACGACAATTGCGGCGACCTCCTCGCCAGCGCTGCCGCCACCTGCCGCGACTTGAAAATTCCAATCTACGGCACGCTGAAACCATTCGAAGGCTGGCGCAGCACCATCTCTCACGCCCCAAACCCGCAGGATGCCCTCATGACTGCGGCCGACGGCTCGGTCTTCTGCTGCCTCCTCCCCACCGTTCCCGCAAACCAGGCCTCTGCCGTCCGTGCCAACCCCGCCTGGCTTACGCCTCCTGCCCTCCCTGTCCAATCCCTGCGTCTTGTCAGCGAATCTCTGATCCCTGCCCTCAAACCTTCTGACCTCACCCTCCTGGTCAGCCATGACAACAAAACCTGGCGTCGTTATTCCGGCCCTCTCAAGCTCCGCGTCGCCAGGGAATCGCACCCGCACGCGCGCTGGTCCCCCGCCGGGCCTCTTCCCGATTCAGGTAAACGCACCTGCTGGGTAATCCACCTCGAAGGCCTTCGCCTCAGGCACAAATTCCTCGCCATCTCCTGGCAGCGGGAAGACCTTCGCCTCACCGGCCGCGCCTTCGCCCTTGCACAGGCCACCGACGCGAACACCCGTCCCGTCAACCTCACCCTCGCCCGTCATGGCTCCGTCAAGGACGGCTTTAACTTCTACACCCCGCGCCGCGCCTGGAACAACCACTCCGAACCCATCATCGATTGGCTGGATATCGGCCCCGGCGCCCTGGGCCTCATGCTCGCTCCGCTCGACTGCCTCCCCGCCATCCTCGAACCTGCCGACCCTCAAACCCACCAGGCCTGGCTCACCGACATCCAATCCCACATCGACCGCGGCGTCACCGGTGTCGATCTCCGCTTCCTCTGCCACCATGTCGACTTCCAGGATTGGGGCGCCATCGCCTTCCACCCCGCCGTTGTGGATGCCTTCCGCAGCGCCTTCCACCGCGATCCTGACCCCACCGAGGAAGACCTTCATCAGGTCCGCCTTATCCGCGGCCAGGGCATCACCTGCTTCATGCGCAAGGCCCGCGACCTCACCCGGAAACACAACATAAAACTCGCCATCCACCTCGAAGCCGGGATGGATGTCCCCCCGCATCTCCACACCCGCAACCAGATCCACATGGACTGGCGCGCCTGGCTCCAGGAAAACCTCGTCGACGAGGTCATGCTCAAGTATTTCAGCAGCCAACATCCCTTCGTGCATGAACAGGTTCTTCCTCTGGCCCGGCGCCAGGGCATCCCTGTCCACGTCTGCGACCTCATCAACTCCATCTTCGGCCCCGCTGGTGTCGAGCGTGCCCGCCGGCTGGCATGCGAAGCCCGCGCCGCCGGCCTCTCCGGCCTCTCCTTTTATGAAACCGCTGGCTACCAATTCCTCAACCACCATCACCAGCCCACCCCCGTCGGCCACTCTCACTTGGCCATTGCAGCCGCAGCCGCGGCTGCCAAGGAAATCCTTCCATGAAAAAACTCCTCGCTTCCCTGCTCGTCCTCTGTCTCCCCGCCCTTGCATCCGCCGCCGACGCGCCGCGCCCCATCTGGACCAAGGTCGAAGTTGAAAACTTCCAGGCGGCCCCTGGCACTTACAAAATCCCCATCAATCTCAGTGAGCCCGCCGGCATTGCCCGTCGAAACGAAGCTCTTCGCTTTGGCGTCCCCATCCCTCGTGGCGTCTTAAAAGACCTCGCGTCACTGCGCCTGGAAGATGAAACCGGCGCCCCTCGCCCCATCCAGGCCGAAACCGCCGCCTACTGGCCCGATGGCTCCATCAAATGGGTCGTTCTTGATACCCAGCTCGATTCCCTCCCTGCCTCCGCCAAGCGCCGCTGGAGCCTCTCCTTTGGCGCAGGCGTCAAACCCGTTGCACAAAAGCCCGGCGTTCAGGTCAAGGAGGATGACGACACCATCACCATTGACACCAGCAAGCTCAAAGCCATCTTGCTCAAAAACAAAAACGTCTTCATCCAGGAAGCCTGGCTCGACCGCAATGCCAACGGCAAATACGAAGACTCCGAACGCATCGTCGCCCCCATCGCCCGCGGCGAGCTGCGCGGCTTATTCGTCGACCTCTACAACCCCAAAAAAGAAGCCGCCGTCATCTCCGAGCAGCAGGCCCCCTCCTCCGGCCGCGGCCCTTACTGGGCCGCGCTTGATCCCGCCCCATCGGAAGTCAAAGTCGAGGCCGCCGGGCCCGTCTGCGCCGAAATCTGCATCAAAGGCTGGCACCGTGCCCAGTTCGGCCGCGACGCCTGGACCTTCGTCGCCCCCGCCTCCTTTCAATACGTCCTGCGCATGCGCTTCTACGCCAACAGCAGCACCGTCCGCGTCTACCACACCTTCATCAACACCGAAGACCCCGTCGACGTCCGCGTCAAATCCATCGGCATCAAGCTCCCCGTCTCCCTCTCCGGCCCCCTGCGGCACTCCTTCGGATCAGACCCCGTCCTCCAGGCCGATGCTGACCAAACCACCGGCCACTACCTCGTTCAGGACAACTGGAACAATTTCACACTCGAAAAATCCGGCCCCATGCCCGCCCTCCAGCCCGTTGCCGGCGGCGACCCCGCCCCCCTCCTGGGCAACTACCAAGGCGGCGTCATCCTCAAGCAGGGCCAAGCCGCCCAAGGCTGGTCCGACGTCTCCAGCAGCGACGCCGGCCTCACGCTTATTTTTCGCGATATGCAGAAGCTCTTTCCCAAGGAACTCGGCTTTGAAGGCCCCGTCACCTACGCCTACGCCTGGCCCGCCCACAAACGCCCCACCCAATACGACTACTTCCCCGGCGGCAACAAGCCCTACATGGACCTGCGCCAGCCCACCCAGATCATGGCCCCCCAGCTCCAGCGCTTTAAAGATCAATACCCCGCGCTCTATCAGCAATATGTCGTCGGCCAGGACTCCGACTGGGAGCGTTACCAGATGGTCCCTGACCGCTGCAACGCCATCGGCGTCTCCAAAACCCACGAGATCATCTATGACTTCCACGCCGGCCCTGTCGATCCTGTCCGCGCCGCCGCGCTCTCCCAGGCCGTCAGCGCACCCATCCAGCCGTACGTCACCCCCCAGTGGTACTGCTGGGCCACCGAAGCCTTGGGCCGCATGCAACCTTACGACCCCGTGAATTTCCCTCTTCTTGAAACCCAGTTCCAGCAGTTCTCCGACTGGCTCTACAAGCATCAGAACCAGTGGTCTCACTTCTGGGGCATCTTCGATTACGGCAGCTTCCAGACCGCCTACCAGCCCGGTAAAACCGGCTTCGCCAAGGGCTATCCCGACGACTCGGAATTTGGTCCCTGGGGCAAATACCTCGGCCGCTTCGGCTGGCTCAACGCCGAGTACAACAACGACTACGACATCTGGCTCCAGTACTTCCGCACCGGCCGCTACCAGGACTTCCAGCTCGCCCGGGCTTATTCCGCCCAGCACATGGATGTCGACACCTGCCACTACCACCCCAACCCCGAATGGGTCGGCGCCCAGCACCGGCACAGCATCCTCCACTGGTCCGACTGGCTTGTCGACCAGCAAACCTACAACGACGGCATGGCCGCCCTCTACTTCGCCACCGGCGACCGGCGCGCCCGCGACACCACGCTCCTGGTCGGCCAGTTCAGCATGTTCCCCCGCATCGCCGACCGATACTTCCTGGAAATCGAAGGCTCCTACAGCACCATCAAATACCAGGAGCACCGCGGCACTTGGTGCCGCATCGCCAACATCTCCCGGATGTACGAAATCACCGCCGATCCCAAAGTCAAGCGCTATCTCGCCAACTACGCCAAAGCCGTTCAGGACAACCTGGAACCCACCGGCGGCCCGCGCGACACCAACGGCAGCACCGATTATGTCGGCATCGCTTTTCCTCGCTGGTACGAGGCAACTCAGGACCCAGCCGTCAAGAAAATCATCGTCGACACCGGCTTCACCCTCCTGGCCCCCGGCGTCCTCGGCACCTTCGGCCCTTACACCGCGCTTCGTTACCAGCTCACCGGAGATGATGGCCCCCTGGCCGTCGCCGGTCTCAGCACGGCCCAGCGCATCGGCTATAACGATGCGGAGGTCGAAAATCTCCGCGCACGCCAGGTCAAGCCCGATACCTTCACCAGCGCGCGCACCACTCCCTTTCTGGGTGATGCCCACCTCATGTCCGCCGTCTACGATGCGCGTTACACCGAGCCCGCCGTCTCTGCCGACCGCCTCGCTCCCAAGCCCAGGCCCGATGGCTCCTTGTACAAAATGGTCGATCTCACCGCTCAAATGACCGACGACGCCTTCGGCGACATGAGCACAGGCCATCCCCTCCCCTGGCCGCAAAAACCCCAATCACCCAACCTTCGCCAAACCCTCTCCAAGCCCGGCGCCAGGGTCTTCTTCAAAGGCTCCGGCACCTCCGGTCTCGCCGACGACCAGAACATCGCCAACATCCTCGCTCCCGGCCAGGTTCCCTGGACCAACTGGTCCATCTATCCCTTCTATGAATTCGAATACCCCATGACGCGTCAGAATGCGCCTCCGCCGTCGGCTCTGATGTGGGACGACGTCCCCTTCTCCATCGCCGACTCTCGTCAGAATGCAGGCAAGAGCATGATCGGCGTCAAAGCCGGCCAAAGCGTGAAAATACCTCTCAACCTCAAAGCCCGCCGCCTCTACTTCCTTGGCCACGTATTCGCCCTGCGTTACACCCAGGCCCTTACCGTCCCTCCCCTCAACGTCCTCCTCTCCCGCGCCCCGCTGGGTGCTTACAAAGTCAATTACGCCGACGGAACCTCCACCACCGTCCCCATCGTCAACCGCCTCAACGCCGCCCCTTGGATCTACGGCGTCCCTTCAGAGCAAGCCCCCTTCGTCTACGGTTCAAAAGGCAACATCTCCAACGTCTGGCCCGGCCAAGGCGGCGTCTGCGCCTTTGAACTCGATGTTGAACCCAAACCCATCGCCTCCATCGAGTTCACCGGTTCAGACCCCAACAAAGAACTCATGCTCTACGCCCTCACCGCCCTCATCGATACCGACTCTCCCGCTTCCACTCCACTCACCTTCACCTTCCAGGAACAGCCCGCCAAGACCGCCTCCTCCGAAGCCATTGGCATCACCCAGACCGCCGGGCCTGCCCAGTCCGGCTGGGTTGATCCCGCCGGCCTCAAGCCAAACGCCGGGGGCGTCGCCCTCCCGGTTGACGGTGTCCTGCGCACCCTGCGCCTCTTTGTTCCCAAAGACGGCTGGTATCTCTGCCGTGCCGACTGGCGCATGCAAAGCCTCGTCGCCGGTGCCATCGTCAACGGCCGCTACAGCCACAACGCCAATGCCTTCTTCGCCCAATCCAAAAACGGCATCATCGACATCGCCTTCCATCTCCGTAAATCCGAGCCCTACAACAACTCCGCCCCACTCTCCACCCTAATCTCCCTCCAGCTCACTCTCCTTCCCCAGCCCCCACCCATGATCCCTCTGGAAGTGAACCTTGATAAATCCCTCAAGTTCGGCTGGGATTCTTCCGAGCCCTTCCTGCTCCAGGCCGGGTGCCTCAGTGATGCCACTCTCCGCATCGACGCGCCGCCCGGCAAATACAAAGTCACCATCGCTTTCACCCACCCTTTCGGCCCCAGCAATCAGACCCTTCTGAACATCACCCCCAGTTCCGGCAAAGCCGTTACCGGCTGCGTTGTCCTGGAAGACAAGCCCACCGCCCTTGAAGCCACCGCCACAAACGACGGCCTCAAAATCCGCATTGCCGTCAACGCCGCCGCCTCTCAGGGCCGCCTCCAGGCCTGGGCCTTAAGCAGCCTCATCCTTGAACGTATCGAGTAACACCCCATGAATGACTCCACAACGACATCCTCCAAACCTGCCATCCGCGCCATCACTGCGCACGCGGGCCACCTTTCCCCTCCGTTTAACCCCAAATTCCAGGGTTATGTCCTGCTGGTCTCGCAGGAAACCACGGAGGCCTCCTTCACCATCGATGCCGGAGATGGCGTTATCACCATCAACGGCGTCACTGTTGAATCAGGCCGTCCCACACCGCCCGTCCCGGCGCCGGTCGGCCGCTCTCAGGCCACAGTCACCGTTACCGCCCCCGACGGTCAATCCTCCCGCAGTTACACCCTCACCATCCGCCGCCCCCATCCCATCCCCACATGGCAGCGCGTCGCCGACACCAATCCCTGGCCGCCACGCGATTCCGCCGGTGAGCTCGTCTTCAACAACCACCTCTGGCTCTTCGGCGGCTACACCCCCAAAGTCATCAACGACGTCTGGCGCTCTCCCGATGGCATTCACTGGGAAGCAATGCCCCCCATCCAGGCGGGCTGCGTCAACATCCCCATCCGTTTCGTCTTTGACGGCCACATGTGGCTCACCATCTCCGACGCCGGCTACGTCCGCAGCCCTGATGGCATTCATTGGACCACCATCAAAGAACCCATGCCCTGGGCCGGCCGCACCACCGCGGGCAGTGTCGTTTTCAAAAACCGAATCTGGATCTTAGGCGGCCTCCAGGGCAGCCAGCGCCGCAACGACGTATGGTCCTCCGCCGATGGCCTCAACTGGCGTCAGGAAACCCCCGCCGCCCCCTGGTCTCCTCGCCAACTTCACGACAACGTCGTCGTCCATGACAACATGATCTACCTCATCGGCGGCGGCATACAGGGCTACCACCCCTGGAAGGTCTACCGCGATGTCTGGCGCTCTCCCGACGGCATTCACTGGGAAGAAGTCACTCCAGAAGCCCCCTGGGAAGGGCGAAACTGGGCCTCCTGCCTGGTTTACAAGAATCGCATTTGGCTCCTGGCTGGTTTCCGGGCCGAGCCCCGCTGGGCCAACTTCAACGATGTCTGGTATTCCCCCGACGGCGCAGACTGGCGTCAATTGACCACACCCGACATCTGGTCTCCCCGCCATGAGGTCTCTCCCTACGTCTTTCAGGACAAGCTCTGGGTCGTCGGAGGCAATGCGTGGCCGCTCATGAACGATGCCTGGCACTTGGACATCCCCGGCTTATGTTTCCTCACCTCACCGCCCGTCGAAGAGTTCATCGGAGCGCAGTACAACTATCACGCCAAGGCGGACTTCAACCACAGCCGCCTACCCATTCGCTACCGTCTCCTTGAGCATCCCGACTGGCTCTCCATCAACCCCGAAACCGGGCTCATGCGCGGCATCCCCCCAGACGCCCAGCCCGCGAAAGTAACACTCCAGGCGTTTGATGACGCCGGCGAAACAGTCTGTCAATCCTTCTCAATCCACGTTATCTGACACAACCATGCTGGAACGACATCCCACCTCTGCTCCCCCATATCTCCATGCCCACCCTCTCCCCCAAAACCCGCGTCCACTGGTACCGCCCCCGCGTCTCCCGCGAAGACATGAAGTCCCTCAACCAGAAAAGCGACCTCCTCGGCTTCGCCCAGACTCTCGGCTTTCTCGGCCTCCTCACCTTCACCGGCTCTCTCGCCTGCCTTTCGCCCCTTTTCCTCCCCGACGCCTGGTTCAAATGGCCCGTCGTCGTTCTCCTTTTTCTCCTGCACGGCACATGCTGGCAGTTCCTCATCAATGGCTTTCACGAGCTCGTTCACGATTCCGTCTTCAAAACCAAATTCCTCAATGTCTTCTTCCTTCGCATCTTCAGCTTCCTGGGCTGGTACAACCACCACCACTTCTGGGCCAGCCACACCGAACACCATAAATATACCCTCCATCCTCCCGACGATCTTGAGGTCATCCTCCCCGTCCGCTACTCGCGTGCCGGCTTCCTCAAAATGGCCATCATTGATCCCCTCCTCCTCAAAACCATCTTCGTCAGCACCTTCAACATCGCCCGAGGCAAGCTCACCGACCGCTGGGAACGCGCCCTCTTCGATAACGCCCCACCCCAGGCCCTGCGCGACTACATCAACTGGGCCCGTATCGAGCTCGCCGGCCATGCCGCCCTCATCGCCTTCTCCTGCTATATGCACTGGTGGCTCCTCCCCGTCGCCATCACCTTCGCCCGCGGCTACGGCGGCGGCCTCCACTTCCTCTTAAACAGCAGTCAGCACGTCGGCCTTGCCGACAACGTCCAGGACTTTCGCCTCTGCTGCCGCACCATCTATGTCAATCCCCTCTTCCAGTTCCTTTATTGGCACATGAACTACCACACCGAACATCACATCTACGCCGGTGTCCCCTGCTACAACCTTCCCCGCCTCCACAGGCTCATCAAGCACGAGATGCCCCACTGTCCAAACGGCGTCATCGAAACCTGGCGCCACATCGGCCAGATCATCCAACGCCAGAAAACCGACCCCACCTACCAGTTCCGCCCTGAACTTCCCCTCTCCTCCCCGGTTCCCGACAGCACAAGCTTAGATTCCACCGTTCACGAACGAGTAAACTAACCCGCTGAATGCCACCCCCGGGCCAAACCGCATATCGCCTGCGCTACCCCCACTCCTGCTCACCCTCGCAGCGGATATCGGTGCCTTCACCTGCCTCTTTAGCGAGGGATTCAATTCACGCTGCCCGAATTGCCTCTGCAACCTCACCGGCACCCGCGCAGCCTCTGATGCCCACTGCCCCGAATGCGGCGCACTCGTCCCCCCAATGACCAACCCCCTATGGGGCCGCCTTGAGCATTAACCGATCAACTTCTGAATCAGGTGTGTTCTCCCAAGCCATAATGCTCACCTCGGGAACCCATATATCCCACGAGACACAAAACCGCGACTCACCGATGCGG
Organism: uncultured Phycisphaeraceae bacterium; assembly: GCA_964542875.1. Lineage (GTDB taxonomy): Bacteria > Planctomycetota > Phycisphaerae > Phycisphaerales > Phycisphaeraceae > CAZGOM01. The sequence goes on from CAZIWA010000087.1 coordinate 11,260, forward strand.
GTAATCCACATTCGTTCATTGAGGCCGTCCATCTTTTCTATTACCACCATCCCGAAATGTTCGACGACCCTCTGAGCGTGAATCGGAAAATCATCCCATTCGCATTCACCGGTCAAAACCAGTCCCTGTTTTCCTGTTGCGGTCTGAGTCCGGCGCAAATCAAGGCGGGTCATTTCTGGCCTCCA
>CAZIWA010000087.1:11544-23226 GCA_964542875.1 uncultured Phycisphaeraceae bacterium
CCCAAGCTCCTCCGGCAGGCACCAAACGCAAGTGGCATCCAGATGGGCGATCAGCGCCTCATCTGCCCTTCGCGATTTCCTCTTACTTATCCCTTATACCTTGTCCCTTTTACCTTTCTTCACACCGTCGCTTCAAACCGGTACCGTCCCGCGCCCACGTCAAACGTGATGCCCGTCGACTCCTGGCGGACGTTACGGATATCCGCATGCCCATCGAGCGGCTGATCGGATTCCTTCACTTCTTCCACGTTCGATGCCGGCAGTGCGATCGTCGCCGTGGTGTTCGCAGGCACCAGCACTTCCACTTCCAGCACCCCGCCATCGAGCTTCCAGGCCACCTCAATGGCCCCGTTGATCGATTTATAACTCGCCTTGGCCCACGTGATACGGTTGGCCGGCTTGGGGGCGATCTTAATGTGCTGATACGCGGGCTTGTCCGGCCCAAGGTCGATCCCGCCCAGGTGCATGAACATCCATCCCGCCACCGCGCCAAATGCATAGTGGTTGAAGGAGTTCATGCTCGGGCTTTGAAATCCCTTTTCCTGCGTCCAGCCGTCCCAGCGTTCCCAGATCGTGGTCGCGCCGTTCTTGATGGAGTAACCCCAGCTCGGGTATGTCTCATTCAGCAGCAAAATGCAGGCCACATCGTGCTGGCCGTTGCCCGTCAGCGCGTGCATGATCTGCGATGTGCCCAGGAAACCCGTGGAGATGTGGTTCTTGCGCCCCTCGATCAGTTTCGCCAGCTTCAAGCCGGAGAACGGCCGCACCTTCTCAGGAATCAAATCAAACGCCAGCGCCAGCGCATAACTCGTCTGGGAGTCGCTCACCGTCCGCCCACCCGGCGTGATGAACTCCCGGCTGAATGCGTTGGTCACGTTCTTTTCCAGGTTCTGCCACTTCTTCAAATCCTTGCCCCGGCCCGCCAGCGGCGCAATCAGCGTCATCAGCTTGGCGCACAGCGCAAAATAAGCCGTCCCGATAAATGAGTGACTGGTGGGGTCGTTCACATCCAGCCAGTCGCCAAACCCATATTCTGGGCGCAGGTAGTCGTTGGCCGTGGTTTCCAGAAACTGCATGTAGCGGTCCATGGAGTCGTAGCACTTCTCCAGAATGCGTGTATCGCCATACACCTGATACAGCACCCAGGGACAGATCACCCCGGCATCCGCCCAGCCCGCGGCGCCGTAAAGGTTCTGCATCTGCGGAACCCGGGCCAGCACGTCCGGCACCACGAAGGGGAACGCCCCCGTAGGCCGCTGGTTGTCGCATACATCCAGCAGCCAACGGCTGAAAAATGCCGACACATCCATGTTGTACGAAGCCGTACGGATAAACACCTGCGCATCGCCCAGCCACCCCAGCCGTTCATCGCGCTGCGGACAGTCCGTCGGCACTTCCAGGAAGTTCCCGCGCTGCCCCCACACCACGTTCTGATGCAGTTTGTTCACCATCGGGTCACTGCATTCAAACGTCCCCACCACCGGGGTATCCGAGTGCAGCACAATGCCCGTCACCATATCCAGGCTTACGCTGGCGTCAGCGGGCAGGCCCGTCAGCTCCAGATACCGAAAGCCGTGGAACGTGAAGTAAGGCTGGTACACCTCCACGCCGCCGCCCTTAAGCGTGTAGTAATCCGTCTGCGGCGCGCTCCGGAGGTTTTCCACGTAAAGCGTTCCGTCCGGGTTAAGCACCTCTGCATGCCGGAGCTTGATCGTCGACCCCGCTGGGCCTTTAAGCGTCACCCGCGGCACGCCGGTGATGTTCTGCCCCAGGTCGAAAATGTAGGTGTCCGGCGTCGGCTCTGTCACATTGATCGGCTTCACTTCAAGCGTCGCCCGCACCGGCTGCGCCGTCGAAGCGATCAGCCTGCCCCGCGGCGTGGCCTGCAGTTTCGCCGGCTGCCACTTGGAATCATCAAACCCGGGCTCGTTCCACCCGGCGATCTCCAACCGCGCGTCGTAGGTTTCGCCTCGGTAGATGTCCGATCCTTTCACCGGGCTGGGGGCGAATTTCCAGCTTGCGTCGGAAACGATGGTTTCCTTCTTGCCGTCCGCATAACGCAGCACCAGGTTCGCAAACAGCGAAGGCGTAAAGCCATAGTGGTTGCGCAGGTTTTCCCACGCCAGGTAGCCCGAGTACCACCCTTCGCCCAGGATGGCGCCCAGTGTGTTTTCGCCGCTCTTGATCAGGTCCGTCACGTCGTAAACCTGATACTGAATCCGGTTGTGGTAATCCGTCCAGCCCGGGGTAAACAGGTCATGCCCGATGCGCTGGCCGTTAAGGTACGCCTCGTAAAGCCCCGCTGCGGAAACATAAAGCCGCGCGCTCACCAGCGCCTTGCCGGGCTTGAAGGTCTTGCGCAGGTATGGGCTGTGGTAAGGCTCTTTCCCGTCGGCGTTTTGGCCGGAGCCGATCCAGTACCCCTGCCACAGGTTGTAGTTCAGCATGCCCGTTTCAAACCATGCCGCCGTGCTGAAGGGAGACTGCCGGTCCTGCGCGTCCCAGGTGCGCACCTTCCAGTAGTACCGCGTGCCCGAGGCAAGCGGCTCAGCCCCTGCAAACGAAATCTGGATCGACTTGTCCGAAGCCTGCTTGCCCGAGTCCCACACATCCGCTTCATCGCGGGAAAGCGCGGATTCGGACTTGGCCACCAGGATCTGGTACGCCGACTGCACAGCCTGCTTGCGTTCATCATTCACCAGCCAGAAAAACCGAGGCTCGGCATCATCGATCCCCAGCGGATTGGTGAGGTAATTCACCTTCAGGTCCAGCGGAGCAAGCGGGTGGTCAGGCAAAGGGGTGTTCTTCTTCTGTGCGTTCATAGTGGGCTATCTGTTTGGAGTATTTCAGGTGGAGTATTTTGGAGGGTCTGTTACGCGTCGTCAATTTTCAGCCGTCTTCGGGGGCTGGTCCCCTTCTTTAAAGGAACCTGTCCCCTTCTTCCTTCTGACTCTCTCTCGATAGGAAGAGGGGGTTCTTTTCGAAAGATTCTCAGGCTAAAACCGCCTCAGTCGTTGCTGGCTTATTAAGCCTCGCCTCAAACCGGTAGCTGCCCGAACCGATCTCAAAAAGCGCATCATCACCTTCCGCGCGAAGGTTCCTAAGATCAGGATGGTTGGTGCCGGCCAACCCATTTTCGCTGACTGACTCCAACGCCACGCCCGGCAGCCGAACGGTGCCCGTGGTGTTCGCCGGCAATGATGCCGAAAGCTCAAACACGTCATCCTTCACCTGCCACGCCACTTCGATCTTCCCGTGCACACCGGCGTAGCTCGCCTTGGCGCTTGTCAGTCTCTCCGACGGCTTGGGCGCGATGTTCACATGTTTGAAGCCCGGCTTGACGTTGTCCAGGTCGATGCCGCCCAGGTGCATGTAAATCCACTGCCCCACCGCGCCAAATGCGTAGTGGTTAAACGAATTCATGCCGGGGTTCTGAAACCCCTTTTCCTTCGTCCAGCCGTCCCAGCGCTCCCAGATCGTGGTCGCACCGTTGCGGATGGAGTACCCCCAGCTCGGGTACGTGTCGTTTAGCAGCAGCTTGCACGCCAGGTCATGGTGGCCGGATTTGGTCAGCGCATGCATCAGGTGCGATGTGCCCAAAAACCCCGTCGCCAGGTGGTTATTGCGCGATGCGATATGCCCCGCCAGGTGCTTCCCGGCCAGCGGCCGCACCTTGTCGGGCAGCAGATCAAACGAAAGTGCCAGCGCGTATCCAGTCTGTGAATTGCCCACCATCCGGCCCCCCGGCGTGACAAACTCCCGGTTGAACGCAGCCACCACGTTCTTCTCCAGCGTCTGCCACCGCTTGATGTCTTTTTTCATTCCCGCCGCTTGGGCGATCAGCACCATCAGCTTCGCATCCAACGCAAAAAACGCCGTGCCGATCAGGGATTTATTGGTCGGATCATTTACATCCAGCCAGTCGCCATAGCCGTAAGGCTTGCGGATCAGATCATCGCTGGTGATCTCCAGAAAGCCCATCCACCGGCTCATGGCTTCGTAATGCTTGGTCAGAATCCGCTTGTCCCCATACACCTGGTACATCACCCACGGCACGATCACCCCGGCATCGCTCCAGCCCGCGGCACCGTAAAAGTGCTCTGACCTGGGCTCCCGGGCAAGGATGTCCGGCACGATGAACGGAAACGCGCCTGAAGGCCGCTGCGCAATCTCCACATCCACCATCCATCGCGAAAAGAAGCCCGATACATCCATGTTGTGCATCGCCGTGCGCGCAAAGATCTGCGCATCCCCCATCCATCCCAGCCGCTCATCGCGTTGCGGGCAGTCAGTGGGCACTTCCAGAAAGTTCCCGCGCTGCCCCCACACGATGTTCTGGTGCAGTTTGTTCACCAGTTCATCATTGCACTCAAACGTACCCACCTCCGGCGTATCCGAGTGCATCACCACACCGGTCACCGTGTCCAGGTTCAGGCTCACATCCGCAGGCAGCCCCGTAAGCTCCACATACCGGAACCCGTGAAACGTAAAGTGAGGCTGATAAACCTCCACGCCCTTGCCCTTAAGCGTGTACTGGTCTGTCTGCTTGGCAGACCTCAGATTGTCGACGTAAAGCGTCCCATCGGTATTCAGCACCTCCGCATGCCGGAGCCTGATCGTCGCGCCCTCCGGGCCTTGAATCATCAGCTTCGGCACCCCGGTGATGTTCTGCCCCAGGTCGAATATGTACGTGTCCATCCCATCGGTCTTGGCCGGCTCGGTGATGTTCACCGGCCGCACTTCCTTCACCGCGCGCACAGGCGGCGCCACCAGGCCCACCAGCTTCACCGATGGCGTCTCCTGCAGCACCGCGGGCTGCCACTTGGCATCGTTAAACCCCGGCTCGCACCACCCCGCCTGCTCCAGCCGCGCGTCATACGTTTCACCCTGATAAATATCCGACGCCACCACCGGCCCCGGCGCCCATTTCCAGCTCGTATCGGTGTTGATCGTCTCCGTCCGGCTGTCTGCAAAACGCAGCACCAGTTGCGCAAACAGTGATGGCGTCTTCCCATAGTGATTGCGCTGGCTGTGCCACCCCAGATAGCCCGAGTACCACCCTTCACCCAGGATGCCCCCCAGCACGTTGTCCCCCTGCTTGATCAGCGCCGTCACGTCATACGTCTGATATTGAATCCGCTTGGAGTAATCCGTCCATCCCGGCTGAAAAGCGTCGTTCCCCAGCCGTTTCCCATTGAGGTACGCCTCATAAAGCCCCGCCGCGCTCACATACAGCCGCGCAGACACAATCGGCCGGCTCGGCTTGAACACCTTGCGTAGGTAAGGGCTGTGATACGGCGCTTTTCCATCCGCCACCTGGCCCGAGCCGATCCACCGGCCCGTCCACTCCGCATGCTCCAGCACGCCCATCTCAAACCATGCCGGCTTGCTGAACGGCGAAGGCTGCCCCTGCGCATCCCATGTGCGCACTTTCCAGTAATAGCGTGTACGCGAACGCAGCTTGTTCAGCCCGTTGAACTCCACCTGTATGTTCTGGTCCAGCGGCTGCCGGCCCGAATCCCACACATCCCCTCGGTCCAGGCTTAGCTGGCTCTCGGAAATGGCCACCACCACCTGGTAGGCACTCTGCACCGCACCCCGTCGCTTGTCTGCCACCTGCCAGAAAAACCGCGGCCGGGGATCATCGATCCCCAGCGGATTCACCATGTAATTGGTCTTTAAATCCGTCGGCGCGTCTGGGTGCTCCAGCGGCCCGACCGGATCGGTCGTCGTCGTTGCTTGCGTCATAGGAACTCCCGTCCATGGGAAAAGGCGTCATCCGAGACCGTTGTTATACCGCCAAACCCCCTCGAACGAAAAAAATCACACCCCGCCCACACCTCCTCATTCGGACATTTCAACACCCGCACCCACCCCAACCCCCTCCTCACCTCTTTTCTGTAAAATCCTGCCCCGTTTCACCAACTCACCCCATTATTCAGAGAAAAACCATGGGCATCTTCGACAAAATCTTCGGCGGCGCAGACCCCAGCTCCATCACCCTCACCCAGCAGGAAGCCTTCTTCGCCATCATGCTCCTCGTCGTCGCCGCAGACGGCGAAATCGATGACTCCGAAGTCATTTCCATGTACAGCGTCACCAAACGCATGAAGCTCTACGCCGGCATGCCTGATAACCAGCACGTCACCCTCATCAAGAAGCTCGCCGGCATCCTCAAGAAAAACGGCCCCAAAATCCTTCTTGAAAAAGCCTCCGCTTCACTCCCCGCGGACATCAAGCCCACCGCCTTCGCCATCGCCGCAGACCTCGCCTTCGCCGACGGCACCGTGGAAGACAAGGAACGCGCCATCCTTGAAGTCATCTACACCCAGCTCAACATCCCGCAGGACCTGGCCACCAAGATCATCGAAGTCATCGTGATCAAAAACCAAGGCTGATCTCCTGCAACCATTCATCAACCCCGGCAACCGCGGCCTCCTGCCGCGGTTGTTTGTTTAATCCCCCCAACCACCCCGAAAACCGGTATCGTTACGCGCACCCACGGTTCCTTCGCTTCACCCGGTGAGACCCCTATGAAGATCAAAGACATCCGCCTCCTCCCCCTCGTCGGCCACACCCCCCATGGCGGATGGGACGACCGCCACCTCTCCCCGGAAACCAACCTCCACACCCTCGTCGAGCTCATCACCGACGAAGGCGTCACCGGCCTGGGCTCCGTCTTCACCTCCGCAGCGCTCATCCAGGGCTCCATCGCCGTCTTTAAGCAATTCCTCATCGGCGCCTCCGCGCTGGACCCCGCCCGCGTCTCCGAATCCCTCCACCAGCAAACCTTCTGGCAAGGCCGAGGCGGCGCCATCACCCATGCCATCTCCGGCATCGATATCGCCCTCTGGGACATCTTCGGCAAAATCACTCGCCAACCCATCAGCCGGCTTCTCGGCGGCCGCCACCGCGAAAAAATCAAGCCCTACGGCAGCATGCTCATGTACACGCCGGACCTCATGCCCCCGCAATTTGAAGCCGGCCTCTCCCGCGGCTTTCGCGCCTTCAAAATGGGCTGGGGACCCTTTGGCCGCGTAAACGCCAAAATGGACGAAGCCATCGTCAAGGCCGCCCGCAAAGCCGTCGGCCCCGATGTCGAACTCATGGTCGACGCAGGCGGCTCCGACGCCTACTGGCCCCATGGCTTCAAATGGGCCATCAACACCGCCAAAATGCTCAAAGACTACGACGTCACCTGGTTTGAAGAACCACTCCGCCCAGACGACCTCGCCGGTTACATCCAGCTCACCGCGCAAAGCCCCGTCCCCATCGCCTCATGCGAAGTCTTCACCCGCCGGCAATCCTTCGTGGAATGGATCGAAAAACGCGCCGTCGACTACATCCAGCCCGATGTCACCAAAGTAGGCGGCCTCTCAGAACAGCACCGCATCGGCCAATACGCCGACGACCACGCCATCCTCATGGTCCCGCACGGCTGGAACACCGGCGTCGGCCTCGCCGCAGACCTTCAACTCGTCGCCGCAGCAGGCAACGCCCGCTGGGTGGAATACATCACCCCCGCCCCCTACGTCGAAGACCTCTTCGCCACACCCATCGTCATGGACTCCGATGGCCTCATCCCCATCCCCTCCGGCCCCGGCCTGGGCGTCCAATGGAGCGACGAGGGCGTCGCCAAGCTCACCAAAGGCATGAAGCTCACCAAATCCACCCTCTAAGCAGTAGGGTGGCGCCGAGTCCGCGAGGCCCACCACGCCGCCCACAAGACCCCTCAACGCCTGATCACCAAAACCGCACCACCATCAAACCGGTACTCTTCTTCCTCCAAACGAACTCGGCCGCTTTACTGCTCCACTCACTCTGATCTACTCTCTCCTCCTCCTCACCTCCCCTGCTGGCTCTGCACTGACGTCCTGGGCGTCGGCGGCGTCGCCACCGCCGGAGCAGGCGCCAATTTCACCTGATCCACATCATGGATCACAATCGCCGGCAGGCTCGCCGTCCCCGTCACCGCTCCGTTCACCAGCACCACCTTCCCGGTAAGTTGCCGTCCCGCTTCGCTCCCGAACGCACGTTGCATCTCCGGCGCAACCTTCCCGGGAATCTCCACGGTGAACAGACTTCCTTTGAAGCGCATCACATAGTTCCCGCTCACTTCTTCGATCTCTTCAACAGTCCCGCGCACGCAGATCGGGTTGGGGTCTTTCATCCGGACCGGCGTCGCCACCGCCAGCAGATCCGTCGCCTCCACCGGCCGCCCCCACAGCGAATGGTTCACCCGAAGCGTCACCAGCTTCGGCGGATCAAACAACGGCTTAATCACCCACCACCCCAGCAACCCCACCACAACCACACCCGCCACCGCACCGGGGATCACCCACTTCTTCTTCGTCGGATGCTGCGCCGCCGCCAGCACCTTGGAGGTCGCCGGGCTCACATTGCTCACCGCATTGGACAGCCGCGAAAGCCCAAGGCTCATGCCCGAAATCCCCGCTTCGCTCACGCCGGTCCCCAGGTCCAGGTCAAGGCTCACCCCGGCCATGGATTCAAACTTCGGCGTCGCCGCACCCGACATGCCGGACACCCCCACCGACGACACATCCCCCGTCACATGCAGCCGGAGCAATCGGCTGAAGGTCTCCATGCTCGGCCGCTTCGCCGGGTCACGGTCCAGCGCCGCGTCAATGGTTTCCGCCAGTTTGGCTGGCACATCAGGCCGATGCTGACGAAGCCCCGGCATGGGCGCTGCCAGCTTCGCCTCATACATCGCTTTGCGCGTCAGGCCTTCAAAGGGCGAACCCCCGGCCAGCACGATCCAAAGCGTCATCGCCAGGCTGTACACGTCCGATGCCGGCCCCGCCGGCTGCTGGGAGATCACCTCCGGAGCAAGATACATCGGCGTTCCCACCATCTCCGGCAGCTTGAACAAGTCATTGGGGTCTTCAAACCTGCAAAGGCCAAAGTCCGTGATCTTGCACCGCCCGTTGCGCGCCAGCATCAGGTTGGCGGGTTTGATATCCCTGTGCACCACACCCTGAGTGTGCGCATAGGCCAACCCTTCCGCCGCCTCCGCCCCGATGAGCGCCGCGCGCCCCGGCTCCAGCCTTCCCGCAGCCTTGAACAACTGCCAGAGATCGCCCCCTTCCAACAGTTCCATCGCGATAAACGCATGCTGCTGGGTTTCTCCGATCTCATGCACCCGCACGATATTGGGGTGGTCCAGTTGCGCCACCGACCGCGCCTCCCGGATAAACGCTTCCGTAAAATTCGAAGCTTGCTCGCCCTTGCCTTTGGAGATCACTTTCAGCGCCACATACCGCTGAAGCTTCTCATCCAGGGCTCGGTAAACCGCACCCATGCCCCCCTGTCCCAGCTTCGCGATGATCTTAAACCGGCCCATCCGGACTGACTTCTGTTCAGGCTTGGGGGGGCTTGCCGCCGGCTGCGTTGAAACAGGCAGCGGCGTCGCCACAGGTGAATTTGTCTTCTGGCTCTCGGGCATGAAAGGGTCCTGCGATACCGGTGTTCTCACCGGAACGCTGGATCATATTCACACCCATTTGCGCGCGACATCGCGTATACAAGACACCAGGGCCTAAATCCCGCTGGTTTACACCACAACGTACGCCCGCCCGCACAATCACCGGGGTTATCTCCCAGGGCAACCGCATTTGGAGGGTGCCTGGGGATGCCGCCTGCGGCTGCCCCGGAATCCGTTGGTGTTTCAAATCCCTCAGCAGTTCCGGCTACCTGCTCAACGATGCGCTCCGGTAGTTTTCATTCAACTGCGATTGCCTTGGGTTATCCCGGCTCAGCCATCGACCAGCCCGTCGCGCATGCCGGGCCGGACATGCACTCATGCGCGCACCGGACGATCGTCGTCTCGCCCAGCCGGAAGCACACGCCCATCAAGGCCGATGGATGGATCAAATCCCGCAGCGGGCCTTCGCCGCCGGCCTGGTTGATCACCGCGTCTCCAGGGCGTTTAAGCCAAAGCGTTTTCCCGCCCATCACCAGCACATTCCCCGCGCTGGCAAAACTGAAGCTGCCCGAAATCCGAGCCGAGTTCCAAAGCCCTTCCGGTTCTTTGCCCGACGCGGCTTCCAGACCGTCAGCACCCACCCGGTACGCCATCGCCGGCCCATCGGCCTCGATACGTCCCGCCAGCACCCCCATGCCCACCCGATGCTCAAAGCTTAAAACACCGCTCTGCCGGGCCAGTCGGATTCCTTCGGGCACAAGATCAAAAATCGCGCCTTCGGCGCTCCACCCGGCCACGCCTGCGTAGCCCATCACGCCCGACGGCGTCTTCACTTGCGCTTCCACCCATGCCGCCGGTCGGCCGGTTAAAGGATGAGACGCCCACGCATTCACATCCCCTCCGCGGTGCATCCACGCCCGCCCCATCATCCCCATCCAAAGCGCAACATGCCCCGTGAATTCGTATCCCGTCGGCAGCGCCTTGGCATGCAGTTTCACCCGGGCGCGCCCAGGCTGAAAAGTCATCACCAGCAAATCCTGCCAGGTTTCCGTCACAAACGCGCGCTCCCCCGCTGCGTTGACCTGACCGGTCGCATCCTTAAGCCCCGAAAGCACACATGGAACATCTATTGCGGCCATGGCTTACTCATCCTTTCCCGCGCCCACGGTTTCTTTCGTCTTACCCATGCCCAGCTTGCCCAGAATCTGCTTCAGCGAGACACCCATCGTCACAAACCGCTTCACTGCGGATATCTCCATCGCCCGTATCTGGGTGTACCAGCCGGAGATGCCCGTAAAAAACTTGTGCATCTCCACCAGCCGGTCGTGCGTCGTCTTGTCTTCGGGCTTGTCGGATGTCTTGGCCGTTTGAATGCAGTCTTCCAGCAGCGTGATCGTGGGAATGATCTCTCGCTTGATCCTTTCATCAAGGATCAGCCTGAACATCTCCCAGACTTCCTTCATGGATTCAAAATGGTCCCGCCGGTCTCCCAGCACATGCACCACCCGGATCACGCCCCACCCCTGAAGTTCACGCAGGCTCGTGCTCACGTTGGACCGGGCCACATTCAGCGTGTCGGTAATGTCTTCCGCGGTCAGCGGCTTTTGTGCGATGTACAACAGCGCATGGATCTGCGCGATCGTCCGGTTGATCCCCCACCTCGTGCCCATCTCTCCCCAGTGGAGGATGAACTTCTGCATGGCTGGCGTAAGTTCCATCGTTTGCCGCCTTTCTGTCCTTTCAGAAATTATCACTCACATTGTCCGTTGAGGCAATGCCCAACCGCTCTCATGCGACAAATCGCTCCCCGGCCTATTCCCCCATGGTCTCTGCCCCGGGAATGGGAGACGGGTTGTTGTCCATGAAGGACGGCAAAGGCAATTCATGTCCCTATAGAGGACATTGACATTGCCTGCCAGTGGAGCTCTCGAAGCCCCCGATGACCCGATGCCCCGGCCACCCGGGCGAACATGCCACCGATGCCTCGCCTTGATTACACCCGCCCTTTTCTTGACAGATTCGTTCCGGCCACTACCCTTTGTGATCCCCGACTTTGTGGCCGAAAGTATTAAAAACGGGACAATCGGGCAAATTCCAGCCTTTTGTATATAAAAACTTGTTGGCCAACCGCTGACAGGTTTCCTTGTGAGGGTGTATGACGCAGTCTTTGAGTGTTGACGGTGGTGGAGCAGGAGCCGGGCGCAGCCTGGCTGTCGATAGCGGCGATCAGGGGCGGCAGT
>CAZIWA010000088.1:0-22749 GCA_964542875.1 uncultured Phycisphaeraceae bacterium
CCGCTGCGGTGCGGTAGATGCCGACCGTGGTCGATTCAAGGCCTTGGGATTCTTCAAGAAGCTCTGCCATAGTGATTATCTCTGGTTCGTCTATTAATTGGTGTTCTGATTAGAACTTCAGACCGTTTTCCCGTGCGCCGTCGGCCAGGGCCTGGACCCGACCGTGATACTTGTAGCCGTTGCGGTCAAATGCGACCTGCGTAATGCCTGCTGCCACGGCCTTCTTGGCCAGAGCCGCACCAACCGCCTTGGCGCCGTCCTTGTTGCCGCCCGCTTCGACCTTGTCGGCCAGCGAGTTGGCGGCAACGAGGGTTTTGCCCTGGGTGTCGTCGATGATCTGAGCGTAGATGTGCTTGGCGCTCCGGAACACAGTCAGCCGGGGACGGCTGGGGCTGCCAGAGACACGCTTGCGAATGCCGACTTTCCGGCGGGTCCGACGTTGAATGTTGCTTTTGGTCGACATGAATGTCACCTTTTCTTATTGCGTAGTCAGAAGGACGAATGAAACAGCCCATTAACCGCCGCTGGCGAAAGCCTTGCCCTGCTTGCGGACAATGACTTCGTCTGCGTACTTGATACCCTTGCCGTTGTACGGCTCGGGCTTGCGCTGCTTGCGGATCTCAGCCGCGGTCTGGCCCACCTTCTGCTTATCGGTGCCCGACACCTTGATCTTGTTGGTAACGATGTCCACCTTCACGCCGGCGGGAATCTCGACAATCTTCTTGTCGGCATAACCCACCGTCAGGACAACCTTCGTGCCTTGGACGACAGCCGTCCAACCCACACCGTTGAGCTCCAGGTCGACCGCGTAGCCCGTGGTCACGCCGACGATGAGGTTTTGGATCATCGCACGAGTCGTGCCGTGAAGGGCCTTGGACGGTTTGCTGTCGTCCTTGCGGGTGACAGTGATCGTCTTGGCAGCCGCATCAAACGCCACGGCCACTTCGGACCGGTGCGTGAAGCTGAGCTTGTTCTTCCCGGATTCGACCGAGACAGTGTTCCCTTGGACCGAGACGTTCACGCCTGCGGGCACGGGGATGGGTTTTTTACCGATACGTGACATTGCTAAGTCCTTGGCTTGCCGGGCCCGGTATGGGCACGGTCAGGGGTCAAACAGTTTACTCGATTTACTCGACGGTGCACAGCAGCTCGCCGCCGACGTGCTCTTGGCGCGCCTGGCGATCGCTCAGAATGCCCTTGGGCGTGCTGACGATCGAGATGCCCATGCCCGCCAGAGGACGGGGGAGGTCGGCGTGCTTCGTGTAGAGCCGGCAGCCGGGCTTGCTCTGACGCTTGACCACACGGATGAGCTTCTCGCCCTTGGGACCGTATTTGAGGTCAACGCGCAGAACGCCTTGGCGGCCGTCTTCGATTACGGTGTAATCGCTGATGTAGCCCTCGTCCTTGAGCACCTTGGCAATACCCGTGCAGATCTTGCTGTTACGGATATCGACCTTCGGGGTGCCGTTACGAACGGCGTTACGGATCCGGGTCAGCATGTCAGCGATGGGGTCGCTAATAGCCATGAATTCAACTCCAATTTCCCAATATCTACTTAAGTCAGTTCAGAGCCTATCGACACCAATTACCACGAGGATTTGCGCATCCCGGGGATTTTGCCGGCAAGAGCCAGCTCGCGAAGCTTAAGCCTGGACAGCTTGAACTTCTTGTATACCGCCCGGCTGCGGCCGGTCAGCTCACACAGGTTACGAAGACGAGTCCGGCTTGAGTTCCGGGGAAGCTTCGCCAACCCGGCCCAGTCGCCCGCAGCCTTCAGCGTTTTGCGCTGTTCAGCGTACTTGACGATCAAACCTTTGATGCGCTTCATCTTTTCAAGAGTGGACTTGGTTGCCATTTATCAGACTCCGATCAGTGTTCTGTAAACGCTCAGTGCGTTTTAGTTGCTCTTTTTGCCTTGCTTTTCTTCGGGCTTGGCAAAGGGGAAGCCAAGCTCTTGAAGGGCATAACGGGTACGCTCGTCGGTGCTGTTCGAAAACACCAGGGTAATGTGCATGCCGTGGGTGAACTGCGCATCGGCCATGTTGATTTCAGGGAAGATACCCTGCTCGTTCACGCCGAAGGAGTAGTTGCCATGCCCGTCGAAGCTCTTGGTGCTCAGCCCGCGGAAATCCTTGATCCGGGGGATCGCCAGGCTGATGAGCCTGTCCAGGAATTCCCACATGCGCTGGCCGCGAAGGGTCACCATCGAGCCGATCTCATAATTCTCACGGAGCTTGAAGTTCGAAACCGCCTTCTTGCTCTTGAGCATGATCGACTTCTGGCCGGAGATCGCCGCGAGGTCCGCGATGACTTGTTCCTTGGCCTTCAGGTTGAGCTTGCTGCCTTCCAGCGACTTGCCCAAACCGACATTGATGATGATCTTCCGAAGCCTGGGGAGCGCCATCGGGTTCTGAACGCCGAACTGGGCTTTGACTTTGCCAGCCACTTCGGTGTTGTACTTGGTTTTGAGGCGAGTTGTTTCGCTCATGGCCTTTACCTGCTAACTCTCTGGTAGTTCAACCGTTCTTTAACTTACCGCGCCTTGACGAGCGCTTCACCGATCTGAGTCCCGGCCTTGTTGGCCGCAACACGGATCTTGCTGCCGTCAGCCTGGGTCTTGAAACGAACCCGGACCGGCTTGCCGTCCACGACGGGCGACACATTGGACATGTGAATGGGGGCTTCTTTCTGGATGATCGTGCCCTGCTGCCGGTTGGGACCAGGCTTCAGGTGCTTCTTCACGAGGTTCAAACCCTCGATGATCACCTTGTTCTCCTTGGGGAGAACTTTGGCAACCTTGCCCTGCTTGCCCTTCTCCTTGCCGGCGGTGACGATCACGGTGTCATTTTTTCTGATGTGCTGTGGCATTGCTTTTCTCGTGCTTACTAGCTTAGGGGCCTTTAGGGCCTCAGTTCAAACCCTGTTAGACCACTTCCGAAGCCAGGGAGACGATCTTCATGAAGTTCTTTTCGCGAAGCTCACGGGCCACTGCTCCGAAGATGCGGGTGCCCTTGGGGTTGCCTTCGTCGTCGATGAGCACCACCGCGCTGCGATCAAACCGGACGGTGCTGCCGTCGGAACGCTTGATCGGGTAAGCGGTGCGCACCACCACGGCTTTGTGGATCGTGCCGGACTTCAGGTCGCCGCCGGGCAGCGCCTTCTTGATCGTGACGATGACCTTGTCGCCCACACCAGCGGTGCGCCGGGTGAACTTGCCCGAGCCCGTGGTCGGACCCGACACATGGAACACCATGGCGATCTTCGCTCCGGTGTTGTCTGCCACATCTACGCGTGATTCATTTTGGATCATGACGACTACCTGCTTCTATACTTGAGGTCTGAGCTCTTAAACCCTTTCGGGGGTCGCTCAGGCTTCGGTGCGATGCTCAATGGCGCCCTTAGCGGCTTCCACAACACGGACCAGGCGCCAGCTCTTGGTCTTGCTGATGGGACGGCAGTGCGCGATCTCGACCCGGTCACCGGTCTTGGAGGTGTTACCCTCGTCGTGCACATGGAACTTGGAGCTGCGCTTCAAGTACTTGCCGTACTTGGGGTGCCGGACCTGGTAGTCCACCACGACCGTACGGGTCTTGCTGCGCTTGTCGCTGGAGACAAAGCCGATGAGGGTGCCGGTCAGGGCGCGGGTGCTTGTCTTGTTTTCTTCGGTGGTGCTCATGGATTACTTTCCAGCGTTTTGGCTCTTGCGCTTGTTGCTTTCGGTCAGGACGCGCGCCAGGTCTTTACGGACTTGGCGAGGCTGCCGGGGATTGTCCAGCTTCTCAGTCACTGCCTTGACTCCCAGGTCGTAGACCTCTCTACGGAGTTCGGCAGACTTCGACTTAAGCTCTTGCGTCGACAGATTAGTGATTTCTTTGGCCTTCATGGCTTATCCGGTTCTTTCGTTAGACCTTGCGCCGGACAACGAACCGGCAGCGGAAAGGCATCTTGTGGGCTACGCGCAGAAGTGCCTGCTTGGCCACTTCCGAAGGAACGCCTGCGATCTCAAACAAGATCGTGCCAGGCTTGACGACCGCTGCCCAGAACTCAGGTTCCGCCTTACCGGTACCCATTCGGGTTTCCAGCGGCTTCTTGCTGATGGGCTTGTCCGGGAACACCCGGACATAGATCTTGCCTTCGCGGCGAAGGAAGTGGGTCGCTGCGACACGGCCGGCTTCGATGACACGGGCGGGGAGCCACCCGGACTCAAGGCACTGGAGGCCGAACTCGCCGTACGCAACATAGTTGCCACGGCTTGCAACGCCCTTCACGCGACCGCGCTGCTGCTTCCTGAACTTAACTCGTTTTGGCATCAACGGCATGCGAAACTCTCAATCAAAGGTGTGCTGTATAGACCGGAGACACTTTCCTTAGCGACGGCCACGGGCCCGGGGGCGCGCGCCTGCTGCGTTGGATTCAAGCTCCGATTCCTTCACTTCGTTGTACATGCCCTTGTAGACCCACACCTTGACGCCAATGACGCCGTATGTGGTGAACGACTGGGCGAAACCGTAGTCGATGTTGGCTTGCAGGGTCTGGAGCGGAATCGAGCCCAAACGGAGCTCTTCGGTCCGGCTCATCTCATGCCCGCCCAAACGGCCGGACATCGAGATCTTCACACCCTTGGCGCCCGCGGCCATGCCCGCATCCGCCTTCATCTTCATCACGCGGCGGAAGCTCGCGCGCTTGGCCAGCTGCTCGGCGATCCCTTCCGCCACCAGCTGCGCTTCGATGTCGGGCTGGCCGACTTCGATGCAGTTGATGGAGACGTTACGCCCGGTCAGCTCTTGCAGGTCCTGCGTCAGCCGGTCGATGTCGGCGCCCTTGGGCCCGATCACCACACCCGGACGTGCAGTACGGATAATGACCTTCAGTTCTTCACGAGTGCGCTCGATGTGCACGTCGCTCACCATGGCAAACGGGGGCTTGCGGTTGAGCTTCTTGTCGATGAAGTCCCGGATCTTCTGATCTTCGATCAGGAGTTCGCCGTACAGGGCCTTAGGGGCATACCAGCGGCTCTTGTGAGCTTCGGTGATCCCGACCCGAAAACCAAATGGATGAACTTTCTGTCCCATGAGTATTCCTTACGCTTTCACGCTCTTGGCTTCGTCGAGGCCGACGGTGATGTGGCTGGTGCGCTTCAAGATCTGGTGCGCCCGGCCGCGGTCCTTGGGCTGGAACCTCTTCATCGTCGGGCCCGAGTCCACCCGGGCATCGACTACGACGAGGTTACGGACGTCTGCTTCCTTCGCATCGGCATTGGCCTTCGCAGCCAGCAAAGCCTTGCGAATGAACACCGCAGCGCGCTTCTTCGAAAGGGTCATCAGGGTGACCGCTTCGTCGATCCGCTTGCCACGGATCAGGTCAACGACAGGCTTGACCTTCTTGGGGCTGATCCGGGCCCGCTTTAATACGTTTGTGTATGCCATGACTCTTGACTCCTAAACGGCACTTAGCCGTCTCTCACTTTAGATTAGACCGCACCCGTGGAGCGCTGCGCCTTGGTGCCGGTGGTGTGCCCGCGGAAGGTACGTGTCGGGCTGAATTCGCCCAGTTTGTGCCCGACCATGTCTTCGGTGATGTACACCGTGTTGAAGATCCGGCCGTTGTGCACGGCGAATGTGATCCCGACGAACTCGGGCACCACAGTGCAGGCCCGGGCCCAGGTCTTGATCGGCTCGCGCCGGTTGGTGGCCTTGTGCACTTCCACCTTGCGGAAGAGCCTTTCGTCGACGTTCGGGCCTTTTTTCAGTGAGCGTGGCATGCTTGATCCTTCGCGTTGCTACAAACTTAGACACACATTTACGGGGGAATCGGTCTTGGTTTACAGAACCAGCTGACCGTACCGCTTGCTGAAGCGGCGGCGGATGATCCGCTTGTTCGATGCCTTGTCCGGCTTACGGGTCTTGCCACCCTTGGCCAGGACACCGGTGGGCGAGGACGGAGGACGGTTACCCTTGCTGCGGCCCGAACCACCACCCATCGGGTGGCATTCGTGGGTCATCGCCATACCGCGGACGGTGGGGCGAACACCCTTGTGCCGGTTACGGCCGGCCTTGCCGAGCTTCACGTTCTGGTGATCGCTGTTGCCCACCTGGCCGATGGTGGCCAGACATTCAACAGAAACCTGCCGAATTTCGCCGGAAGGGAACACGAGGGTTGCCCAGCCGGCTTCTTTGTTGGTCAGGCGAGCATAGGTGCCGGCGGACCGGCAAAGCTTGCCACCCTGCCCGGCGATCAGTTCCACGCAGTGGACGTTGAGGCCGGAGGGGATGAACTTCAGCGGCATGCTGTTGCCGGCCTTGGGCTCGGCAGCTTTCTTGCTGCTGATGATCTTATCGTTGTCAGTCAGGCCCACGGGGGCGATGATGTAGCGCACTTCGCCGTCGGCATACTTCACCAGGGCGATGTTGGAAGAACGGTTGGGGTCGTATTCGACGCCGACAACGGTCCCTTCCACTTCAAACTTGTTGCGCTTGAAGTCGATCACACGGTAGGCCTGCTTGGCGCCGCCGCCGATGTGCCGCTGGGTGATCACGCCGTGGTTGTTGCGCCCGCCGGTCTTGGGCTTGGGCTGCAGGAGTGACTTCTGGGGGCTGTGCTTGGTCACTTCGGTGTGCATGTTCACCGAGGCGTTGCGCCGGCCGGCCGAGGTTTTCTTGTAGATGCGAATCGTCATGACGTTTTCCTAATTTCTTGCTGCTCGTTTACACAGTGCTTATGGGGCGCCGGGTTTTAGAACAGGTCGATCTTGTCCTCGGGGTGCAGGCTGACGATGGCTTTCTTCCAGTTGGTCTCTTTGCTGTCGCCGAACTTGGTCTTGTAGCTCTCGCCCTTACGGACTTGAGTGCGAACCTTGACGACGCGGACCTTGTAGAGCTCAGCAATGGCGTTCTTGATGTCTTCCTTCTTCGCCTTGATGTCGACGATGAAGGTGTACCGGCCTTTGCCTTCGGTTTCCCAGTTGCTCTTTTCCGTGATGAACGGACGCTTGATGACTTGAGTGGCTAACATGTTTACTTGGCCTCTTTCGCCGCACCGGCGGCCTTGGCGGTAGCACGTTGAATCCAACCAGCCAGCGCCGACTTCTCAGCCAGGAAGAACCGGTGGTTCAGGAGATCAAAAACATTGATTTGATCGATCAGCGTCAGGGAGACCTGGTCCAGGTTCTTGGCTGATTTCGCTTCGTTGGTCCGGGTGTCGCCGAGGGCAACAAGCACCGAACGATCGATCTTGAGGGTTTCGAGAAGTGTTGCGAATTCTTTCGTGCTGGGCTTCGTGAAGCTCAGCGCATCGATCAACTTGATTTCGTTGTCGACGGCTTTGGCCAAAAGCGCGTTACGGTTCGCCAGCCGGCGCATCGTATCGGGCATGTCTTGGCGGAAGGACCGGGGCTTCTTGGAGTGCCCGCGACCGCCACCCTTCATGATGTTGGTCCGGATCGCGCCGCGACGGGCATTACCGGTGTGCTTCTGCTTGTAAAGCTTTTTGGTCGAACCTTCGATCTCACCACGGCCCTTGGTCTTGGAGGTGCCCAGACGCGCATTGGCGTGGTAGCGAACGTAGGCTTGTTTCAGGAGACCGGGGCGAACTTCGCCACCGAGGAGATCGGCGTCCACTTTCAGGACATCGACCTGTTCTCCTTTGAGGTTGTATACGGGGATTTCAATCATTGATTCCACCTGCTTCTTCACTATTCCCTCATGCTGGGCCAAAAGCCCACTGAGGATGACCTTAAAGTCAAGTCGTGCCCTGATGTCGTGGCCAGATAGTATCCGTATCAGCGGCACGCTCGTTACGAACGAACGTGTTAGCCGAGGGACTTATCAAGCCTTGGCCTTCCGGGCCTTGGTCTTATACAGACGAACAGCTTCCTTCACCATGAGCACGCCCTGGTTTGCACCAGGAACCGGACCCTTGACCAAAAGAAGATTCTTTTCCTTATCCTTACCCACAACCTCCAGGCTGCGGATCGTGACCGTGTCACTGCCCATGTGGCCGGGCATCTTCTTGCCCTTTTTCGGACGACCAGAATAACCACGATTGGTGGCATGGCTGGCGATCGAACCACCCGAGCGGTGCTTGCGTTCGGTACCGTGCGAGGCGCACAAACCACCGAACTGATAGCGCTTCATGACACCAGCGAAGCCCTTGCCCTTGCTGGTGCCGACCACATCGACGAACTTGGTGCTGTCGAAGAGGTCAACAGTAAATTCCTGCCCAAGCGTGATGCCTTCCAGGTCCTTGGCTTCCAGGCGCACTTCCTTATGGAAGCGCTTGGGAGCCAGGCCCGCAGCAGCATCATGCCCGATGACAGGAACCGTCGAGTTCTTGGGATTCAGATCTTCGAACGCGATCTGGACAGCAGCATAGCCATCCTTCTCGGGAGTCTTGATCTGGCTGACGAAGCAGGGCCCGAGCTGAACGACCGTGACGGGAACCGCGTTCCCGGCCGCGTCGTATACGCGAGTCATGCCAATTTTCCGACCAATCAGTGCAGCTTTCATTCTTCTTTACCTCCCAGGGTTAAGGCTTGCGCCTTGGTGACCACCCCGTTTGGGGCCAGGTCGTTTCCCTGATTGATTTAATCTTTTAGTTAGTTACTCAAGCCTTGATCTTGACGAACACGCCAGCAGGCACAACCAGCCGGTTAAGGGCCTCGACCGTGCGTGCATTGGGGTCGCGGATATCGATAATGCGCTTGTGAGTCCGGATTTCGAACTGCTCGCGCGACTTCTTGTCGATGTGAGGAGAACGCAGTACCGTGTACTTCTCAATCCGGGTGGGCAGCGGGATCGGACCTGCGACCTTAGCGTTTGTGCGCTTGGCGTGGTCTACGATTTCCCGGGCCGACGCATCGAGGGCCAGGTGATCGTACGCTTCCATCCGAATTCGAATCTTACCTGTGGTCATCGTGTGTACTCGTCCCGATTGATCTTCACTTTCCAGCCCCCCGCTCGGCGCAGAGGTAGAGGGAATAATTTACCGTCCCCTCGGAATTTGTCAAGTCGATTGCCTTCGTTCACCGACAATAAGCCCTTCACAAGGCCCCTTTTCACTTGCCTAATCGCCAATGCGTGCTCAAAATCGAGGTCTTTTCGCTTTGCGCATGCTGTTGATAATAAACAGTGAATATTGTTCCATCGCTAAGCTGCACGGAAGCCGGATACCCCAGGTCGCCGGAAAATCCATCATCCCTCAGCGCAAAAACGCTCTCGCGCTTCCATGTCACGCCATGGTCCTCTGAAAACGCAACACGCTGCCCATACGGCTTGAACCGGTACCCATAGCTCACCATCAGCCGCCCATCGCGCAGCTTCATGATGTGCGCCGGCTTGCCTGCTATTTCGCTCGCCTTGGGCACGCTCCAGGTCTTCCCCCCATCGGTCGACCGATTGAAATACAGCACTGTCTCGCGCATCGCTGCTTCAGGGGTTGCCGGCTTTTTGATCTCATGCCGATACACGCCCACCAGGCTGCCGTCCGCGGCTTCCACGATGTGCGGCTCACACAGATAGCTCAGTTCGCATTCCTTGGCGTCGGTAAACATGGGCACACGTGCCAGAATCCACCAGCTCTTGCCTCCATCGGTGGATTCTTCGATGGTCAGCATGTCCGGCCGGCCGATGTCGTTGTAGCTCTGGTTTCCCAGGTACAACAGCCGTCCATCAGACAGCTCAATGGGCCCATGCGGAGCGCTTCCCGTGGTCCGCACCGCCGGCCCCCAGGTCTTGCCGGCATCATCAGACGCCCTTAAAAAGTGGCCTCGCAGCCATTTCTGGCGCACCATGCCCGGGTTGGCCCACATCAGCCTGTCGTCCGGGGTCACGGTGTCGTACTTAGCTTTGTATTTGGCTTGTTTCTCTGCCGGCAGGGCTTTCCAGTGGTCTGCCACGGAGTAGTCCAGTGTGAACCATGTCACCAGCAGCCGCCCGGCTTTGGTGCACATAAGCCCCGCATCCCGGTCATCCAGGGGCGTATCGTTCACGGTTTCAGGCTCGCCCCATGTCTTGCCGTCATCTTTTGACCGCACGATCTGTGTCTTGCCAAATGGACACACATGCGCATCCCGGTCGCCGGAAAACGCCACAATCAGTTCACCCGACGGCATCACCGCCACGCTCGGCCACGCCAGGTATTTCCCAGGGACGCGAGCCACCACACCGTGCGAGAGAATCTCATGATTCATTGTTATTTCCTTGGTTTGCGGCTCGAAAGCCTAATCCCTCCCCCTCTGAATTTTTCAGACGCCCCCGGTTTCCCCATTTCACTTTCCTCCGCATCTTTACCCCTGAGCGGTTTCATTCCCAAATTCTGCCCACATCTCAAGCGCTTCTGCCCCACACCCTTCCTCACGCGCTATACTATTACCTCCTCCAAAAGCCAACAGGAGCCATTCATGGCAAGCGTAGTCAAAGGCCTCGCGTACGTGCTCGGCGACGACATCGACACCGATCAGATCATCCCCGCAGAATTTCTCTCCTATAACCCGTCGGACCCCGCCGAACGCAAGTACTTCGGCATGTACGCCATGGTCGGCGTGCCCCCCGCAGGCGCAGGCCTCCCCAAGGGCAACACGCGCTTTGTCGAAGAAGGCCAGTACAAGTCCAAATACAAAATCATCATCGGCGGCAAAAACTTCGGCTGCGGCTCCTCGCGCGAACACGCCCCCCTTGCCATCGCCGAAGCAGGCGCCTCCGTCGTTATCGCCGAGTTTTACGCCCGCATCTTCTTCCGTAACTGCGTCAACGGCGGATACCTCCTCCCCTGCGAATCCCCCGTCCCCCTCGTCGGCGAAGTGAAAACTGGCGACGAACTCGAAGTCGAAATCGAAAAGGGCGAGCTGCGCAATCTCACCACCGGCAAGTCCTACAAGCTCAATCCCTTGGGCGATGTGAAGCCCATCATTGAAGCAGGCGGCGTCTTCGCCTACGCCCGCAAATCCGGCATGCTCAAAGCCAACGCCTGATTCTGGACTCTCGCGCGACCTCTCCACCCAGGAACCACCATGGACGCAACCTACCTTCAAGCCAAACACGCCGCCGGCCTCGGCTGGAAAGAATACCTCGCCACCGGCACCGCGGATCAGCAAGCCAACTGGAACAAGATCTACAACCAGGCCACCCTCACCGAAGCCCAAACCAGCCTCATCAAAGGCTTCACGCGCCAGGTGAAGGTCGTCGCCCTCTCAGGCATCTGGTGTGGCGACTGCGTCCAGCAATGCCCGCTGGTCCAGAAAATCGCCGACGCCAACCCCGGCCTCATCGACATCAAATGGCTCGACCGCGACATCCACGCAGACCTTCAGAAAAACCTCAAAATCTGCGGCGGCAACCGTGTCCCCGTCTTCGTCTTCTGCGCCGAAGACTATGAACCCGTCAGTTGGTATGGCGACCGCACTCTCTCGCGCTACCGGGCCATCGCCCAGCGCCAGCTCGGCCCCTCCTGCCCCCTGCCCGGCGCACCGGTCAGCCAGGACGAGCTCGCCGCCACCCTCGCCGACTGGCTCGGCGAAATCGAACGCGTCAGCCTGCTCCTGCGCCTCAGCGCCCGCTTGCGCCAGAAGCACAACGACTAATCCACAGTCTCATTGAACCTAGTCAACCAAGAGGTCCGGAGCCCACGCTCCGGACCTCTTTATCTTTTTAATCACACTGAACTTAAGCCTGATTTACAACCATCCGCATCATCCCCGACAGCCGCCGGGATTCCCACATCCAGTGAAATTATGCTGGACGTTTTATCTTAACCCGATAAAATAATGCATCCCCGCACAGGAGTCCTTCCTTACGCCATGATACGCGTACTTACCACTCAAGACGTGCTTCAAGTCCCCCAAACTGATGACTTCACCTTAAACGGCCGTGGCGATCACCCCGCCTGGCATTCTGCGCCAACATTCGCCATCAATTCTCGTGAGCCCTACGGCACCCCCGTCGGCTACGAGTCCTACTGCAAAATCCTCTGGTCCAGCGCAGGCGTCTACTTCTTCGTGGACGTGGCTGATAAAAAGCTCACCTGCACCGGCCTCCCCGACCGCGGCGACCTCTGGAAAGAAGACGTAGTCGAATTCTTCATCCATCCCTACGCCCCCGTCCCCTACTACCTCGAATACGAAGTCAGCCCCATGGGCTCGGAAATTCCCCTGCTCACCACCGCGCACGGTGAGCAATACATGGGCGCTTTCCCCTTCCGCTATCAGGATGGCCGCCTCCCCCGCAAAGCCATCTCCGTCCGTGGCGGCCCACAGGTCCCCGGCGCCTCCGTCACCGGCTGGTCCGTTGAAGTCTTCATCCCCAGCCTTCTCCTCTATCCGATGCCCAACATCATGCTCCAGCCCGGCACCGAGTGGAACATGAACGTCTTCCGCATCGACTACGACGACGGCCGCGCCAACCACTTCTGCCTTCATGACTCAGGCCCCAGCTTCCACAACTACCGCGGCTACCCCACCTTCCGCTTCGTCTAAGCCTCGTCCACAACAATTTCAATCCCAAAGCAGCACGGCCCCGCCGTGCTGTTTTCTTTTATTCCTTCTTTGATCGAATTTAAAACAGCATTGCAGACTCATATATGCTTAGCCGTTTGCACATGAGGCGTTTGCCTGCGCCTCAGCGGGCAAACGGTTGTAGCCAGGGGTGGTGTCCATGAGAGGTTGCAATGGGAATTGATACGCCCAAGAGCATCCACCTTGTCCGGCACAGACGTTCTCGAAGCCCTCCGATAACCCGATAGCCCGAGCGCGGAGACTATCGAATATTTCAAATGCTTTTACCCTGGCTTATCATGTCCCCGTGCCCCCTACCGACCTCGACGTATCCATGATGCACCTCGCCCTGGCCGAAGCTCAAAAAGCTTTCGACCTGGGCGAAGTCCCCGTCGGCGCGGTCATTTACTCCCCGGACGGAACAATCATCGCTCAGGCGCACAACCTTCGCGAATCCACGCAAGACCCCACCACCCACGCTGAAATTCTCACCATCAAGCAGGCCGCCATCGCCACAGGTTCCTGGCGGCTGGAAAACCTCGCCCTCGCCGTCACCCTGGAGCCCTGCCCCATGTGCGCCGGCGCCCTCGTCAATGCCCGCATCCCCCGTCTGGTCTACGGCGCACCGGACCCCAAAATGGGCTGCGTTCACTCCCTGCATCAGCTCTGCACAGACCCCCGCATGAACCACCGGATGGACGTCACCGCCGGGGTTTTAGAGCCCCAGTGCGCCCAGATCCTTAAAGACTTCTTCAAGCTCCGCAGGTCTGATCAAAAGCCCGCTAAACCACGGCCCGGGCAATAAACAGCGCTGGCCCCTTCACACCCGGCTCCGGCGCAATCGGCTGCACATTCGTGCCGTTCGCCGCGAAACCCGCCTCGCCCAGCGCGGCCGCAAATTCCTTCCCGTCAAAGCCAGACACGGCCTGGCCCATCAGCCGTTTAAAGTCATCGCGTGAATGCTTCACCAGGTCGATCACCACCAGTTGCCCGCCGGGCTTCAGCACCCGCTTGGCTTCCTTCAGTGCTTCGCCATAGGCATCTACATAAGTGAGTACCAGCACCAGCAGCACGGCATCGCACGCGCCGGAAGCGATCGGCAGCTTGGTGATGTCACCTTCCAAAAGCTCAACATTGGAAAAGCGTTCCAGGCGTTTTTGCGCCGCTTTGAGCATTGCCGGTGATTGATCCACCCCGATCACCTTTTTCACATTCGGCGCCAGCAGCCCGGCCAGGTGCCCGGTGCCGCAGCCAAGGTCCGCCACGGTCCAGTGGCTGGGCAAAAGCCCCGCCGCCGCCTGGGTGGGGAATGACCCGCCATAAAGCTCACCCCGGAGCTTATCCCAATCCCCGGCGGCGCCCGCGAAAAACGCCTGCGCATCGCCCGGCCGCCGCGCGATGGCCGCTGCCAGACGCAGCCGGTCTTGTTCAAAGGTCGGCCACGCCTCCGTCTGCTCACGTGCCAGGTGCCACAGGCGCGACGCATGCGGGTCCATGGCATCCACGCTGGCCCGGTACAGGTTGTTGGTGCCCTGCCTTCGGTTTTCGATCCACCCCTGGTCGGCCAGCAGTTTCAGGTGTCGGCTCACCGTGGATTGCGGCATCTGCAGGATGTCGCACAGTTCCAACACCCCCAGCTCGCTTTTTTCAAGCAGTTTCAGCAGCCGCAGCCGGGTGGAATCGGCCAGGCACCCCATCCAGCTCAAAAGGGTATCGGGTTGTTGGTCGTTCTTGGCCATGGACAAGAGTTTATCGCATTCCCCCTCTTCGCAGGGTGGCGCCGAGTCCGCGAGGCCCACCACGCCGCCCACCAGACCCACCAGCACATGAATCACCAAAAACGCACCAGAATCAAACTGGTGCCTCTGCACAGCCCCTCAGCCCTCAATTTCCAGGGTAAAAGCATTTGGAGTATTTGTCGGCACATGCGCCCGGGTGACCGGACACCCCGGCGCGTGGGAAATCGACAAATGCTTTTACCCTGTCAATTTCAAAAATCATCCCAATTTCTCCAGATTCCCCCACCAAAACGCCGATAACTACCCATAAGACCGACTCCACAACAAGGCAAGGACGCCATGAAGTACCTCAACCTGAAATCCCTCGCGCTTTCCACATTGATCGCCGCTGCTACCGCCCTCACCGGCTGCTCCACATACATCAACGTTCCCGCCATGCCCGGTGATGTCGCCGTCAACGACCCCAACGATGAAACCGTCATCAAGGTCATTGTTGCCTCCATCCCCTACGCCGTGCAGGATCAGGGCTACTCCAAAACGTACCAGGTCCAGTTCCCCGTCGGCACCCGCGGCATCGTCGCTTACGACGCCCTGACTCCAATCGATGACAAAGCCCTCTGGCGCAACCCCATCAACCCGGAGCTCCCCGTCTACCAGGCCGCCCAGGTCCGCGTGCGTAGCTGGGTGGCCGAAGTCGACGTCATCCGCCCCGTCAACCCGGACCAGCTAAACCTTGGCAACCAGCTCGTCACCGTCTTCCTCAAATGGGACGCCGTCTCCGGCTGGACGCCCAAGCGCCTGCGCGTCTGGACCACCACGGTTGAAACCGCGCTCCGCAAGGCGCCCTACTCCAGCGATACATCCGACCCCGCATCGCCTTCCACCGACAAACAAAACCCCAAGCCCAACGCCACCTCCATCAAACGCAACGACTCCGAAATCCCCCCGCCCAGCAGCGAAGTTCGCGGCCGCTACGAATAAGCCTTCGACCACGCCTTGTCTTCGTTTTCATCCCGCAGGGATCACAGCCATTAGCCGATGGTTGAGCGCGTCTTCGCGCGACGCCGCCGGTCACGTATGCAAAACCCTCGCCCCCAGAGAGGCCGCAGCAGTGTCGCCACGCCTCCAGCGCGATGCTCCCGCTCCCGCAAGCATGTCATTTCTTAAGGGCCAAAGGCCCGGCACTATTACAGCCACGAGTCGGAGCGCTTTTGAGCGCGTAGGCCCGGAAACGAACATTGCTTAATTGATTCTTCTCTTTATCTTCTCTGGAAGCGCTGAAAGTGCGTTCCCATCATCTTCGCTTGTCCTCGACCTTACGGAGCCGCATTCAACACACACACCACTCCCTCAAACATTCCCTTCCAGCAACGAAGCCTGCCTCGGATGCAGCGGCCCCGTCGCCTTGCTAATCAACCGCCGCAGCGTTCCGCCCTTGCCCGCCGCCACATCCTTCTCCGTGAACACCGCAAACAAAATCTCCCGATCCGTCCCATTGGCCCACTTGTCCCCCCGCCGGTAGTCGTAAACGATGTAAATCCGTCCATCCGGCGTTTGAAATCCGTCAGGGTAAGACACCCCCACCCGTTCATCCAGCAGCAGCCCGCCGGTCCACGTCTTGCCTTCATCGTCCGACAAATACGCCGTCAGGTGAGACCGCAGCTTGTACCCCGGCTCTGCATCCGCGGGCTTCTCATGCCTCACCAGCAGCAAGCGGCCTGACGCCAGCCGCGAAATAAAAAACCGTGCATTGGGGCTGAAAAGCCCAGTATCCTTCCCGGCTGACCACGTCTTGCCAAAGTCTTGTGAAAACGCTTCTCCGATGCCGTAGCTGGTGCGCACCAGGCACCACAGGCCTCGGTCTTTGGTTTCCACAAACATCTGTTCGTCGCACGTGCGTTCCGCCACGTCCGGCCCGGTCCGCAGTTCAAACGTCGCTCCCTGGTCGCTTGTCACCAGCGCATTGGGGAAGCGCTCGCCGGCCAGCTCCACAAACTGATCTTTGGCCAAATGAGACCAGCACGCCACGGGAAACACCCACTCCCCATTGGCCAGCACCGTCGGTTTATTCATCATGATCCCGTTGGATATCCGCCTGGGCGGCGTCCATGTCGGACGCGCGGCATCGGGATCGCTGCTCACGCTCACCCACACCCCGGCGCGCGAGTCGTAATGCTTCCCGTCCTGGCTTTGCGCCCACACCAGCCACAAGCACCCAAGCGGGTCCGTCCACAGCACCGGATCAAACTCCCTCACATCAAGCCCGGGCGGCGCCACCACCAGCACTGGTTCACGCCAGGTCACACCGTCATCATCCGACACGCCCACCACCACATGATTCCCCGGCTCCTCTCCCTGCCCGCCTGTGTACCACGCGGCATACAGACGCCCATTTGGAGTTCGCGCAATCCCCGGGATCCCCTGCCACACCCGCTTGTCAGCGCCATACTCAGGCCCAGGGTTCGTCACTAGCACTGGCACTCGGATCTGGCTCATCGCTACCGCTCCTGAATAAATGTCCGCCAATGATATATCAAAAAGCCCGCACCATCCCCTCCAAGCAAAAGTCATATACCCCATGTACCTTATATCCACCTTTCCTTTCCGGAAACCAGCATCATGCACAAGCACGCCAACTCCATGGCCGCTGTCGAAGGCCGCTTAAACGCCGTCTGGGGAGATTCCACCCCCGTTTACTCTGCTGAAGCCCAGGACACCGCAGACCTCGCCCTGAACAACACCATCTACTTCGTCTCCAACAGCAAAATCCCCACCCACGTCGGCCCGCCGGACAAAATCGACTGGTCCGCCCCCCATCACAACCACCAGGAGTGGCGTTGCCAGCTCAACCGGTTCTTCTGGCTTGCCCCTCTCATCGCTGCCTACCGTCACTCTCAAAACGAAGCCTATCCCCAGGCCGCCAGGGCCTACATCGACGCCTGGATCAACGCCCACGCCCCCTACAGTCCCGGCTGGCAGCGCGCCAAATACGACAGCACCCTCGACCTTGGCATCCGTGTCGGCGCAAGCCAGTGGCCCGGTTGGACCGGCGCTCTTTTGATGCTCGCCGACAGCCCCAGCTTTGACGACGCCTTCGCCGACAAGGCCATCCATGCCATTTCCGCGCAGATGGACAACATTGCCGCCAACCCCGCTCCGGGTATCAACTGGCGCATCGCCAATGCCGACGCGCTTATCATCGTCGGCCTCCGGCTTGGCCACCTGCCGCAGTCCGCGCTCTGGCGTCGCGCCGGCGTCGCCCTCCTAAACGACGCCGCACACCGGCAGATCCTTGAAGACGGCGCGCACTTTGAGCGCACGCCTGGCTACCACCACTGGATGCTGCGCGTCATGGAAAAGTTCTTCAAGCTCTCCCGCGCCTTCCCCGAACTGGCCTTGAACATCCCCGCCACCCTCGTCGACAAAATGTACGATTTTGGCGTCCACACCCAACGCCCAAACCTCGAATACAACGCCCTCCATGACTCCCAAGGCGGACGCACCACCCCCGCCATCAAAGCCCCCACCGGCTCTCAGGGCGTCGACTACCTCGCCCAATGGAAAGCCTTCCGCAAGGACGCCGGCCTCCCGGAAATCCATCACCCCACTTCTCAATACTTCCCCAACGCCGGACAACACTACGCCCGCACCGAATGGTCACCCGCAGCCACCTACTTCTCCTTCGACGCCACCAACTGGGGCGGCGGGCACTGCCACCTCTCCCGTAACTCCATCCAGCTCCACGCCCACGGCCGCACCCTCCTCTGCGACCCCGGCTGGCTCACCTACGAAAGCGCCGACCCCCTCAGCTTCCACGGCAAATCCACCACCGCCCACAACACCCTCACCTTCACCGGCCACAACCAGTCCTTCAGCAACAACGCCTACACCACCGCCCGCTACGGCCCACACCCCGGCTATGACCTCGTCCGGTCCGACTACGAAGGCGGGTACTGGAAAGGTCCCTTCAACTGGGGCTTTCCCCAAGGCATGTCCGCAGGTATCTGGGCCTCACACTGCCGCATCGCCCTCTTCATCCACGACCTGGGCGTGTTGGTCATCGACGGGCTCTACACCGAAAACAACCACCTCGAAAAACCCACCGTCGAACTCAACTGGCAATTCTCCGAAAACGCCAACCCCCTCATTGATCACCAAGCCAAATCCGTCCACACCCGCTTTGACGATGCCAACCTCCTGGCCATCTTCGCCCACACCCCCGACAACACCGTCATCAACCAATACGAAGGCTCCGAAAACCCCCTACGCGGCTGGCTCACCAGCAGCACCGGCATCATCGGCGCACCACAGATATCCCTGCTTGCCCCGCCGATGGCTCAGCCCTACACAAACTTCATCACCTTCCTCATGCCCTATAAAGGCGCAAGCGCTCCAAAGATCACCACCCAGGCCCAGGCCAAGCGGTTCAACGAAGTCAGCCACCTGATCCTCACCCATGAAGATGGCTCCCGGGATTCGTTCTACTGGACTTACCGCCTCGACCAGATGCTCGGCCTGCGTGACTGGGCCCCAGGCCTGGAAACCGACGCCTCCATCATCCACCTCCGCCACGCCGCCGCTGGCAAGCTCACCCGCATCGCTGCCTGCGACGGAACCTTCTTGCGCCCCTTCTCCAAAACCATCCTCACCAAACCCGGCGTCATCGTCGCCGACCTCTAACGCCATCAATCCATTCTTACCTCTTCTCCCTTTGGGAGAGGGCTGGGGTGAGGGCCACCTACGAATGCAACAACTCTCTTCGGAGACTGGTCCCCTTCTTCCCGGGACCTGTCCCCCTTCCCGTTGGACCCACAATTCCTCCGTGCCTCTACTCAAACCTCAACCCGCAAAGCTGCTCCAGCGCCGCCTTGCACAGCCTCAAATCGCCTGCTTCATTGAATCTCAAAATGTACCGCTCATCCCGAACCACAAACAACAGTTTCTGATCCCTCATCTCGATCTGCCCCATCTCTGAAGCATTAAGCAGTTTTGCCTGCTCCCCTTTAATCACGCGCATATAACCCTTGCCGACCTCCAATTGCTCCCCGCCATGAGTCAGCTCAAACACCGCCGCCCCGCTGGCTCTGATCTGCTTCCGCACCCGCTCAGCCCGATGCTCAAACCACACGTTCTTAGCGGCATATGCAAAGTCCCTCACCGCGGCATCCCACGGCTTAAGGTTTTTCTTGTCGAACCTCCCGCGAATTTCAAACACCAGCTCGCCTTGCGCATTTTCCCATCGATAAGAAAGCTTTGTGTATTGATACGTCCCTGCCATAACTTCAACGATTCCCGGCGACTCGTTATCTGAATGAACATCCACTTCCGATGCGTTGAGAGTCTCCGCTTCGTCGAACTCCATCACCCGCACACGACGGACTTGCCGGGTCCATTCCGTCGTTTGGGCCTGTGCCAGTCCCCGTTCTCCAACATACGTGTATGCATCCCCCATCCTCACAGTGTGCGCACTGGATCCGAACATCACCGCGGCGACCAACAATCCCCCGCAAAATCCTCCCAGCACAACCTGGTGCCAACCGGTGATGATCGGCGTCTGCCCGCCCATATGCGTGGCCAGCAAAACCCCCGTCGCCACACCGCCGCCTATCAAGCCCAACAAAGTGCTGATCAGGATGCTGCGCCACTTAGGCCGCATCCACCCCCGTCTGGAATCACGATACAACGTCGAATACACACACCGCACCGGCCCGATCTCCTCAGGCGGGTCAAACAAAAACCACATCTCCTCAGGGACATGCCCCCCATTGTGCAGCCGCACTTCAGACGAAGGTTTATACGCCACGACGTGTCCCGGGAAAGTTCATGCCCACATCATGAATCAACCACTCGCCAAGGTCAATCAGCCCCGCAACGTGACAAGACTTCAATTCTGGGCGGCATGCTCTCGTTGGCGTGAACATGTCTTGTTTTTTGCGCGCTTGACGATTTTCGTGCTTTAAAATGAACCCGCCTCACCCCACCCGCCCCGCCTCTTCCACCGCACGCCGAATCGATTCCTCCACCACGCTCATCTCCCGGCCTCCCTCGCCCGTCACGTTCATCCGTTCTTTGTACGTCACATGCGGGTTGCACACGATCCGCACCCGGCTTCCCGTGTTCGTGCTCACCGTATGAAGCATGAACGGGTGAACAAGCGCGATGTCGCCCGCGTTACCGTTGACTTCCACCGGCGCGATGCTGAACGTCTGTTCCTTCACCAGTTTCCCCAGTTGCGCCTGGGATAACCCCGCGGGCTGCGCCTCATGCAGCACGCGCGCCGCGACCTTGTGAGACCCCGGCCGGATCGCCGTCCCGCCATCGCCCGGGCCGATGTCCGAGAAAATAAACAGCGGAAGCATGCCCTGCTCGGGCGAGTCCAGATGATGATGAAAAAAGCCGCCATCGATGTGCCATTCGTCGTCCAGCGCGCGCCACGGCTTGGCATCAAACCCCGGGAAAAGAATCGGCCACCACCCCAGGTCTTTAAGCCGTTTGTATCGGCCCTCGCCCATCAGGTCATCCAGCGAATCGTAAAAACGCTCCGTGCATGCTGCTTCAAATGGCCCGCCCCAATACGCCGCTGCAAGGTGGTTTCGCCGCATCTTCCACGTCGAGGGGTCTTCTTCGCTGGCCCCGGCTTTTTCCAACACTGCCTTACGCACGCCCGCCGCCACTTCGCGTGCAAACGCATCCCGGAGCATCGTATAGCCCTGCTCCATGAACTCTTCCACCTGGCCCGGGGTTAGCACTTTCAGCGGCATCGACTCCACCTTTCACTTCACGTTGGACTATTTTGGCCTCATCCTAAACACAAGATATCCGCAGAGCCATGAGACATTTGGACCAAGCATGGATATTCTGGCACCATGGTCGTCAGAAAAGAAAACAAATTCACTCTCATTCAAGACACCCCCAAGACACCCCTCGGCTGGCTTCTCATGGCGGGCATTGGCGAATACGTCCACATGCCTCCGCTCCCAAACCGCGCGCTCACCTACTTCGCCGGCGTCCTCGTCATGCACGGCAAGGCGCGCTTTGAAACCGGCGCAGGCATCAAGGCCGATGTCTTTCCCGGCGATCTTATGCTCATCTTCCCCAATGTCACCTACAACTATTGCACGCCCAAAGGCTCCACGTGGAGCGAGCTTTGGTTCCTCTTTGATGGCCCCGTTTTCCACCTCTGGCAGCAGTCTGGCCTTCTTTCCCCTGCTGAACCCGTCTTCCGCCTCGGCGCTGTCGACTTCTGGCGCAAGCGCCTCCTCACCATCTCCGGCCCGCTCACCGGTTCTCCGTATGACCAATCCCTGACGCGCGTCATCATGCTTCAAAGCCTCCTGGCAGACGCCATCGCCCTGCGCAAGCAAGACCCCGAACAGGCGCAGGACCAGGCCTGGGTGCAGGAAGCCAAGCGGCTCATCGATCCCGACACCACTGCCCACGACCCCGACTGGCAGGCGATTGCCAAAAAGCTTGATATGGGCTACGAAGGCTTCCGCAAGCGCTTCGCACGCCTCACCGGCGCCTCACCTGGCCAATACAGAATCCACCGGGTCATGGAAAAAGCCCAGCGGCTGCTCATCCTCGGCCACAGCGTTGCCGACGCCGCCCGCGGCGCCGGTTTTGACGACCCCTTCTACTTCTCCAGACAATTCAAAAAGCACGTCGGCGTCAGCCCCAGCGAGTACCAGCACGGCTTCACCTCAAAGGCCACATGACACACCGCAACAAACTCCAGATCAAGGCCGTGATTTTCGACTGCGATGGCACCCTCGTCGACAGTGAAACCCTCGGGGCAGATGTCCTCATCGCATGCCTGCGCGACGCCGGTATGGCCGTCACCCATGACGTCGAACGCTTCCGAGGCCGCAATCTCGCCCTCTGTCTCGCCGAAGTCGAACATGAAAATAAACGTTCTCTCCCCCAGGGCTTCGTTCCCGATTACCGCCGCAGAATGGCAGTCGTTTTTAAGGAACACCTTCAGGCCATTCACGGCGCAAATGACATCGTCCACGCCCTGCACGGCCGCGTTCCCATCTGCGTCGCCTCCTCCGGCCCCCGTGAAAAAATTGAACTCTCCCTTCAGGTCACCGGCCTCCTCCCTTACTTCAAAAATCACATCTTCAGTGCCTATGACATCAAGAAATGGAAACCAGACCCAGCTCTCTTCTTCGCCGCAGCAAAAGCCTTCAACGTCCATCCCACCCAATGCGCCGTCATCGAAGACAGCCACCCGGGCTTTGAAGCAGGCATCGCCGCAGGCATGAATGTCTTCGCGCTCCAGACGCACGGCGTAAACCAGCTCCCCCCAGGCGTCATCACCACCCCCAGCCTCCACGCCCTCACCCAAACTCTCCTGGACCTCATCTGACATCATGTCTTACCCCTGGGAGAGGGTTGGGGTGAGGGCCACCTGCGGATGCCCTCAACGCAACGACTCACCACTCTGATCCCCTCGCCCCAAGGGGTGTAGCGAGAGGGTTAGGGTGAGGGTGTTCCGTTTCTCCATCTGCGCTGCTTCTCCATCTG
>CAZIWA010000089.1:0-22679 GCA_964542875.1 uncultured Phycisphaeraceae bacterium
GGGGCGAATACCTCGTCAACGCCCAGGGCGAAGACGTCGTCGCCGGCGTGCGCACCCCCTTCAAGGTCGAAGAAATGGCCAAAGACGCCATCATCGGCCCCGCCTACAAGGAACTCCTCAAGGTCCGCACCATCCTCGAAAAGAACTTCGGCGATGTGCAGGACATCGAGTTCACCATCGAAAACAAGAAGCTCTACATGCTTCAGACCCGCAACGGCAAGCGCACCGCGCAGGCCTACTTCAAGATCGCTCACGACATGGTGAAGGAAAAACTCATGTCCCCCGAGCATGCGATCAAGTCCGCGGACCCCGAAGCCATCAACCAGCTCCTCCAGCCCATCTTTGACAAGGCCGACTACGAGGCAGCCCGCAAGGCTGGCCGCCTCCTCACCGTCGGCTTGAACGCCGGCCCCGGCGCTGCGTCGGGCGCGGTCGTCTTCACCGCTGCCAAGGCCGAAGAACTCGCCGCCAAAGGCCAGTCCGTCGTCCTCTGCCGCATCGAAACCAGCCCCGAAGACCTTCGCGGCATGATCGCTGCCGACGGCATCCTCACCGCCCGTGGCGGCGTCTCCAGCCACGCAGCACTCGTCGCCCGCCAGATGGGCAAAGTCTGCGTCGCCGGCGCTGGCGACGTCCACATCGACTACACCAAGCTGGAACTCACCTGCAAGGGTGTGACCATCAAGGAAGGCGAAGCCATCTCCATCAACGGCTCCACCGGCGAAGTCTTCGCCGGCGCAATCACCGCCGCTGACTCGGAACTCAAGCAGGTCCTCATCGCCAAGACGATGAAGCCCTCTGACAGCAAGGTGTTCCAGTACTACGACTTCGTCATGAAGCTCTCCGACAAGTACCGCAAGCTGGGCATCCGCACCAACGCCGACACCCCCGAGCAGGTCAAGAACGCCATCGCCTTCGGCGCTGACGGCATCGGCCTGTGCCGCACTGAGCACATGTTCTTCGAAGGCGACCGCATCGACGCGATGCGCGAAATGATTCTCTCCACCACCGAAGAGGCTCGCCGCGCCGCCCTCAAGAAGCTCCTGCCTTACCAGCAGAGCGACTTTGAAGGCATCTACCGCGCCCTCGAAGGCCGCCCTGCCTGCATCCGCCTCTTGGACCCGCCGCTCCACGAGTTCCTCCCCCACTCAAAGGAACAGCAGCTGGACCTCTCCAAGAAGATCGGCATCCCCGTTGAGACCATCATCAAGCGCGTGCACGACCTCCACGAGTTCAACCCCATGCTCGGCTTCCGTGGCTGCCGCCTCGGTATCGGTTACCCCGAAATCACCGAGATGCAGGCCACTGCCATCTTCCAGGCCGCCGCCGTCGTCCAGAAGGAAGGCGTCAAAGTCGCCCCCGAAGTCATGGTTCCCCTCGTCGGCTTCAAGAAGGAACTCGACCTCCAGGTCGAGATCATCCACGCCGCCGCCGCCGCTGTTCAGAAGGCCACCGGCCAGAAGATCAAGTACACCGTCGGCACCATGATCGAAGTGCCCCGTGGCGCCCTCACCGCTGATGAGATCGCCCAGACCGCGGAGTTCTTCTCCTTCGGCACCAACGACCTCACCCAGACCGGTCTGGGCATGAGCCGTGACGACTCGGGCAGCTTCCTCAAGCAATACGAAGCCCTTGAGATCTTGAAGTCCAACCCCTTCGCCTCCATCGACCAGACCGGCGTCGGCCAGCTCGTCGACATCGGCGTCAAGAAGGGCCGCTCCACCCGCGCCGACCTCAAGATCGGCGTCTGCGGCGAGCACGGCGGCGACCCCGCCTCCATCGGCTTCTTCCACAAGACCGGCCTCAACTACGTCAGCTGCTCCCCCTTCCGCGTCCCCATCGCCCGCCTGGCCGCAGCCCAGTCGGCACTCAAAGACTAATCATCCATTAGCCTTTGACTAAAACCCAGGTCTCCATCCACAGGCCCGTGCGCAAGCACGGGCCTGTTTCTTTTACCCTCTCCTTCCCCTCCGGGGGTGGCACAAAACGGCCCCAGTGCTGTGTCCGGGCCACGCGCCAACAACAAACCCCTTAACCCACCTCAAACTCAAAACACGTTAGCCCGACGTGCAAACGAGGGTATTCGGGCGCTAGCCCGACCTCTCATTAGCCCCTCAAAAAACCCGCCACTGACATCAACACCAACCCACCCACAAACCCTTCTCTTCTCCGACCAGACTCTAAACCCGGGTACATGGCAGATTCCGAACCGGGAGCGCCGGCGTCCCGCCGGCTCCCGCTCAACCACCTCCACCGGCATAAGTGAACTCTTCAGTCACCAATCCCCCTAAAATCTGCTCTCCGCAGAATCCATCACGCACCCCCTAAACCCCAGCCCCTTGCGCCAAACTTGACATCCCCCTTCAAAACCTTATTCTATTCCTCGCAAATGAGAATGAATCTCATTTTCATTAGTTCAGATAAAAAAAGCGTCGACCGGATTAACTTTGGCGAGTGCTCCGATCGACGCGCGTTAGACAACCCCTCTTTCAAGGAGCCGTCCTATGCCCCGATTATTGCACGCGCCCACCTCTCGCGCCACCCCCAACGCCTTCACGCTCATTGAGCTGCTCGTCGTCGTCGCCATCCTCGGCGTTCTCATCTCCATCCTTCTCCCCGCCATGTCCGGCGCGCGCGACCAGGCCAAGCTCACCCAGCTCCTCTCCAGCGCACGCCAGTTCGCCATGGGCCAGAGCATGTACGCCACCGCCAACAGAGGCTTCTACATGACTGAGAAAAACTGGGTCCCCATGGCGGTCAACGATGTCGACGGCTACCGCATCGCCTCATACTCGGGCATCACCGCACGCTGGCCCCTCCCGTTTCTCACCCTCATGGGCCACGACCAGTTCGCACGCCTCGTCTTCGTCAACGACGGCGCCAAAATGCTCCCAGGCGGACAGCACTTCGCCGCCGGCTCCAGCTTCGGCGGACCCTACGGCCGAAGCCTCTTCCCCAGTTGGGGCCTGAACTCCTTCGGCGTCGGCGGCGGATACTCCTCCGCCAAGCCCTCCGTCGGCGAAGCACGCGAAGTCGTCCACCGCCCCGAGTATGACGCCGTCTCCCCCGCAGGCCTCATCGCCTTCACCAAGGCCCGCGGCTACGCCGGCTCCGACTGGGCAACAGGCCTTGGCATGCCGGGCGGCCAATTCTTCGAGCCCGACGGCTACTTCTACGTTCGTCCCCCCACCTGGCCCACCTGGCCCGCCTCAAACGTCAACGCCACCCTCCCCAACACCATGGCCTCCGACTACGGCTACGTCGACTTCCGCTACCGCGGCAACACCATCGCCGGCTACTGCGATGGCCACGCCCAGGTCAACTCCATCCAGACCATGCGCGACATGCGCCTCTGGTCCGACGTCGCCCGCCGCGAAGACAACCCCAACTACACCGCCGTCGGTTACTGAGCCCACCTTCGCGCAACCCCTCCTCCGTTCACCGGAGGAGGGGCCTCGGCGCGCCGGTTTGCCCATGGCGTCCTGTTGCACCTCCGCCTCTTGCCCCACTCCTCAAATAAACAAGGCTGACAATCTCATGTCGCCCATCAGCGTCCAAAACGTCCGCCTCTGGCTCATCAAAAAACCCATCATCACGATCCTCCTTGTGATCGCCCTGCTGGCCTTCGCACTGCGATCTCTCATCTTCTCCGGCGCTTCCTCCGCCTCGGGTCCCGTCGCCAACGCCACTTACTACTTCGACACCGAAACCGGCCAGGTCCTCGCCCTCCCCGCAGGACAGATCCTCCCCATCCGCAAGCCAGGCAGCGCGCCCGACGCGCCCGCCACCCTCGTCCAGGCCTACATCTTTTCCTGCGCCAGTTGCGACGATGAAAAGAGCCGCTTCACCGGCTACCTCCTCACCCACAACCCCGCCATCGTCGACCAGGTCCGCTCTCATTCCAAAGACATCCATCAGGGCGTCCTTCTTCTCCACATCAATGAATCCCCCGAAGGCATCCTCCTCAAAGCCATCGACCCTGAAACAAAACAGCCCGCCGGTGAATGGATTCCCCAAAAATCCCCGCAAGGCGGCCTCATCGTCGCCAGCGTCTCCCGAAACTGCCCAGACTCCACACCCGCTCTGCGATGCTCACCCTGATTCCCAAAGGCCTCACCATGCATCCACCCATTGATCCCTACCCGCTGCCTGATGACTCCAGCATTTATCTCCAGATCGACGGCACTCTCCGCGGCCCCGTACGCCAAACCGATGAAACCACCAGCCAGGGCCTGTTCGTCCTGGGCTTTGGCCCCGTCATGCCCGACGAACCCCACCACCTCATCGGCGAGGCCATTCTGATCGATCAGCTCACCGGCCAGACCCGCAACATCGAATGTCTCAACGTCGGCTACCGCGACGGCTGCTACCAAGTCCTCTGCGCCGACCTTGGCCTGCAACCCTCCGATGAATCGACCCTCCTCAAACCCCACAAAACCAACCGCCTCGATGACTTCCTCCTTCAAAACAACCGCATGCTTTCCGGTGTCCGCGATGTGCTCGTCTCCAGCCGTGAACCCCAAAACGAGCCCGCCTTCGTCCGCTTCACCCTCGACACCGACACCTGGCGGCTCCTTGGCCTCCAGCGCGATTCCTGTGCCCACTGCGATTCCCAACCCAACGGCCCCTGCGAATCTCCCCGAATCGACCGCCGCGCCATGCGCTCCGTCGCTTACCCGCCGGACCACTACGACGCCCCCGACGAACACCGTATCGAACTCCTGGAGCTCGCCCACAAGCGCCGCTGCCTCCTGGAACCTGTCGCCATCACCTCAGAGCGCTTCCCCCAGGTCCGCCTCCTCGCCCGTATCCGCGCTGTCTACGACCTCTCAGGCAAAAACCTGAAGTAACCAAATTTTTCCGGGAGGCACAGCACGGCCCGAAGCAGTGCTGTGTTCAGACCGCGCACCAACAACAAAACCCCCCACCCACCTCAAACCAAAAACGTTAGCCGCAAGCGCCAGCGACGACTTCGGGCAATAGCCCGACCTCCCATTAGCCACCCAAAAACCACGCCCCAAACATCAACACCAACCAACCCGTAACACCACTCCGACTCTTGCACCCCTCACTTGCCCTCGCGCAGCACCGCCTTCAGCTCCACTTTCCCCGTCGTCTGATCCTGCCAGAAAATCCCCATTGCAATCTGCTCAACCCGAACCCCTTGGTCCCCCATTGGAATCAATGTCGCCGCCATAGCCACGCGATACTCCGGGCTGTTTTGCGCCACCTTCACCAGCACCGAAGACGCGTCAAGCCAAACACTCTCTGGTTGATCCATCAAAAGCCCTGTTTTGCGCCATGGATTAACCCCCATCTTCACATCATCACCTTCACGATCCCCGGATTTGAGGTTCGGCGGATCACCCACATGAACCACCATCGATCGCTCCACCCCCTGTGCACCCCAATTAAACGCTAATGCATCAAAGGTAATGTCCGGCTGTCCAGCCTTTTTCTCCCGCACTCCCAAAACCCCAACCGGCGCCAAGTATCTGCCAACGTACTCGCTCCCTGGTGAAAGCACGCCAAATTCCCGAGCCTTACCTGACTTTTCAAAAACCACCACGGCAGTCCCATCCGTACGCATCCAACGATAACGATCGCCCACCCCCGGACAATCGCATATCACCAGTGTTCGCCCATCCCCCAATTCGCAAAATGTCGTCGACTGTCCCCATCTGAACATGCCCGCCGCCCCAATAATGCTGGCCGAATCGCTCGCCGGCCTCAGCCCCGCAAGCCTCTGCTCCAGCACAAGGATTCGGCTGTTGTTTTGCGCAGGCTCTCCCCGGGCAATCGACTTCAAAGCTTCCTGCGCCACCGTCTGCATCAGCCATGAACGCTGCACTCGCGCCGGCACCCCATCCCAAAACACACGCGGCACCGAGTCCAGGTCCAGGTCCATGTTTTCAAGCACGGTCGGCGTCACCTCCGGCTCAAACGGCAGCCCCGCCTCCCCCGCAGCGGTCAATATCGCAATCGAATCCGCTCTTGAAATCCGGTCGAAATGACTGGCCGGCATCAACGCATACCACGCGTGCAATGAACGCTGATGCCGCCATCCCAGTTCCTGCTTGAGCGTTACCCAATCCCGATGCGCCACCGCGTCAGTGATCGGCGTGTTGAGTTCTTGGTTGAGATTCTCCCCCACCCGGAAACACCCTCCCGCCCACATCACCACCCCCAGCAGCATCACCAATAAAAACGTGCGCATAAAAACCCTCCAGATGCCCCCAAACTACCACATCTCGGGCCGCGCACGTTTTCATTTACCTAGCATCACACAGGCTTAAAACTGGTCCAGATCCCACCGGCTCGCGTCGGAGATGAACCCAGACCGATCCTGGAATCCGATGATTTCACAGTGCCCGTCAAAGAAGCTCGCCGTAAACCCGTTCTGGTGCCGGGCCGGGCTCTTGGCCTCGCCATACCGGGCCACCGGGGCGTCCGACAACAGGCCTGCGCCAGTGATGGGCGCATTGGCGATCACGTTGTGCCAGCTCGCGCCCGCCACGCCTTCATAGTGGCTCTCCGCCAGGAATACTTTCTTGTTCGCCGAGCGCACCGTCGACTGCTTCTTGCCGATGGAGTAGTAGTACCCCGTATACGTCGCATTCAGCAGAATTGGCCCGTTGTAAGGGTTGATCCGGTAGGAGAACTCACGTTCGGCCCCCACCCACCAGCCGGCTTTGCCCGATCCATCGTAATAGTTCATCCCCGCGTAATCCGTCGGGCAGAAAAACGGGCTCGACGACTGCCCGTAGTACCCCGCGCCGCCCGTGTAATAATCAGGCGAATCCCGGAACCGCGGATTGGTCATGTAGCTTTCGATCAGGTCCGTCCACATCACGTTGTAAACCAGGTTGGTGCCTGTGTACGACGGCGCCGTCGCCCCGCCGTGAAACGCCGCACCCGAACCCGATATCACCAGATAACCATGCCCCGGCCATCCCGCCTTGTCCGTCGCGCTCAGCGGCGGCATCACCGCATCCTTGTAATCCCCCTGATACGCACCCACCCCAGGCATCGTGATCGTCCGGATATTGTTCATGCACTGAATCAGCCGCGCCTGATCGCGCGCCTTCCCCAGCGAAGGCAGCAAGAGCGCCACCAGCACGCCAATGATGGCCACCACCACCAGCAGTTCGATCAACGTAAATCCCCGTGCGCGCATGGCACGACCACTCTTGAAAATAGACATGACAGACCTCTCTCTACCGTGAACTTACTTCAACGCGATGTGATCAACCCAAACACATGACAGACATCCCCGAAACGTATCGCGTTCAATATTACACGGCTCACCGACGCCTAACAAGTAATTTTCAGGTGATATTTCAGCAATTCATTTAGTGGCGCAAAACATTCAATCACCACTTTTTTCATCACATTACCAGTTCAAAAAGCCGTCAGGTCCCACCGGCTGGTGTCCGCAATAAATGCCGCCCGCTCCTGAAATCCCACAATTTCCGCATGGCCATCAAAGAAGCTCACCGTGCACCCGTTCTGGTGCCGAACCGGGCTGATGCCATACAAATACC
The DNA here is from genome assembly GCA_964542875.1 of uncultured Phycisphaeraceae bacterium. Classification (GTDB taxonomy): domain Bacteria; phylum Planctomycetota; class Phycisphaerae; order Phycisphaerales; family Phycisphaeraceae; genus CAZGOM01. The sequence goes on from CAZIWA010000089.1 coordinate 7,545, forward strand.
GCACCACCGGCTGGTCGCTCAGCATTCCCGCACCCCAGATCGGCGCATTCACCGTCGCGCAGTGCCAGCTCGCCCCCGCCACGCCCTCGTAGTGGCTCTCGCCTAAAAACACCTTCCGGCTCGCAGACCTCACTCGGCTGGACTTCATCCCGATCGAATAATAGTAGTTGGACCCGTTATGCAGGATCGGCCCGTTATTCACATTGATCTTGTACGAAAACTCCCGCTCCGCACCCACCCACCACCCCGCCTTACCTGAACCATCAAACCCGTTCATCCCTGCATAATCCGACGGACAGAAAAACGACGATGAAGACTGCCCGTAATACCCGCCTCCGCCCGCGTAATAATCAGGCGAATCCCGGAACCTCGGATTGGTCATGTACGCTTCCAGCAAATCCGTCCACAGCACGTTGTAAATCAAATCCGTCCCCGCGTAAGGCGAAGTCGCCCCGCCATGAAACGCCGCCCCCGCCCCGCTGATCACCAGATACCCATGCCCGGGAAAACCCGCCTTATCCGTCGCACTCAAAGGCGGCAATATCGAATCCTTATAGTCCCCCGAGTACACACCCACCCCCGGCATCGTCAATCCTCTGATGTTGTTCATGCACTGGATCAGCCTCGCCTGATCGCGCGTCTTGCTCAGCGTCGGCAGCAGCATCGCCACCAGCACTCCAATGATCGAAACCACCACCAGCAGCTCAATCAGCGAAAACCCGCCTCGCATCCCGACCCGTGCGCGTGCCGCAATATTCATCATGGTTTTCCCCTTTAAAACAACAGGCGCGAATGCGCAATATCAACAAGAATAAAGCTGAAAAAAGACATCCCCCACCCAATCCTAACCAGCCTCTCACTCCCCACCAATCTAAATCGCAACCTCTGCGTTTCATAAGCCGACACATAAAATCATCCTCACACCCTGCCGCCGCCGCCCCAAAACATCGCATAATCCAGACTCAAAACGCCAAATCCCAGCCCGCCTCCCGGCAAGCCGCCCATTCCACTTTCCACGCAGATCAACCCCCAACTCGCCGCTTACTTTAGCCCCGCCAACCCCTGCTGAACCCCCGCCCAGCCCGTCCCGATCTCCCCGGCCCCTCCCGGCGTCAGTGTCACCGGCCCCACATACCCCATCCCCGCAAGCGTGTTCAGCAGCGGGCCCGCCCCCGGGTATCCCTCAGTCGCGGGCCGCGCATCAATCACCAGATTCGTCAGCCTCGGCGCCGCCAGGTGCAGCCGGTCATTCATGCCTGTGCCATCTGCTTTCAGCCAATCCGGAATGCTCAGCACCACGCCATATTCCGCGCGGTTCACCCGCATCAGCACCCGCACGCTGTCCTGGATCTTTTCCATCCAGGCCCCTGCCCGGTGCCTCAGCGAAACCGGCACGCCCGCATCGTTAAACGCGCCCACCACGCCCCGCAGCACTTCGCCCGCGCGCGTATCGGCCCGCGGCGCTCCCGGCACGTCGTACCCGCCCGTGCTGGCCAGCCCAAGTTCCACCATCACATTCTGACCTTTAAGCGCACCCACCAGCGCCTTCACTTCTTCAATGCTCCTGGCCCCCTGGTTCACATCCCCGGTCGCTTCCACCGCCACCAGAGGCAGCCCCAGCGCCCGTGCCCCCGCCCGCGCCTTCTCAAACTCTTCCACGCTGCACCCGGCCAGCCGTGCATGCGCACCGGCCACCCCGCGCAGCCGCACCACACCCGCAGGCTGCGCATCCTTAAACCAATCCATCGAAATCAAAACCGGGTGAATCATGGGCGGACATTTTACCCATCACCCCCACGCCTGCCAGAAACCTGGATCTCATCCTCTGGGTGCATCTTGATTCTCTTTATCTCAAAGGAATTACACCTTAAGCCCCCGTCAGGAATCCGACTCCAAACCCCCACCCCCCAAAACTCTTCTCTCCAGCTTTGCGCCTCTTCCCTTCGCGACTTCGCGGTTAAAAATCCGCTCTTTGGTTTCACTCTTTTCTCCAGGGTCAAAGCATTTGGGATATTTGCCGGCACATACACCCGGGCGCGTGAACGCGTGGGAAATCGGCAAATGCTTTTAACCCGCTCTTCCTCTGACCAGACCCCAGCCCCTAGACCCCAGACCCTTTCTTGATCAACTCCGTCGGGCTCGTCAGCTTGTCCCGATAGCTCACATCCGCGGAAATCGTCGGCGCCGACGTCGGCCCCACCTTCACCGCCATCGCTGTAAACACCCACTCCCAACCCGGTTCCCCTTCCACCACCACGCGCACCGGCAACAGCGAGATATCCTCGATATCAATCGCCTTTTCCGTCTCGTTGTACTTCGCCACCGTCCCGCGCCAGTTGGCATTGCTGGGAACGATCACCGCCAGCACTTTGTCCTTGGGATATTTGGCTTTCCACGCCTCCAGCACCAGCCGTTTGATCTCCTCCAGGTCCGGCGCTTTATACATCTCTTCGGGCCGTTTGAACTTCTCTTTCGTCTTGTCCCAGTATTGCTTTTGCCGCTCGGCCACACGGCCTTCCAGCGCCTTCAGGTCCGCTTCCACTTTCTTCAGCACTGGGTCTTCCGGCGCGTACACGGCCCTGGCCAGCACGCTGATGTCTTCCACTTTGTCCAGGGTCTTGCGCCCTTTATCAAAGTCCGCGGTCGCGCCTGTCTGCGCCCCTTTTTCCGTGTCTGCGTCCGCCGCCTCGATCGCTTTAGCCATCTTCTCAGGCAAATCTTTGGCGATCTCTTCTTTGCGCGCCAAAAACGCCTGCACATGCGCCCGCACCTGGCGGATTTCATCTTTCAGCCGCCCCGCGGTTTCGTAAGGCTCCACGATCGTCCGGTTCTTAAAATCCCACCGCGTCTCGCACGTCGTGCACCACGCCAGCACATCCGGCCCATGCTCGATCATCACCGCAATCTGCACCGGAAACGTCCAGATCCGGTTCTGCGCCTTTTGATATTCCCGGATGTACCAGTGCGTATAGCTTCGGTCTTTCCCATACCGCGCCTCTTCAGGTGAAAGCTCTTTCTCTTTTTCCTTCTCTTTGGCAAACGCAGCCGGCTCATGCCCCACGCCGGCCAGCAATCCCGCAGCGCCCACGCCAACCACCGCCAGCATCTTCAAATAACCCATCGCTCGCCTCTCCAAATAAAAACCACCGCGCCAACACGTGCATCACAACTCCACACACTCTATCGACCCCAAACCCACCCCATGAGTTCCCCGAAACCTGCAAAGACCATTCTTCTCTTACTTCTGGGCTCTGTCTGAAAACTCTCTTCGCAGGGTGGCGCCGAGTCTTCGAGGCCCACCATCAAGGGCTGGATACCCATTGATTCTGCGAAGTCACAGACAAACCTCTTCCTCACGGGTGCATCTGCTTTCTCACTCCCATCGTGTTTTTCAGACAAAGCCTAGACCCCAGACTCTTCTTCCACTCAAGCATTCGCCGGTGAATTCGGCGCACCCGCCAGGTCCGCATTGGTCTTAAACCGGTCCAGCGCCTTAAGCAACTGCTCGATCTGCACCGGAGGCGGCATCGAAAGCAGCCGCCTTCTAAGCGCCGACATCGTCTCAAACTCCTGCTTCGTCAGCAGCAGATGCTCCTTGCGCGTGCCCGATTCCGCCAGGTTGATCGCCGGGAACAACCGCCGCTCCGCGATCTTCCTGTCCAGGATCAACTCCATGTTGCCCGTGCCCTTGAACTCTTCAAAAATCACCTGGTCCCCGCGCGATCCGGTATCCACCAGCGCCGAGGCGATGATCGTCAGCGAACCGCCTTCTTCAAACTTTCTCGCCGCGCCAAACAACTGCTTGGGTATCGAAAGCGCCCCGGCATCCAGGCCGCCGGAAAGCGTGCGCCCCGTATTGGCCATCCCGGGAGCCGTGTTGAACGCACGGCCCACGCGTGTCAGCGAGTCCAGCAGCACCACCACGTCCATGCCCGCTTCAGTCAGCCGCTTGGCCCGTTCCACCGCCATGATCGCCAGCGCGCAGTGCCGCTCCGGCGTGTGGTCGTTGGAGCTCGCCAGCACCTCGCTGGGCACCGTCCTGCGAAAGTCCGTCACTTCTTCCGGCCGCTCGTCGATCAGCAGCGCCACCACCTTCACCTTCGGGTGGTTATGCGCAATGCCCATCGCAATATCCTTCAGCAGCGTCGTCTTCCCGGCCTTCGGCGGCGAAACAATCATCGCACGCTGCCCATAACCGATCGGGCAAAACAAATCGATCAGCCGACACGCCGGCGGACACCCCGGGTACTCCAGCGTCATCCGCGGCTGTGGATCGATCGTCGTCAAATCCTCATACCGCCGACGCCTCGAAAAATCCTGAGGCGGAAGCCCGTCCACACTCACGATATTCATCACCCGGGGCGCATTGGGCGCCACCAGAAATGCCTGGCTCTTGTTCTTCTTGCTCTGCTGTTGCTGCTGATAATTGTTCTGCTGCGTCCGCTGGTTGGGGTTCACCGCCGCCAGCTCCACCTCGATCGTCACCCCAGGCCGCAACTGATATTGGTCGATAAGCCTTCCCGGCACCACCGGGTCCGCCGGCAGGCACAAAAGCGTCTTATCCATCGTCCGAAGACGTCCATCAGTCTTGAAACGCTCGAGAATTCCGGTTTTCAATTGCATTTTCGTTTAACCCTGGCGCCAACGACATCCACTAAAGAACCGTTGATGCGCTAATCGGCATAACCGCGGTCGCGGTAAAAAGGAGGCAACACCTCAGAAGGAACCCCACCGAATCTCTCGGCCGGGAAAGGCGTGCCCAAGGAACTTCACGTCCAGTTCTGCAAGACCGTTTTCTTGACGCCCCGCTCCGGCGCCTACACACCGGCTTGCATAACCTAGGAACCTCACACACCGTCTCAAACCAAATTCCCCCGGTCGCACAACACCTGATCCATCAACACACTGTGTGAGGTAAGTCCTTACCCATCATTTATACACAACCCCTCCACGCACGCAAGTTCATTCATCACTTCCCCACACACTCCACGCCCGAATAACCCACCCCGGGGGGGGCACTGTGCATCCTCATCCAAAGTGCTCAAGGCACGGCCCTATGACAGCCAGGGTCGCAGCGCTTCTGAGCGCGCAGGCCCTGGTAAACATTTAAAAACGATGCTCTGGCACGCGCCCGCGTCCATGCCGATCAACCTGTAACGACTCAACTCTCCCTGCCCTCTTTTTGGCCTTTTCATCCTTAAACTGAACCGTATTGGGGTGAGGGCCGCCATTGAATGCGAGAATGCGCCGAATATGCCCCTCATCGGGTGCCATGCTCTCGTCTTCGTGCGCATGTCTTGCTTTCTTGCCTCGCTGTACACCTCATTCAAACCGATACGAATACAAATCCGCATCCTTCACCACAAAGCGCAGCCTCACCGGCTGGCCTGCCAGCTTGCTCACGCTGCCGCCCGCCCAAGTCACTTCCAGCGCGAGGCTGTCGCCCAGCACCTCCACGCAATCGCTTTCCTTGAATCCTTCAATCGGCACTCCGTCGGGTGTTTGCACTTCCACCGCGCACCCGCCTGCCGCGCTGGTGGCGATGTTCACCACCAGCCGCTCACCGCTGAACACGATCGGCTTGGTGACAAGTTCCCCGCCGCCGCGCCCCGCGTGCAGCGACACAAACCCATCCACCCGCACCGTGTGCCGCCGAATGAAATTCCCCGCCCCGCGCCAGTAACCCTCGATCGTGTAGATCGAAAGTTCATCAGGCGCGCCGGGCACATCGGACTTGGTTTCCAGCAGGCCCCACCCTTGATAGCAATCGCCGTACGTCCAGCTCCCCTGCGTGCGCAGCCCCGGCTTGATGAACGTCTCATCATGCCGCTTGAACGTATTGCCGTCCCGGCTGGCCATGAACTGCGTGTCCGTCACCGCGGCGCCGTAACGCTCCATCAAGCTCGCCCGGTGCTTCCGGTGCTCCGCCTCAGGCAGCCGCTCCACCGCCGTGTTCCACTTGCGCTCCACATACCGCGCCGGGAACCCGACAAACAAATGCGGCGCCCGGTAGTACGGCAGCACCTGGTTCGTGTAAAGCTGTTCCCGCAATTCCCCCGTCCCCGTATAAGCCAGCGGCTGGGGCTCGGTCCAATTCAAAAAATCCTTTGACACGCACGTCGTGATCACCCGCCAGTTCTGGGCGATATCCCGGACATACGCCCGATACTCCCCGCGCGACTCATCCCAGAACGCCAGGTTCTGCGAATCGAATTTCCCCTTGGTGATCACCGCCTCTTCCTGCATCAATTCCCACTTGAACCCATCTGCGGATTTGAGTGCATACATCTTGCAGTTGGGAAAGTTGTCTGAAGCGCCCAGCGCCTTGTACTTCTCATCCGCCGGGCAGTTGGGCCGTGAATCCAAAAACGGCGCAAACCCGTGCAGCCCCTTTTTGAGTTCGCCGATCCCCATGAAAACAATATTGTTCTCCCGTGATCCATCCACCTCATACAGCCCCAGCGCAGGCCGCTCCCACGTCACCCCGTCCCGGCTTTCGGCGTAGCAGTATTTCAGCGCCCGCTCCGTCTTCTTGGGCTTGGTCCCCGGCTCTCCCTGCTGAATCTCCAGGTGCCACCCCTGGTAATACATCCGAAACACATCCCCGTCTTTGAAGTACGTCTTGTACCCCCCGCACATGTTCCCTTCCCAGGGCTTGTTGGTCTGAAATGAAATCTCCCGCATCACCGGGTTGTGCACCCGCAGCGACGCCCCGCCCCCGAGTTTCTCGATAAGCCCGTCCTCAACAAACAACTCCAGCCGTGTCCCGATCCGCGTTGCTTCGTGAGTCGTCATATCAGCCTCCAGGAAACAAATGTTTTTCAAAGCCCGAATCCTAACAACCCCCGCCAAATGCGCACCTTCACACAGTGACATGCAATCCCAAACAATGAAACGCCGTTCCCAAACCCCCTCAACCACCGCACACCAAATACGCATTAGCCCGATGTGCAAACGAAGATATTCGGGCGTCAGCCCAACCTCCCGCTCAACCAACAAAAACCACTCCACATCCCTTCACGCCATCTCTTGCGCGTGCCATGCTCTCGTCCGCGTGAGCATGTCTTACCCACACCAACAAAAAACCCATTGCCTTCCTCTCCCTCCCAAGCCATCATCATTCATCAATCCACTCACCCTGGGGGCCTCAGTTGGACAAGCTCTTCATCATCGCTCTCATCCTCATCGCTTCGATCATGCTTCCTCTTCAGCTTTACACCGTCATGCACGCCATGCCCCGTGCCGCCAACGACTCCGAAAAATCCACATGGGCCATCGCCATCATGTTCACCGGCTTCGCCGGTGTGATCATCTACTTCCTCATGCCCATCAGCCGCCGCCCACCCACCGGCAAAGGCTTCTTTGACTGAAAAAACTCACACATGCTGAGGCAGGTCGGATTAGACGTCTTAGTCGTATCCGACCTACCGTTTTACGACGCACAAGTAATCGCATCCAAAAGAGATAGGCGGCGCCGTCATTTATGCTTGACCGGCTGCACGCATCATCACGGCCATCAAGAACTCCTATTCCGTACTTTAAACCGCACGATCATTCCATTGGAATCAACCGAAATCTCGATCTGCTGCTGCTGGGTAAGGCACCAGAAAACGATCCAGCGGCCTCTCCATGATCTCCCAACGATACCGTGTCATGCCGTCTTTCGAATCGATGTGTTTCTCCGAAAAATTGCCCAGAACCTCAATAGCTTTGCTCTCCCGCTGCCCCACCAGGCTCTGACCGATCTTATTCATCAGCGGCCCCATTTCATTGGCATAAGTAAGCGCGTGCTTATAGCGGCGATTGAGCGCGACAAAATACAGTCCCGCAAAAACAATCCCGATGAGCGCAAGAACCATTACCGTTCGCATGCAACCTGACATCCCGGCAATTCCCGCTGCGGTTGCAGGAAGTCCCTGCGGTCTTTGGACAGGATTGGAATGATTCATCTCAATAATCTCCCAGAAGGCTTTAGTACATAGTATGCCCCGCTCAAGCACTTCCAAGCGCGCCTTCCTGATCGCAAACGAGAATGCGATCGCTGCCCCTCCCCCAAAAATAAACAACACGCCCCGGCACTTCGGGGCGTGTTGCCTTGCGATCCATCATTCTCTCACATCACGCCTTCGCCCCAGCCTTGAGCCCATCGCTCTCCGGCTTCGTCGCGCGAGGCGAAACCATCCACGGCCAGTGCAGCACAATCCCCTGCTGCTCCAGCAGGCCCTGGTACTCATACAGCTTCACCCTGTCGTTGCGCACCTGCGTCGGCTCAAGGCCTTCCTTCAGGCAAAACGCCGCCAGCAGCCCCGCCGCCTCGCCGATGTTCCATTCCACCGGGTGCAGCCGGTAGCAGCCGTTGGTGATGTGCGTCACACCCAGGTTCTTGGCCGCAGCCAGCAGGTTCTTCGTCTTCACCGGCAGCAGCGCGCCAAGCGGGATCTCAAACGGCGTCGATGCCACGTCAACGTAGTTCGTTCCGTTGGTCGAAGGATGCAGGTCGATCGCGTAATGCCCGATGCCCACGCTGTCGAAGAAGTCCGCGGAATACGGCCCCTGCACCACGTCAAACCCGCGGCCCGTAAACGGATGGTACGGCGTCTTGCGCGTCCAGCGCATCTCGGAACCGATATGCGCCTCCGTCACCGTGAACTGCGCCTTGATGCGCCGCGATTCACGAATGTAAGGCGCCTGCGCAAACCCATCATCCGTCCCCGTAAAGTCAGGCCGCAGATACAACCCCGGGTACCCCGTCCCGCCCGTCGTCTTGTTGGGCGCATCCGTCTGCAGCCAGTACAGCAGCGAAAGCGAAAGCTGCTTGGCCGCCTCCAGATGCCGGGCCACTTCCTCAGGGCTCTTGTCGATGATGCTCCCTTCCATGTAGTCGTTCATCGGCCAGTTCACGCATGTCACCGCGTCGGGCTTGCGCTCGGTGTCAAAGATGTCCGGCGTCTGCACCTTCCGGTAGTTGAAGAACGTGTTGGGCATGTTGCTCCCCTCTTCACTGGGAAACAGCCGGTTGTTCCGGTGGATCGTCAGATCCACCGGGTGCACGTCCTTCCACCCCAGCAGCGGGCCCGACCACGGCGCAGGCCGCAGGTTGGGCGTGTAGTTCTTCCAGAAGTCATATTGCGCAGGCTTATCGATCCTGTGGTTCGCGCCCGGCGTCGCGTCGTAACCCATCACGAACACCCACGTCAGCGCCTGCACGTTCTCCGGTTCCGGCGCGCCCGGCAGTGCATGCAACTCGCCCGTCTGCGCCTGGGATTCCGCGCCAGACACATACTCCGTCTTGGTCAAAGGCAGCAGGTCGCCCAGCTCAGTCGCATCCAATACATACGCCGCGCTGATCTCCACCTTCTCGCCGGAGCACGTGTGCTCCACGGTCACGCTGCGGACCTTATCGCCTTCCATCGACGCCGCCACCGGCTTGTAAGGCTGCATGATCTTCAGCAGCCCGCCCGCCACGATCGGCGCCAGCATCGCGTTGATCACCGCCACGCCCACCGCCGGGTTGTGGCACAGCCGCGACACGCCGCCCCCGCCGGGGTTCAACCGGACATTGTTCCTCGCTTCAGACTTGATCGGATAATGCTCCCCGTAATACTTCCTCACACCCGTCCGGAACTTGGCATACCGCGCCGTCGCCCCGATCGTCTCCACCATGAAGTTCTCATCAGGCGGCACCGCCTGGCTCGTAAGCTGGCCACCCAGCCACGCAAACTCTTCCGTCATGATCACCCGGTGCCCCAGGCTCGTCGCGGCCATCGCCGCCGCCACGCCGCCCGTCCCGCCGCCCACGATCAAAATGTCCGCTTTCAATTCCCGCATCGCAATCTCCTTTGGTGTGTTCCATGCTTCCGTCCTCGTAAGCATGGGCCTTTTATGCAGAGACCTTTGGACAATCCCTTCCCGCTCCTTCCCAACCCTCTCCAATCACGGAGAAGGCCGGGCTGAAAACGTTCTTCGCATGGATCGCTCGAAAGTCCCTTCCGTTTTGCGCAGCCACTCTCCCATTCCCACGCCGCCCCGTCGCGGCTTTCCCTGTCAAAAAAATGGACTTTCCTGCTATCATGCCGGTCATGAGCCTTCTGGACATTCCTCTCAAATCCATCGAATCCTTCGAGAAATCCACCGGTCTCACCCTCTCTTACCATGTGATGGACCTTTCTTTATGGACATACCTGCCGTCCAACCGCTCGCTCCATTTCGCCGCGCCCTGCGCCCTGGTCAAGAACCATCACCTCGCCCGCTGCGTCCTCTTTGAGCAAAAACAGCTCCGGGAAAAACTCCCCGCCCGCCCCGACGGCTTCGTGAAAGTCTGCCACGCCGGCCTTGTTGAATGGGTCGTCCCCGTCATCCATGAAGGCTCCCTGCGCATCGTGCTCTTCGCCGGCCCCAGGAAAGCCACGCCCGAGGCCCTCGCCCATGCATCCTTTGTGGACACCGGCGTTCCCACCGGCGCCGCCCAACTCGTCTCCAAAACGCCGGAAGCCGCTCCCGGCCAGCCCGACCTGATCATGGAACTCCTCCGCCAGCTCGGCGCACGTTTCGAACAATGGCTCCGCCAGATGGACCTCATCGCACCCGCCCTCAGTTCCGAAGCCTTCTCCTCCGCAGGCGAAGCAGGCGGCCGCCGATGGATCCTCCATTTCATCCATCAGCACCACGCCTCCCCCATCACCATCCAAGACCTCGCCCGCGCCATGAACCTCAGCCCCAGCCGCGCCGCCCACATCGTCAAGCAAACCTCCGGCCAGTCCTTCGGCTCCCTCCTCACCCTGGTCCGTGTCCGCACCGCCGCCGCGCTCCTCACCCACACCCATCTCACCATCCTGGAGGTCGCACTCCGCTCCGGCTTCAACGACCCCTCCAATTTCCACCGTCGCTTCCGCCAGCGCCTGGGCGTCTCCCCCCTCCAATACCGCAAACGCACCGAAGCCCACGCCCCCCAGGCCGTCCCCCTCACCTCCCTGCGCATCCATCCTCTTCAGTAAATCCCGTCCACCCCATGCCGCTTGCTATAGTGAGCCCCACCCCCTCCCCGGAGACCCGCCACGTCCCAGGAAAGCACCCCAACCCCCGTCTCACCGGAGCCCCGCTGGCTCGTAAGGGCCTGCCTGCTCCTGACGCTTGCCGCCATGGCCTTCGTCGCCTTCCGCGGCCTCAGCTTTCAGGCCGCCCCTCTCTGGGACGCCGATGGATTGCTCGCCCCCAACTTCATCTTGACCGGCGATCTCGCTCGTGCCGGCCAGCTTCCCCACTGGGACCCCTGGACCGACGCCGGCGTCCCCATCGGCACAGACTTCTCCGCCCGCTCTCCTCTCTTCATCTTCGCCGCCATGGTCCTTCCTCCCATCGAATGGTCCTACCGGCTCTTCGTCTGGGTCTGCTGGGTCTTTGGCGCCGTCGGCATGTGGCCGCTCTCACGCCGCCTGGGCGCCGGCGCCCCGATCTCCGCCATCGCCACCCTCGCCCTCTTCGGCTCGGGGTTCATGACCGCCCACGTCTCGCAGCCGCCCCTTTTTATTCCCATCGTCTGGGTTCCCTGGGTTCTCCTCATCATCGAAACCGGCTTTCGCGATAAAACCCTTAAATCCGGCTTCTACGCCGGTGCCCTCCTGGGCTTCGTCGCCCTCATGTCCTACCCCGGCATCCTCCCCCTGGTCTGCCTTGTCATTGCCGCCTGGGCGCTTCTCCGGGCCCTTTGCCCCCCCATCTATCCCACCGAGGAAACCTCCAACCTTAAACGCCTTGGCTTTGTCGCTGCCGCCGGAGCCATCGCCGCCGCCATCTTTCTCATCGTCATCGCCCCCAGCCTCATGAGCTACCTCCACGACACAGACGGCTACACCATCCGCTCCGGCGCGCTCGACCGTGAAACCGCCGTCATGTCCAACCGCTTCACCCTTCAGGCCCTCGCCTCGGTCCTGTCCCCCTCCATCCCCGTCGCTTCCAAGGCCAGCCGTCTGCCCGACTGGTCGATCACCGACATCACCGGCATCGCTGGATACCTCTGCCCCGTCCTGCTGTTGCTCCTCCTCGCCGGGCTCTTCCACACCAAACGCAAAGCCCTCGCCCTGGCCCTTGTCGGTCTGGCCTGCCTGGGCCTCATGACAGCCATGCCGGATTACTTCCCCTTCCGCGGCTGGCTTTACGACTATTGCCCGCCCTTTCGCTACTTCCGCCATCCCAGCCTGTTCGTAAGCATTTACGCGCTTCTCCTCTGCCTCGCCCTCCCCATCGCGTCCGTCTCGGGCCCCATCCCCTCAAACCACCGCCGCCTCTTCCCCATTGTTTTCGCTCTGCTTGCCCTGATTTGGGCCTGGTCACTTTGGTCTGTATTGACTCATCTACAAGCACCACAAAGCTATTTCATCAAAGCACTTGTAACATTCGCAATCATTTGGTCCCTTGCCGCTCTCGGCTGGTATTTCCGCTCTGCCCTCTCCCCCCGCTGGCAATACGCCGCCGCACTCCTCCTCGTCATCGCCGCAGCCGTCGACACCCTTTACCATTTCGACGCCATGGACCGCGTCATGCTCACCCGCTCCCCCAAAGCGGTCGCCCAGTGGACCGCCGTCCAGAAAAGCCACACCCCATCCCTTGACTTGGCCTCCCACACCGGCCTTAAGCGCGGCCTCATGTTCGGCCAGTCTCGCGAGCCCAACAGCAAAAACCTCGTCATCAAAGCCCCCGTCCTCATGGGCTACACCCCCATCAACAATCCCATCTACGACCAGATCGTCGCCCTCGCTTCCATGCAGCAGGCCCTCACCTCAGGCGATCGGATTTTCTTCGCCCCCGACCCCCTTGTCATCGACTCCTCCTCCCCCGAGCCCCGCGAGGCCTGGCTCTCACGCATTGAACAATCCCAGACCAACGCCCCGCCGGGCATACCCGCCTTGATCGCCCAGGGCTCCGACATTCACTCCCTCCCGCCTCCTTCTCCTCTGCAAAGCGACATCCCCCGGGCTCTCCCCATCCCCGTGGAGCTCCTGGAGTACACGCCCACCACCCTCTCCCTCCGGATCAATTGCCCCGCCCCCGGCTGGGTTTTCATCACCGACCGCTGGGCCCCCGGCTGGCGGGCCACCTGTAACGGCTCCCCCATCCCCATCCGACCGGGCCTCTTTGTCTTTCGTGCCATCAATGTCGAAAAAGGCGAAAACCTCCTGGAAATGCGCTATCAATCCTTCGGCCATCCCGGGCTCACCTGGCTAAGCTGGTCCTGCCTCGCCCTGGCCGCCGTCTGCGCTCTTTATTCCTCCCTTCATCGCGCCCTTTCTTCACGCCCGCCCACACCCGCTTCCCCAGCGGATTGAACGCTGTTCATCTCACCCAAACCTCGTTTACAAAAAACATTGCGGAAACACCGCCCCGCTGGCCGATATAAACCAAAGCCTCTCTGTCGGCACATACCGCCCGGCCCGCGATCGCGTGCCCGGCCAAAACCCGCGGAAAAAGCCAACAACTCACTGCTGAAAACCCAGGGAAGACCACCTATATGGCAAAGAACACCAAAACCACCAAGCCCACCGCACCCGCCGCAAAGCCTTCCGGCTCGCGCGCCGTCACCGCCATCGTCTGGACCCTGCTCTTTGCAAGCTGGGCCATCCTCTTCCTCTCCCTCATCAGTTACAGCCCCAAAGACCCGCCCACCGTCACCGTTTACCCGGCCAACACCGTCACGGCCAACTGGATCGGGCACTTTGGCGCCATCATCTCCCACAGCCTCTATCAAAACCTCGGCCCCGGCGTCTGGATCATGCTCATCGCGTCGATGATGCTCATGATCTCCGTCCTGCGCCAAAAGCCCGTCTCCCAGCTCGTGCTCCGCGGCATCGGCGTCGTCATGATGGCCGTCATCTCCAGCGCCCTCATCGGCCTCCTCTTCCCCAACACCCTCGGCAACCGCCCCGAAACCTCAGGCGGCCTCCTCGCCCTCTACATCAACGACCAGCTCCAGGGCAAGTTCGGCTTCCTGGGCACCCTCATCATCCACGCCTCGGGCTTCTGGATCGGCGCCATCATCACCCTTGATGAATTCGTCCTCTGGATCCCCCGCAAAATCGCCGACGCCTGCATGAAGCTCCCCGAACTCTTCTCCCGCTTCACGCCAAACCCCGTCCTCGTCGGCAAGCTCTCCCTCCCCTGGAACAAGAGGGCCAACGCCCCCCAGGCCAAGAACGATGAACTCAACGACGAAGTCTCCGACGAGCCTTCCGATGAACCCATGAACCCCGCCGACGCCATCCAGATGGAAGCCCGCGCCGTGGACCCCACCATCGGCACCGTCATCCAGCCCGGCGCCGCCAGCATCACCTTCGTCTCCAGCGATCTCCCCGACTCCACCACCCTCACCTCTGATTCGTCGCTCCCCGTCATGGTCAGCGACTCTTCCACCATCGACACCTCCTCGGTCACCTCCACCACCCCCGCAACCCCTGCGGCCCCCGCCCAGCCGGTGCAGGCGGCCCAGCCCGCCCCCGCCCAGGCCAAGCCCCAGGTGGAGCCCGTTAACCCCCGCGCGCAGCTCATGCAGGCCCCCCTGGTCAGCACCAGCATGGTCGCCACACCGGCCCCCGCCTTTGTGGACTCCACGCTCAACGCCCAGCCCCCCCGCCCCATCGCCGCCGTCGCCACCAACCCCCAAGCGGAGATCGAAGTCGACGAAGCCACCGAGCCCAGCGCTCCCGCCGCCTACATCGAAGAAAAGTCCGCCAAGGGCATGCCCGACGAAATCAAGGAAAAAATCCGTCAGCTCCAGATCAACATGGCCCCCCTGCCCAAGCCCGCCCCCATCGCCCTCCCCGTCGAGAAAGACCTCTCCGGCTACAAGTTCCCCGGCACCGACCTCCTGGAAGAGCCCGAGTCGAACTTCAACACCGAGATGGAGTCCTACATCCGCGATCAGGCCGTGCTGCTTGAATCCGCTCTCCAGCAATACCGCATCGACGGCACCGTGGTCGGCATCGACTCCGGCCCCGTTATCACGCTTTACGAAATCCGCCTCGCCGCCGGCACCAAGGTCAACAGCTTGAACTCCGTCGCCTCTGACCTTGCCCGCGCCCTCAAGGCCATCAACATCCGCATCGTCCCCAACATGGTCGGCAAGGACACCGTCGGCATCGAAGT
>CAZIWA010000090.1:0-22639 GCA_964542875.1 uncultured Phycisphaeraceae bacterium
TCAGGGGATGTTGGTTTCGTAGTACTTCCAGAGGTTTACGTAGGCGGTGCCGCCTGCGTAGGCGTAGCCGGAATTGCCGTAGGCCATGCCGACGGTGTAGGTGGCGCCGGCTTTCATGGAGTAGTAGGCGTGGGGTTTGATGGCGTTGTTGATGCTGAGGGAGTTGCCGCCGATGTCTTTGCCGCCGAAGGCTGCATGGCCGTCGTGGAAGAGGATGTTGAGGCCGTTGCCGTGGGAATCCTGGTAGGTGAGGGTGACGGAGTCTTCCTTTTCGGAGCAGACGGCGACGGCGTTATCGGGCTGCCAGCGCGAGGCGGTGGCGGTGGCCTGGGCGTAGCCGCCGGCGGCGGTGTTTTTGCCCCAGCCGCGGTAGACGTAGCCGGTGTAGGAGCCATCGGTGTTGCAGTCCCACAGGTTGGTGCCCTGGGCGGTGTGGATGTTGTTGTTGCGTGCGGCGAGTGCGGGAGTGACAAGGGAGAAGGAGCCGAGTGATTGAGCCTGGGTCATGCCGCCGCCACGGAAGCCGTTGGAGCCGGGGCAGTCGAAGATGCCGAGTTTTACCTCTTTGTCATTGACGTACGGCGGGCGTGTGATGGCGGGGACATATCCTTGCCAGAAGAACCAGCCAAAGCCTGTGGCCCATGTTTTGCCTACGCCGTCTGGGCAGGTGCTGTCGGTGCTGGAACGGGCGGAGATGTCTTTGACGACGAGGCTCGCGCCGCTGGTTCGCATGCGGTGGGGCGAAGCGGGCATGGGGAGGAAGTCTTTACAGTCCAACGTGTACTGGGCAATCATGGTGCCGTGCTGGCGGAGGTGTCCGGCGCAGAGGGCGATGCGTGCGGTGGCGCGCGATTGGGCGATGGCGGGGAGGAGCATGGCCACGATGACACTGAGAATGGCGATGACGACGAGGAGTTCGACGATTGAGAATGCAGCAGGATGTTTGATGGCGCGACCCATGTGCATGGTTTGCCTTGATGTGGTTCTTTTGAAGTGATGCCGGAAATTTATTGTTATGACAATAATCGAGTGCGGGTGTATGTCAATGAGGATTGAGGAAGGAAGAGGCAGATTTTTAACCGCGAAGTCGCGAAGACGCGAAGTTAAGAGGTGGAGGAACGCAATCAGGAAAGGTTGAAGACAAGAGCAGACGGAGTTGAGTCGTTACAGGCAACCCTCATCGACGGGTCTGGCCATATGTGTAAGGGTGGAGGTTGAGTAAAAAAGACAACACCCCGCAGGACGGGGTGTTGCTGGACTTTGGCCTTACGGAGGCCTCGTATGGGGATCAGAAGCTCAGGCCTTGGGGGTCTTGGGCTTCTTTTCTTTCTTGGCGGGTTTTTCAGCTTCGGCTTCGGGTGCTGCGGGTTCGGCCGCGGGAGCGGCTTCCTGCTGCTGGGCTTTCCTGGAATCGCCCTTGGATTCGCCGGTTTCGAGCTGTTCGCTGGGCTTGTCGGAGACGACCCAGATTTTGATTTCGGTCTTGAGATCGGCGGCCAGAACGATGGGGACGGTGTAGCTGTCGAGGCGCTTGATCTGAGTGCCGATGCGGACGACACGGTCTTCGACCTTGAGGCCTTCGTTGCGGAGCGCCTGGGCGATGTCGTGCTGGGAGACGCCGCCGAAGAGGATGCCTTGTTCGTTGGCTGCGCGCTGGAGGGTGAGTTCGTAGCCGACGAGCTTGGCGAGGATTGCTTCGTCTGCCTTGCGTTTTTCGGCGAGTTCTTTTTCAACTTCGGCGCGGCGAGCGGCGAGCTTCTTGACTGCCGAATCGGTGGGCTTCTGGGCCAGCGCGTTGGGCAGGAGGAAGTTGCGGGCGTAACCGGGTTTGACGGAGACGACGTCGCCGACGATGCCGAGGTTGTCAACGTTTTCGAGAAGAAGGAGCTTGATGTTAGCCATGTTGTCCGTCCCTTTGGGAGTTAGGCGTCTGCACGGTCGGGCGTCTATAGGTCGCCGTCGGTACGCCAGCATGATGAAGTCATGACGCCGGGAGAATCGTTTGGTGGATTAGAAGGGGATGTCGTCTTCGTCCACGGGTTTGTGAGGGTCTTGTGCCGGGGCTGCCTGTGGAGGCGGTGCGCTGGCGTTGCGTGCCGGGGGTGCGCTTCTTTGGGGAGCGGGCCGGCGAGGCTGTGACTGTCCGGGGTCGTAGCCGCTGCCACCGCCGGCGCCGGCGTTGCCGGAGTCGTGATCGGAGGCTTGTCCGTAGTCGCCGCCGGAGGAGCTTGCGCCGCCGCCAGCGGAGTCGCGTCCACCCATGCCGGAGTCGATGAACTGGAAGGTATCGACAACGACTTTGAGCTTGGAGCGGCTGTTGCCTTCTTTATCCTGCCACTGGTCGAGCCGGAGGCGGCCTTCGATGAAGACGGGCCGTCCCTTTTTGAGGAACTGGTTCATCGTTTCGGCGGGTTTGCCGTAGGCTTCGAGGTCGACGAAGGTCGTTTCTTCCTGCTGTTCGCCTTGCTGGTTTCGCCATCTGCGGTTGACGGCGAGGCCGAGGTTAACCACGGCCATGCCGGAGGGCAGGTATCGAAGTTCCGGATCACGGGTGAGATTGCCCATGAGCAAGACTTTGTTGAGGTTTGGCATCCGAAACTCTCCTGGCCCTGATTTGGGGCCTGGTGAATGCACAACACGACGTCACGCCGACGACGGTGGCGACTGAATGTATCAGAAGCCGGTCCGAGGTGGAGGGCAAGGGACTTCAGGCCTGAGCGGGAGCTGCTTCGACGCCTTCGGTTTTGGGCTTTTCGGGAGCGGGGGCCGGCACGGGGGTGAGGGCTTCCTGCTTGGCGAGCTCGATTTCGGTTTCGCCCAGGTGATCAGCGCGGATGATGAGCGCGCGGACGACGTGTTCGGAGAGGTTGCAGTCGCGTTCGATGTTGGCGATCTGGCTGCGGCGAGCGTTGAAGTAGGTGAGGATGTAGACGCCACGCTTCTGGGTCTTGATTTCGTAAGCGAGCTTACGGTCTTCCCAGCGGCGCAGGACGATGACTTCGGCTTCGGCGCGGTTGAAGACTTCCTTGAGGAAGTCGAGGCAGCCGGCGAGGTCAGCGGAGGCGTGCTGGTTGCTGAGGAGGAAGAGACCTTCGTAGAGATCGGTGCGAACTTCGGCCATTTTGAGCTCCAATTCTGCCTTTGGTGGTCGCTTGAGGGCACATGCCAGCCAGCGACACCGGACCCATGGCGGTATGCCTGGGCCAAAGGTGAGTCGAAGAGTATACAGGAAGAAGGGGCCGGGGTCTAGGGTCTGGCCGGTGTGTGTCTTGTGGGGGTGGGAAATGACACCTCGCGCATCCGGGGTGTGGGGTGTGCGGGGTAAAGGGGGCTGCGGGCAGGGCAGGAGCCGGCGGGACGCCGGTGCTTCCGGTTCGGATCGCATTTGGAATTGTCCACAATTTCATATGAGTGAATATTTGTTCCTTTGCGTTGCGGTACGGATTGTTAAAATGACGCCGCCTTTATCCATTTCTCGGCTTGTTTTATGGATTTTGTTCATCACGGAGCGCGTTTCGACGGTTAAGACCCCGAGAAGTCTTGGACTGCGTAACGCTTCTTTTTTAATCCTTATTAAGGAGCTGGTATCTCATGGTTTCACTCTCTACCTTTGGTCGTTTCGGTGCTATTAAAAAACAGTTCAAGAATTTCCGGTCGTGGAAGGCGCCGAAGCTGGCGCGGATGGCGGAAATGATCCAGCCGCTGGAACCGCGGCAGATGCTGGCGGCGACGCCGGTGGAGATCGCGAATGCGCTGGACCTGCCGGACGGGACGGCGGTGACCTATATCGGGCACAAGAACGCCGTGGCGGTGGGGATGGGAACCAAGGAGGCCACTTTTCTGGATTTTCCGACCGGGTCCAACGACCAGTTCCTGGTGCTGAGCACGGGCACGGCCATCGAGCTTTTCACGCCGCCTGCCAGCGGGCTGAGCTCGACGGACTTTAGCCCGGGCGGTGTGAACGGCGATGAGGCGAGTGTGGCGTTTTCGGTGAGCGTGCCGGCGAGCATGTCGATGTACAAGTTCGATTTTTCGTTTTTATCAGAGGAGTTCCCCGACTTTGTGGGGACCAAGTACAACGATATTTTCAGTGTGAAGATCAATGGGCAGGAAGTGGCCTTTGACTCCAACGGCAATCCGCTGACGATCAGCGGCGCGCTGTTTGACGGGGAGGACGCCGAGCCGACGACGTTCAATGCGCGGACGAGCATTTTGACGGGGACGTATGTGATTCCCGATGGGACCAAGACGCTGAATGTGACGCTGACGATCAAGGACATCGAGGACGGCGCGCTGGACTCGGCGGTGGTGGTGGACAACTTCCGGTTTGTGGAAGGCCAGACGGTGTTCGTGGATTTCGACGGGGGGACGGCGGCCAATTTTTATCTCGACGGCACGCAGATGAAGATCAACGGGGTGAGCGATGTGTCGGCGAAGATCTATTTCGGAGCCGACTACAAGGCCCAGGTGCTGGCGGCGCTGAAGGAGAAGTTCAGCGCATTCAACATCAAATTCGTGACCGTGGAGCCGACCTCGGGCAACTACATGACAGTGCTGGTGGGCGACGGGACGAGCAGCGTGCATGTGAACTATGACGCGGGCCTGGGGCTGGCGGAGGATGTGTTCAGGAGTTTTGTGAACACGCTGGATGCGGATTACGCGACGCAGCAGACGCTGCTCAACGGCGGGTCGGTGACGTGGAGCGAATTCGACGCCATGCGCGGCGTGACCGGGCCGGTGTACGGCAAGGCCACGGGGATCGATGTGGGGAACAAGACGCTGTCGGACAAGGCGGTGGTGTTCGCCAAGGATATTGCACAGGCATTTGTGCCGGCCGACTTTG
Source organism: uncultured Phycisphaeraceae bacterium (assembly GCA_964542875.1). GTDB lineage: Bacteria > Planctomycetota > Phycisphaerae > Phycisphaerales > Phycisphaeraceae > CAZGOM01. Next base: position 4,844 of record CAZIWA010000090.1, read on the forward strand.
ATGGCGATGGCGTGACCCAGCAGATGCTGCAGACGCTGCTGGTGCAGGTGATCGCGCAGGAGGTGGGGCACAACGTGGGGTTATCCGATGTGTCCAATTCGGGGAGCTTGATGTCCGATGACCTGGCCACGCGCACGCCGGAGGCCGAGTTCCTCAATACGGATCTGGCGATTTCACCTGAGCCTTTCGGGACTGCGCCGTTTCAGAATGACTACCGGGTGCTGGCGGGAGCGCTTGGCCTGCTGCCGGTGACCGATCCGCTGAACCCGACGAACAAGATCGTGCCGGTGACTATCGCGCCGCCTGCGCCGGTGGTGATACCGCTGGCGCCGGTGAGCCTGGTGCAACTGAGCGTATCGGAGACGGATCTGGCCAACAGCTTCGGCATCAGCAACGAGGATGTGTCGAACCTGAACCAGGTGGTGACGGTGACGACCAAAGTAACGTCGCAAATGCTGTACGAAATAAAGCAGGTGCCTGAAGATGTGGTTTCGGTCAAGGAAATGATGAAACTCACGATCTTGACGCAGCAACCGGAGTTGAACAATTACCTTACCGTGGTGATCGGGTCGAAATCATTGATTTCGAAGATTCCCTTCTTCCTGGTGAACGAGTATTCGATGTTTACGCTGCAGTACCTCCATGTCGGAAACAGTCAGGGGGATTATGTGAGCGCGGATTCTTTTACGCTGGACGACACCGATTCGATCGAGATCGACCAAGTGCTCGTGGGCGGCAGTAAGGCCCCGACCAAGGGGCTTTCGGTCACGAAGAAATTCGCGACGATTTCGCTTGATGATGAGGAAGAGCCGTTTGTACCCAACCATGCACCGACTTTCACGGCGACTTCGCCTGCGGTGGCGCATGAAAACCAGCCGGCGATCACGGTGACCGGCTGGGCAACGTTTAATGCCAATGATGACGGACAGAAAGTGCTGGGATACACGGTGGATAACATCTCCAATCCGGGGCTGTTTTCTTACCTCCCGGAAGTCGACAACGACGGCACGCTGGTCTACACGCCAGCGCCGGGCATGAGCGGAACATCCACATTTACGGTGAAAGTGCGCGACTCGGGCGGAACGCTCGGGGGCGGCGTGAACACCAGCACGGCGCAGACGTTCACCATCACGGTGAACCCGATCAGCCATGCGCCGGTGGTGACGGGCGTGCATAGCGAATCGACCTGGTACGGGCGTGGAGAAACCGCGCGCGTGACTGCAGATGGATTTACGGATATCGACGGGGATTCGATCACTGGCGTGACGTTCTACGCCGATGTGAACAACAACGGGACTTTTGAAGCCGGGACGGACACCAAGCTGGGCGTGGGGACCAACAGCGCCAACAAGTGGTCGCTGGATTTTGCGACGACGGATTATTCGCTGGGGAGCCATCGGGTTTTTGCAATCGCCACCGACAGCGGGTCGACAGCGCACGGCGGTGTGGTGAACAGTGCGCCCGTGGCGGCGAGCTTCACCATCCTGCGCGGGCAAGGCGTGGTGAGCGGCCAGAACTATATCGCTTACCAAGACAGCGCGGGCAGCAAAGTGAAAGTGATCATCACCGGCCCAAGCTCAGGTGATGCCATGGCGTTCTTCAGCACAGAGCTGGGCGACAGGAATTCGCCTGAATACTTGAGGGTTTCGGGTACGGACGCGTCCAAGAGCATGGTTGAGATCACCGTCACCGGCACCCAGAAGGGCGCCGTCGCAGGACTTGCGACCACGATCGGGAGCGTAATCATTCACGGTGGGCTCAGCGCGTTCAAGGCGGAAACAACCAGCCTGGCCGGCAGCTTCACGGCCGACGGGTTCATCAAGGCGCTGCAGCTCGACGATGTGATCGGGACCGGAGAGAGGTCGATCCGGTTTGGCGGTACATCCGCCGACACGGCGACCGTTACGGCTGGAAACATTCAGGACATCTCATTCAACACGACCGCAACGGTGACCTCCTTCAAGGCCGAAAACTGGAGCAACACCAACAGTACGGCGGACTCCTTTGAAGCCTCCAAGCTGGGCTCCCTGACCATCAGCGGGCGTGCAGGCAAGGCCGGTACGCCGGCACTGGCAGGCGACTTTGATGCGGATATCAAGCTGACATATGTGCTGCCCACAGCCGGGAAAACATCGGTGCCGGCGCCGTCGGTGACGGGAATCACGATTGCGGGATCGACCACAGGGTCGTGGAACGTGGGCGCCAGCAAGCTGGGCGCAGTGACGATCAAGGGCAGTGCCTCGGGCACGTGGAAGGGCAACACCACCCTGGGCGCGCTGGCCGTGAGCGGAAGCGCGAGCGGGCTGCACGTGATCGCAGGCACTGATATCACGTCCTTCAAGGCCGGGCAGGTGAGCAATGGGACGACCATCGCCGCAGGCGGCGCGGTGGGCGCGGTGACGGTGATCGATTGGTCCGGCGGCTGGATTTCCGCAGGCAAGCTGGCGTCGCTGACGACGAGCGGGCGGGCGGAAGTGAAGACCAAGGGCGTGGTGACCACCACCAAGATCAACGGCGACTTCAGCGGCGACCTGAACATCACCGGGGTTTCAACCCTGGCGAGCGGGGCGACAATGGGGGCGATCACCATCAAGGGCGCGGTGACGGGCGACGGCGTGGCGCCAGGCCTGGCGGCGGACTGGAACTTCAGCGGCGGCGTGGGAGCGATCAAGGCGGATTCGATCTCAGGCCTGGTGGTGGCGACGAAAGTCAAGGGGAATAACCTTGGCAACGTGGCTTCTCTGTCTGTGACCGGCGCGGCCAGCAACACGACGTGGTACATCAACAACAAGATCGGTGCGGTGACGGTGGGCAGCGCCGATAAGCTGAGCCTGCAAGTGGCCAGCGACATCACCAGCTTCACGAGCAAGGGCACGGTGACGGGCACCGGCCTGTTTGCGGGCAACAGCATCGGTGCGGTGACCTCGGTGGACTGGACGGGCGGTTATCTCAACACAGGGAAGATCGCATCGATCACCACCAAGGGCCAAGCGGAAGTGAAGACCAAGGGCGTGGTGACGACGGTGTACAACGCCGGCAACTTCTCGGGCATGGTGACGGCGCAAGGGCTTCTCAAGACGGCATCGACCCTTGGGCCGGTGTCGATCAAGGGTCAACTGGGCGCCAACAAGTGGACGATCTCCGGCGGCACGGGCACGTTTGGCGCAGCGTCGGTCAGCGGACTGACGCTTAAGACGATGAATCTGGGGACCAACCTGGGCAGCCTGGGCGCGTTCACGGTTGCTGGCGCGATGAGCGACAGCACCTTCACCGTGTCGGGCAAGCAGGGCACGGTGACGGTGGGAAGCGCAAGCGGGCTGACGGTGAATGTGGCCGGGGAAGCCGGAGCATTCACCAGCAAGGGCGCGGTGACAGACTCCGCGGTGACCGTCGGCGGCAAGGCCGGGGCTTTCACTGCCGTCAACGTGACGGACTTCTTTTTGAAGGTGACCGGTGAGTTGGTTTCTTTCACCAGCAAGGGTTCAGTGAACGATTCCAACCTGGATGTGACTGCGGGCGTGGGCGCCATTTCAGTCCAGGAATGGCTGACAGGTTCGATCAAAGCGGGCAAGGTGACTTCGATCACCACCGTGGGCCGCAAGGAAGTGAAGGCCAAGAACGGGGATGTGGTCACACCCGCGCTGGCAGGCGACTTCACCGGCGAAGTGACCATCACGGGCGTCACCAAAGCGACAACGGCGACCCTGGGATCGGCGACCATCGCGGGTTCGCTTTCGAGCACGCAATGGAACATCACCGGGAATTCCGGCTTGATTACCGTCAAGGGTGCGATCGATGAATTCACCATGACGACCTTGGCCCTGGATGCGAAAAACGCCGGCAACATCACCGGCATCAAGACCGCCGGAGAGATGACATCCGTCACAGTTACGACGGCCGGCAAATTTGGCGACCTTACGGCCGGCAATGTGACCGACAGCGCCTTCGTGATCGCTGGCGATCTGGCCAGCGTGTCTTTCGGCGACAGCATGCGTTTCCTGAATTCCTCGATCAGGACGGGGGGAAGCATTAATCGGCTGAGCCTGGGGATCATCGACAACAGCCAGGTCTTCGTGGGGGTTCGGGCGGACGTGACGGACCTTCCAACGGCGAAGAGCGCATTTGTGGCCGACTCGGGTGCCCGTATCCAGATTCTGTTGATCGGTGGCTCGGAATCGCCGGTGGTGAACTTCATCAATTCAATCATTGCCGCGCCTGAGATCAAAGCAATTAAGATCAAGGGAACCAGCGAGTTGGCAAGCGGCGTTGAGGGCAACAGCGGTATTGCGGCCGGACTTGTCGCCAAATATGAGCGCTATAATGCGGAAGAGCCTATCGCTTTCCATCAATTGTCCACGCCCGGCGAGCTAGACAGCATGCCCGGGTATGTCTTGAGGATCGTCGGGTAACCGCGATGCGGGCCGGCTCCCATGCGGAGCACATCAGGGTTTTTCGCGCCGGGCCTCCATGATCGGGGGCCCGGTTTTTTTATTTTCGCGCGGCTGGGAATTTTCTCTTGTATCTGCTTACTAACCGGTATATGGTTGGTTAGGCCAAGTAACGCCTGGGTCGGTATAAGCAAAGGGATACAGATGTATTTATCCTCGTTTTGGCGCTCGCGGCGTGCATTTACGTTGATTGAACTGCTGGTGGTGATCACGATCATCACGGTTTTGATTTCGATGCTGCTTCCGGCGCTCAGCGGGGCGCGCGGGCTGGCGCGGCAGACGGGATGCGCGGCGAACCTGAAGCAGATCGGGCTGGGGTACCACGCCTACGCGGGGGACTTCAAAGGGCGGATTCCGCATTCAAATAAGACGTCGCTGCCGGTGAACGATTGGGCGATTTGCGGGACGGTGTATGCGTTTCAGCCCTGGGGCGTGTACATCTGGCCGTATGCGGGGCAGGACATCAACCTTTTCATTGACCCCGGGCACGCCGGTGAAGCCAAAGCCATGCTGGGGACCACGGCGATCGCCGGCATGGAGCCGTTTGTGTGGGACAACTACACGGAGAATCAGGACATGACCGCCAGCGTGTCGCTGGTGATGCAGAACCGGATGCTGGATAAATATAGAACCCCCTCGCAAACTGGGCTGATCATGGACGGCGGGATTTATGGCACGCAGTTCAACGCGATTTTGAAGAAAGACGCGATCACCTCCAGCCAGTATGCGTTTCCCGGAGCGCACCTGACGACCAGCGGCACGACGCCGATGACGCGCGAAGCGGTGCTGGAACGGCACCCGTCCAAGTCGGTGAACATGCTGTTTTTTGATGGGCATGTGGAGCGGTTCAATGCGCGGGTGTTGAACCAGAGGGCGAAGGATGATGCGGCGGTTGCGCCGCTGGATGACCCGATGTGGACGAGGGGGTTTTAAAGAAAGGCATAAGGGATAAGGTACAAGGGATAAGTAAGAGACTGAGGCGTTTTGGCGGGGAGTTGGGGTTTTAGGGCTTTTGTTTTGAGCAACAAAAAAACCCTGGCCGGTGGGCCAGGGTTTTTTTGTCTAAGTGGAGGTGATGAGATTCGAACTCACGACCTCTTCCATGCCATGGAAGCGCTCTCCCAATTGAGCTACACCCCCTTAGGGCTCTCTTTCGAGGGATTAAGAGTTTATCAGGAATTGCGCGGTCGTCAAGGGTGGGGAGAAGGAGGAAGGGAAAGATAAAAGGGATAAGGTACAAGTGATAAGGCGGAGAGGGGAGGCGGAGTGGAATGGGCGTGAGGGTGAGTTGGGTGTGGGTGGCGTTGTGGCGGCCTCGCGGACTCAGCGCCACCCTACAAAAGGCCTTACAGGGCCAAGGCGGGTTCTTCGGCGACGGACCAGTTGGTGCCGGGACCGGTGCGATGGACGGTGCGGTAGAGGGTGTCGCGTTCGACGGGAATGTAGCCGGCGTCGCGGATGGCTTTCTGAAGGGTGGCCTGGGTGACTTCCTGGTGTGTGTCGGCGCCGCCTACTTTGGTGATGTCGTACCAGACGACGGTGCCGTCGATGTCGTCGGTGCCGAACTGGAGGCTGAGCTGGGAGAGGGAGAGGGTCTGCATGATCCAGAAGGCTTTGATGTGCGGGAAGTTGTCGAGCATGAGGCGGGAGACGGCGAGCATTTTGAGGTCTTCCAGGCCGGTGGGGCCGGGGAGGTGCTGGAGTTCGGAGTTGTCTGGCCAGAAGGGGAGGGGGATGCAGGTCTGGAAGCGGCCTGGGGTGTTGTTGTGGATGGCCTGGTCTTGCTGATCGCGGAGCATGGCGAAGTGCTTGACGCGGTCCTGGGGGGACTCGATGTGGCCGTAGAGGATGGTGGCGTTGGACATGAGGCCGAGTTTGTGGGCTTCACGGTGGACGGCGAGCCATTGTTCGGAGCGGATTTTGCCTTTGAAGGCTTGGTCGTGGACACGGTCGTCGAAGACTTCGGCTCCGCCGCCGGGGAGGGAACCGAGGCCGGCGGCTTTGAGGTCGGCGAGAACGCCGGGGAGGTCATTGGAGCGTTTGGCGATTTTGGTGAGGTGTACGATTTCGACGGCGGTGAAGGCTTTGAGGTGGAGGCGGGGTGCGGCGGCGCGGATGGCCGAGAGCATGTCGGTGTAGTAGGAGAAGGGGAGGTAGGGGTGGAGCCCGCCTACGATGTGCATTTCGGTGGCGCCGGCGGCCTGGGCTTTGACGGCTTCGGAGACGGCCTGATCGACGGAGTACTCGTATTCGCCTTCCTGGCCGCGTTTGCGATAGAAGGAGCAGAATTTGCAGGAGAGGGCGCAGACGTTGGAGTAGTTGAGGTGGCGGTTGATGTTGTAGTAGGCGTTTTTGCCGTTGAAGCGTTCGCGGACGATGTTGGCCAGAGCGCCGATGGTCCAGACGTCACGGGAAGTGAGGAGGGCCAGGCCGTCGTCTTCGGAGAGGCGCTGGCCGGCGTGGACTTTGTCTGCGATGGATTTAAGTGCGGGGTCCATGGGCATATTGTAGGGGCAAGTGGGGGCGAAGTGGGCGGGAGGAAGTGTCGCAGGCGGGGTGAAAGCGCCGGTGTTTGCGCATCCCAGGGCGGCCGTTACCGCAGCAGTGCGGTTGAAGCGGGGTATTACCAGGCAGACTTTGGTTGGGCAAAAGGGTAGACTACTGCGCCTCTGTGTTGTTGCTGCTTGAAAACCGGCATTCAGTTGGTTTCAAGCGTGTGCCTGATGTGTCCGGGGCGGCCTGTTTTCGTCATGAACACTTCACTTTCAAACCTACAATCCGATACAGGGAGACTGGTGCTGCCTAACCAGCCGTGGGTGGGTGTGATCGCCAATCCGTTTTCCGGCGCGGGCGAAAACCAGAAACGCGTGGGGAACCTGACGCGGGCGCTGCAGGACCGGGGGCTGGTGACGATCGTGAAGTGGGACAAAAAAGAAGGGTTGGAGATGATCAATCATCCCAACCTTAAAGAGTACTGCTGGTGCCTGGTGGTGGCCGGCGGCGACGGCACCGTGGGCGGGGTGATCAACCATCATTTGAGCGTGCCGATGGCGGTGCTCCCGCTCGGCAACGAAAACCTGCTGGCCAAGGAATTCGGCTACACGCTGGGCGAGGAAGCGCTGGCTGAAGCCATCATCCGGCGGCAATACAGCCCGTTTGATGTGGGGTCGGTGAATGGACGGCTGTTTAGCCTGATGCTGAGCGTGGGGATCGATGCGGAAATCGTGCACCGGGTGCAGAACTGGCGGGTGACATCGCACCGGGTGAAGCGCGTGAGCCACTGGAGCTATGTGCCGCGAATCCTGAGCGCGCTGAGACACTATCCATATCCCATGATTCACGTGACCGATGACGAGGGTAAGACGCAGTCTGGCGCGATGGTGATGGTGACGAACCTGCCCAGGTACGGGCTGAATATGTCGTTTATCCCCGGAGCCAAAGGGGATGACGGTCTTTTGGATTATGTGATTTTCAAGACGCCGGGGAGCGTGCAGACGTTGAAGTATTTTCTGTCGATCCGGGGTAAGCGGCATCTGGCGCGTGAAGATGTGGTTTTCGGGAAGGCGCGGGGGTTGAAGATTATTTCGGAAGTGCCGGCGCCGGTGCAGATCGATGGGGACCCGTGCGGGTTTACGCCTTGCGATGTGAAGGTGGTGCCGGGGAAGATGAAGGTGATCATGGCGGCGAAGTAGGGGGGGGCAGAGGGGGAGGCCTGCGGCCTTTTTCGGGTTTCGGGTTTCGGGTTTCGGGTTTCGGGTTTCGGGTTTCGGGTTTCGGGTCAAGAAAATGCACAGGACGCCCTCACGGGCGTCCTGCTTTCTTAAATTCTGCTCTTACCCGAAACCCGAAACCCGAAAGTTTTACTTGAGGCTTTCGCGGCGTTTTTGGCGGGCGCGGACGTGTGCTTTGGGTGTGACGTGGAAGGTGATGTCGCAGCGGCCGACGCGGCGTTCTTTGTCGCGGTCGCGGGGCTTGGCGGCCATCTGGAGGATCTGCATGTCGAGTGTGATGTTGAACTCGGCCTTGGTTTTGAGGAGTTCCTGGATGTCTTCCTTGGCGGTGATGCGGTAGAGGGCGGGGCCGAGGCAGGGGCGGAGGAATTTGTATTGGAGTTGTTTGCAGACGACGGTGTAGTCGCCGCCACAGATGCCAAAGACGTACATGCCGCCGGCGATTTCGGAGTTGCCAAGGAGGGCTGCGCCGGCCATGGCGTTGTACCAGTTTTTATTTGCGCGGCGGAAGGGGAGGACTGCGGAGAATGTGTTGGGGCCTTCGCGCTTCATGAGGATGCCGGAGCGGAAGGCGTAAGGCAACCAGATGAGCGAGCAGACGCGATACCAGAAGTTATTGCGGGCGGAGAGGCGGCTGATGGCGACTTCGATGCGCTCAAAGAAGGAAAGTTTGGAGCCTGCGGGTTTGGAGGAGGTAACGACTTCTTCGCCAAATTCGTCGGGAATGACGATGTCCCGGGTGGGGCTGTGGGCAGAAGACCCCGAGGAGAGGTTGTTGTCGAGGTCCGAAATCGTCGCCTGTTTATTCATCTCAGGGCCGTTTGGGGTCCGCGGTGGCTGATGGGTCATTACGCAAAGCTTGTGTTAACAATACTTAAGTACGGCAGTGGGTTTTGGCAAGGTATTCTAGCCCATTTTCATCAAATGTCACGCCTAAAGATTGCGAATGATCCATGGGGTTTGTCGCAGGCAAGGGGTTTGGGCTTGTTTGTTTGGTTTTTGTGGGGTGAATTATTTGAAGTCGAGGTCGAATGTCCGGGTGGCGCTGTTGAAGCGACAGGTGACTGCGACGGGGCCGGGCGTGCCGTCAAGCTTGATGGGGCCGTATTGGCCGGTGGCATCGCCTTCGGTTCTATCACCCCAGGAGCTGGTGCCTTTGCCGAAGGTGACATGACTGAGTTTGAGGGTGTATTGGCGGTTGGAATTTTCCGGCCGAATGGGTGTGAGGCGGATGACTTTGATGTCCTGGGGCTTGTTGCGGATGATCAAAATGATGGATTGATCGAGCTGGAGCGTGCGGGACGTGGGGAGGTCTTTGGTGAGATCGATGACGTCCTGAGGCGCCAGGGCGGAGAGGTCCGGGAATGCCGGGAGGGTCGGAATGCCCTGTGATTGCGCTTTGGCCAGGATGGGCTGGCTGACACCGGTGCCGGGGTCATCAAACCGGCTGAGGGTGTCCATGCGAAGAAGAAGCTTGCGGGCGTCGTCGAGGCGTTTTTGCGCGATGAGCTGGTCGACGAGAAAGTGGAGGCCTTTGAGCGAGCGGGGCGGGTTTTGGGCGAAGTAGGCCTGGAAGGGTTTGGGGTAACGGCTCCAGAGATTTTCGTAGATGATGAGGTCTTTTTCGATTGGCTTTTGGGTGAGGAAGGCGGAGATGGCGGTGTTCATCTCGGAGTCCGCCATGCGGTGGGTGAAAGTGATCTGGCAGGGGCGAGGCGTGCCGGGAGGTGTGACGCCGCTGGGCCAGAAGACTTCAAAGGTTTGAGCGAAGTCGGGAGAAGTGGCGTAGTAGTGATTGGAGCCCCAAGCACTGGGGGAAGTGGTGGAGACTTTCCAGCCCAGGGCGTTCAGGTCGGCAATGATGTCGGCGGTGAGCTGGGCGTTTTGCGATTGAGCGGGGATGTCCCAATTGGTGACATTGCTTTTCATGTAGGCGGTGCCGGAAGAGACGAGCCTGGCGTTGTATTTTTGCAGTGAAGGAAAGTTGGGCGTGGGGGTGTATGCGGGGAGGAATATGGGATCAGGCGCCGGCGCGAGGCCGTGCTTGGTGATGAGGTCGCCTAGAAGCTTGTCGATGTGAAGAGAGGCTGCGGTGGAAATTTGCTGCGCCAACGCCTGGTAACGCAGGCTGGCGGACTCTATGCCTTTTTGATTGGCGGTGCATTCGAAAGTTTTACTGTCGTCAAAGATGAGCATGGGCGTGACGAGATGGTCAAAGACGCGGGTGCCCCTGGCGATGCTGGAATCGCTGGTGGTGACACGAACCTTCGCGATGTAGGCCTTGTTGAAGAACGGGCCTGACTCGGTGAAGGAGAGGGTGTTTACGCGAATGATGATGTGGGGCAAGGGCTGGCCCTGGACTGACCAGGTGCCGGCGGGGAAGAAGGAGACTTCCTCAAGAAATGGGGAGCTCTGCAGGGATTTGAAGATGTTGTAAGCGACGCGGCGGTCCAGTGGGCTGTTGGATTCGGCAAGGACAACGGCGGACCTTGCCTGAAGCTTGACGTTGCCGGACCAGGAAGTGTTGGCGTTGGCGTTAGAGGTTTTTTGCTCGGCGTTGAGCTTGATGAGGTCCAACTCAAGCTGGCCCTGGTTGGGTTGGGTGTAGGTGAACTGGCCGCCTGGCGGGCGGGTGAGGGTGATGGGTTTGGTGGGGACGTTGATGTCCGACAGGTACATCAGACAGAGGAAGAGGACGATGGCCGTAAGCGTGGAAAGGGCAAGGATGCCGGCGCTGATCCAGAGCCAGTACCTGGTTTTACGGGGTGAGGCGGGTGTGGTGGGCATGATTGTGCTAATTTTATAACACAGCGAAGGGGGTTACGAGTTATGAGGGAATTATGAATTGTGCCGCATACGGTTCAATTAAGGATGATGAGGCTGTGAAGGAGTAAGAGTGGAGCCGTTACAGATTGATTGGCATGGACCTGCGCGCGTGCAAGAGCATCGTTTTTGTATTTACCAGGGCGTACGCGTTAAAAGCGCTCTGACCCCGGCTGTAAATAGGGCCGTGCTTTGAGCACTCCGGAGAGGAGGCAGGGCGTTGTCGTGCTCTCGGGTCGGGCTATTCGTAGATTTGGCCGCAGTAGAGGAAGTCGGCGAATTGTTCCCAGGTGATGGGAGGAAGCGGGGCGGTTTCTTCGGCGATCTCATCGAGGGTGATGTTTTGGGCGACGGCGGTTTCAGGTGGGTTGAAGATGACGGCTTCGTCAGGGCTCCAGCCGTCGAAATTTCCGCGGCAGGCGCATTCAAGGAAGGATTTGGTGTCGAGGTTAGACCAGCGGCCGCCTAGGGGGGCTTCGACGCCGGCGGAGCCGGTGGGGAGGAGGTTGTTGTTGTACATCTGGCGCAGGTCGACGATTTGCCGGCGCAAGAGTGCCTGGAAGCGATCCCAGCCTTTGAGGGAGGGCCAGTCCTGGCTGTAGGTTTCTTCCCAGTGGGGGTCGTAGTCGACGGGGAGGGTGGTGTAAGCCTGGTCGAGGATCTTGACGAAGGTTTCGGGGGTGAGGACGTGCTGGGTCCAATAGTCGAGGCAGACGCTCAGGAGTGAGCGGAGGTAGGTTTCCAGGTCGCGTTCTTCAGAGGTCTGGTGGGCGCGGTCCAGGGCGGTGATGGCCTGATAGAGGTCATCGTTGGTTTCGATGGGGGTTGTGGGTTTGTCGGTCATGGCGGCCTCGCTTTTTTTGGGGGTTGAGCGGGCGTGGCTCACTGTTGCGGCGCGTAGAGATATGAACTTAGAGGAGTGTAAGCCGGAGCTTGAGGTGGAGGCAAGGGATGCGCGGAAGTTTGTGCGATGTGGGAAACGACGGCCGCGGTGATTTTGGGGGAGGGGGTGGGTGGATGCAGAGAATCGACCCGGCGCGATTGATTTGACGAGGGAGATGCTGTTGAAGGCAGCAGGGGCTTAATTGAACTGGAGTTGGAAATTCTGCGTGCCGGGAATGAGGCGGGACTGGACGGTGATGGGGGTGTCGTTTTCGCGGAGCTGGAGTTTGAGGGGGCCGGATTGGCCGGAGGCGTCGCCTGCGGTTTCGCCGCCTATGACGGCTTTGCCGGGTTCGAAGGTGAGCCGAAGGGTTTTGAAGGCGTAAAGGTTGGCGGTCGTGCGTACGGGTGTGATGCGATCGATGCGAACCTTATCAGGCTGGGATTGACGGAGGATGAAGATGCTGCAGCCCAGGGGCACGATGCGGGTGGCGGGGAGGTCGCTTGCGAGGAAGCATTCGGATGGCGCGAGCGCATCAATGGCGGGGATTTTAGGGAGGGTGAGGCCAAGTGATTTCGCCCTGTCGGCGAGGTCGGACGGTGATTGGCCCAGCTCGAGCCGCTGCAAAGCGTCCGCACGGAGGATGGCTTTTTTAGCCAGGTCGGTTTCTTTGGCCTTGATGTGCTGATCGATGATGTCCAGAAGGATGGGGAGTGATTGCGGGGGACGTGCGGCGAAGAGCTTGGCCAAGGCGTCCTTGTGGGGGCCCCAGAAGGCCTTGTAGGTGAGGAGCTCCTGATCTGAGGGACCACGCGCGAGCATGGTTTTGAGGGCGTCGGCAATCTGTTCCGGGGTCATTCGGCGCATGTAGGTGATCTGGCAGATGTCGGTGGAACGGTCATAGCCCGGGGGTATCAGAGGGCCGTTGGCCCAAGTGAGGACGAGGGTTTCAAGTGTGCCCACGCCGGAGTGAGCATAGAGGGTGGTGGTGTCTGAAGAATAGTTTTTATCGGAGACCTTCCAACCCAGGGCCTGGGCATCGGCGATGGCCTGGGAAATGAGTTTTTTATCCGGCGGCTGGTTTTGAATCCACCAGGTGGTGACGTTGGACTTCATGAACGTGGTGCCGGTGGCAAGCATTCTGGCGTTGTAGGCATTGAGGAAGGAGAAGCTGGGAGTGGCGGTGTATGCCGGAAGGAATTCAGGAGCGGGAACCGTGTTGATGGGGCGATTTTTAAGGTGCCGGTCGAGTACGTTGTCGATTCGCAGAATGGCTTGAGCTGCGATGTCCGCGGCGATTTTTTCATCCCGCTGCTGCGCGGCTTGATTTGGCGCAATGGGGGTCGTGAAGCTGATGATGTCCTGGCTGTCGAACATGACGGGGAGGACGTTCAAGTCGTCCATGTAAGGCGCGTGAAGCATTTTGTTATCGACGCTGACTTGAACGTTGGCGGTGAAGGTGCTGGGCGACCATGTGGCTTTGTCGGTGCGGATGGTGATGGTGACATCGGGGAGGGGGCCGCCCAGGGGAGGAATGGAATCGCCGGAATAGAGGGTGAGTTGTTTAAACCGGTCGGATGATTGGAGGGATTTAAAAAGTGAGGCAGCGATGAACTGATCGAGCTGGCTTTGCGATGGGACGAACACTGCCGCGGTGTGGATGAAAAGGGGAGAGTTTTTATAGGCGTTGGATTTGAAGGAAGCATTGTCAACGTGGGCTTTGGGGGCGGAAGGCTGGGCGAGCAGGGATTGGGTGAATGCGAATGCACTGAGGAAGGCGATAAAGAGGGGAGCGGAGCGATGGAGGTGTGGGATGGGCATATGCTAATTTTATAACATGTTGAGGTTGGAAAAGATTGTGATGATTCTCAATGCGTTGCCTGAGTTCATGTGGGCATCGCCGTGCGCGGAGAGATTGAAGGAAAAGACATTTGGCTCGGGAATGGTTTCGGTGATGACGCCTGAGGCAGAGTGCGTGGCGGTGACGTGCGAAGTGGGGACGGGGATGTCGATGTAATAGGTGACCCAGATGGTGAAAGCGCAGAACAAAAGGCCCAGGGCGATGAAAGCAGGGACGATGATTTTCAGGAAACGCCAGCGGGATTTTTGAGGCGGCGGGGTTGTCAATGGATAACTCCAATGCATGAGCGAGTGACGCGGCACGGCATTGGGCCGGCCCGGAAGAAGTACAGATCGAGTTTACCCGCGGGTGGGCGGGGTGAGCGCACTGGGGCCGATGGTGACCTGGGTGAGTGCGCCGGGCGGGTTGGTTTTGAGGTAGTCGTTAACGTGGTCGATCTTGACGGCGGTGACCTGGGCCTGGATCTGGTCAAGCGTGCGGGGGTGGCCGAAGACGAGCTGGTCGGAGGCGATTGCACCGGCGCGGGATTGGGTGGATTCGCCTTGCATGACGAGGCGGGCACGGATGCCGACCATGGCGCGGTCGTACTCTTCCTGGGTGATACCGGCGGAGAGTTTGTCGAGCTCCGCGGTCATGACGTCGAGGGTTTCCTGCGCGCGGGGGGCTGTGGTGCCGGCATAGGCGAGGGTGGTGCCGCGGTCCTGGTTGGCGGCGTAGGAGGCATAGACGGAGTAGCAGAGGCCGCGTTTTTCGCGGACTTCGGAGAAGAGCCGGCCGGACATGCCGCCTGAGAGGGCGAAGACGCCGATGCGGTGGCGCATGGCGTTGGGGGAAGTTTCCTTAGGGGCGTCAAAAGCCAGGCCGATGTGGACCTGGGTGCTGGGGGCGTCGAGGTGGGTGACGCCGCGTTGGCCGGGGGCGGTTTCGACGATGGGGGCGGCGGCGCCTTTCCAGTCGGCGAAGGTTTTGCCGACGGTGTCGCGCAGGTGGTTGAAGTCGAAGCGGCCACAAAAGCCCAGGACTGCGCCGTGGGGCCGGCTGGTGGCTTGCCAGAAGTTGAAGAGGTCTTGGCGGGTGACGGACTCAATGCCTTCGATGGTGCCGATGGAAGAGCGGCCAAAGGGCATGGGGAAATGCTTTTTGCGCAGCTCGATGAAGACCTTCTGCTGGGGTTCGTCTTCAAGGCTTTCGATGGATTGGATGCCAAGGTCCTTGGCGGGCTCGAGCTCGTCGGCGCTTAAGGTGGGGCGGAGGACCATGTCCGCAAGGAGGGGGAAGCCCTTGTCGAAGCGGTCATGGATCATGACGGCGGAGAGGGTTTGGAATTTGGCTTCCGAGGAGCTGGTGCGCTGAATGCCCAGTGCTTCGATGGCATCGGTGTGGGCGCGGCCGTCGAGGCCGGCGGCGCCGCGGCAGGCCATTTCGGCCAGCAGGGAGGCGAGGCCTTGTTTGCCTTCGGGCTCCCGGGTGTATCCGCCTGGGACGAAGAAGGTCATGGCCAGGGACTGGCTGGAGGGGGCGGGTTCGGCCAGGAGGGTGAGGCCGTTTTCGAACGTGTGGGAATGGATGGTGGGCATGGATGGAAGATTGTAGCTGGAAGCGGGTGAGGCGGAGTTTTTTTGACAATACGAAGGCACATGCATCCGGGGTATCGGGTTCGGGTTGTCGAGGGCTTCGACAGGATATGCCGCAATTCAGGGATATAGATCAATGGAGTTTTTGTTGGCGCGGGTAAGGAGTCCGATTGCCGGTTGTGTGGACGCAACGGGATTCCGAGGCAGGTTCGGAAACCAGCCCCAGGCACCCGGAGCAGATTATTCAAAGATCCCGATTGGCGATACGAGAGTTCAGTTATGTCGGTGGAGGAGGTTGATCGGGAGCCGGCGGGATGCCGGCGCTGCCGGAGCAGACGCGGAATCTTGCCGGAAGGGGGAGGGGAGGGGATGATGTGCGGCCTGGAAAACCTAAGGAGTGACGGAAATGCGGACGATTGGGCTGCTTTTGATTTCGAACGTGTTCATGACGTTTGCCTGGTATGGGCATTTAAAGAACCATAAGGATTCGGCGATCTGGGTGGTGATCCTGGTGAGCTGGGGGATCGCGTTTTTTGAGTATTGCTTCATGGTGCCCGCCAACCGGCTGGGCGCGCAGTCTGGGTTTTCGACGGCGGAGCTGAAGACGATCCAGGAAGTGATCACGCTGGTGGTGTTCTGTGCGTTTTCGGTTTTTTACATGCGCGAGTCTTTGAGCTGGAACCACATCGTGGGGTTTTGCCTGATCGCGGCGGGGGCGGCGTTTGTGTTTAAGCCTTGGGAGAAGATCGGGGCGGGGTGAAGAAAGGTAAAAGGGATAAGGTACAAGGGATAAGTAAGAGAAGAGGGGAAAGAAAAAAAAAGCCATGCCTTTGGGGCATGGCTTTTTTTGGGTTGTTGTTGTTTTGGATCAGACGGTTTTGGGGGTTTCGGGGGTGGTGCCGGGGGCGGGCTTGGCGTTGATCAGCAGCAGGGGGCAGGCTACGGCGATGGTGCTGTAGATGCCGGAGATGGTGCCGAAGAACATGGTGTAGGCGAAGCCGTGGACGCCGACGCCGCCGACGACGTAGAGGACGGCGACGGAGAGGATGACGGTGCCGCCGGTGAGGAAGGTGCGGCTGAGCGTCTGGTTGATGGAGGCGTTGATCATCTCCGGTGAGGCGTAGGCGAGCTTGCCGCGGTTTTCACGGATACGGTCGAAGACGACGATTTTGTCGTTGATCGTGTACCCGATGAGGGTGAGCAGCGCGGCGACCTGGGTGAGGTCGATGCGGAAGGGCGCGACGCCCAGCTTGCTTGCGCCCCACTGGTAGAAGAAGCCCGAGAGGCCCAGGAAGGCCAGGGCGATGAGGACGTCGTGGATGGTGGCCACGATGGCGGCCAGACCGTAGCGCAGGTCACCGAAGGTGAACCAGAGGTAAGCCACGATGAGGAGGCACGAGAGGATGCAGGCGACGATGGCCTGCTGCTTCATGGTGCCGGAGACCTGGGGGGAGAAGTTAGAGACGCTGGCGAGGCTGGTGGACCGCTTCATCGCGTCGACGGCGACCTTCCATTCGGAGTCGGCCAAGCCGTCGGTGGCGGTGAAGGAGGTGGGGTCGCTGGAGTAGTTGGTGGTTTCATCGCGCGCGACGATGATGAAGCCGTTGTAGCGGGTGTCTCCGGTGCCCTGGTCGCCTGCGCGCTGGGTGCCGTAGACTTCAAACTGGCGTGAGCCCAGGCCTTCGTTGGTGGGAAGGGTGCGGATCTGGTCGATCCGGTTTTTGACTTCCTGAACGGTGGCGGAGGGTTTGACATCAGCCAGGACGATGGCGACGCCGCCGAGGTAGGAGGAGACGTTGTCTTTGACTTCAGGAAGGCCGACGTTGTCGCCAAGGGTGGCCTTGGTGACAGGGAAGACGGGAGCGCCGGTAAGGCCTTTGACGTCGATGCTCTTAAACTCGTAGGGCTTGCCGGAGGGGAGGACATCGGCAAAAGCGCCGGTGATGGCCTGGCTGACCTTGGCGGCGTTGGTTTCTACCGTGGAGATGGTGAAGGCGGTGGCCTTGCCTTCGACGGTGTCACCGATGGTGACGGGAGTGGCGTCTTCCAGCAGGGGAAGCTCATTCTTCTTGGCTGCATCGGTGAGGCGCTTGCGGACATCGTCAATGGAGAGCCGATAGGGCTTGCCATCGGGGGAGTCGCCAAGCTGCATCTGGATCTGGGTGCCGCCTCGGAATTCGATGTCGAAGAGGTCTTCGCCGCGGGAGTAGAGGCCGAAGATGCCGATGGCGATGAGGATGCCGGAGGCCGCCCAGAAGAGGTTGCGCTTGCCGAGCCAGTCGACGTTCAGGCGCATGGCTTCCTTGAGGCCGGGGAGGACCATGGGAAGCATCTTGAAGGTCTTGGGGCGCAGGTACTGGACGACGAGTTCCGTGATGACGCGGGAGACAAAGAGGCCGGTGAAGAGGTTGGCCACGATGCCGATGCCGAGGGTGACGGCGAAGCCGCGGATGTCGGCGCTGCCGGTGTAGTAAAG
>CAZIWA010000091.1:0-22582 GCA_964542875.1 uncultured Phycisphaeraceae bacterium
GGACAACATTGGCCTGCGCGCTAGAGGTATTTTACCGTGTTGTTGTGTGTTGTCATACATTTGCAGTCAATATGTCACCTTGGCACCATGACTGAAAAAGAGGGGTTGGAAGCGGGTTTGCTGGCGAAGACATTGGCTGGAAGCGGTGCCGCTGCGTTAGAGCAATCAGTCATATTTGTATCGTGCAAGTAAGTGCGTGGCATTGGTGTGGAAATCGCGAAGGGTTCTCAAAAACGTTTGCCTGGCGCATTGGGTTGAGGATATAGGGGAAACACTGATGGTGGATCCTATCGGGAGCCAGAAAGTTATGTGGAAATTCATAACCTCTTTTAAAACATGTCTTTAGTTGTAGTCGAGGAGTTTTTTAATCTGGGGTGACTATGAAGCGTGGAAAAAACGTGGATTCAATTGGAGCGGCCGATTTTTTTGTAGACAATTATTTTCATACTCATGCCGTCAATGATGAAAAATTGGCATATGGTTGAAATGGCTGTTAAGACACAAAACTAATAAAGATATGCAGGTGATTTTGCTTTTTAAATAGAATACGCTAAAGTAGTGTAACTCCATAACCCTCCTTTAAGGAAGTTTCATGACCACGGAAAAGCATGTTGGATCAATCAAGCCTTTCATTTTTTCTCAGCTTGAGCAAGCAATCAAGTCTGGCTCGGGGGCGCTGGATGATCTGAATAAGATGCTTGAACTGGCTAAGAAGAACAATGATGCGGCGCTGATCGACGCAATCGAAACCCGTATCCAAAACGATGCATCGAAGGTGAAAGAACATTTCTCCAATGCAATCGTGGCGGTTGCCAATGAATTGGGTCTGTCTGTGCAGTTCAAGCAGACCGGCGAAAACAAGGCCGCGGCTGCTCCCGCGAAAAAGCCCCGGAAGCAGCGGATTGTGGTCGCCCTGACGGCAGCGCAGAAGGCCGACGGCGAAAAGAACCTGCCTAAGGTTCTCAAGGTTCTTCCCAAGCTGGACCATGCCAACAAGGCTAATAACGTTGGGCAGGGCAAGAAAGATGAAGCCATCGCCAGCGAAGCTGGTTTGACGGTTGAAGCAGTGAAGGTTGCCCGCCGCGTGGGCCAGGAACAAGGCAAAATTGCATCCAAGGGTGTCTGGGGCGGTGCGTTTAAGGTGTAATGGTTAATCGTTAAACCTTATCGATCGTATATCAAAAACCAACAAGCCAGCCTTCAACGGCTGGCTTGTTGGTTTTATGCCGACCGGGATGAGGCGTGAAAGGTGGGACAGGCCATTATCGTGCCTTGACTCTCCTGAAAACCTTACAAAATGTAAGGCATGCGGGTTATCACCACCAGCAGAATCGATGAAAGGGCAGACGCTTATCCCGATGCAGGTTCAGCACTTGAGCCCTGGATCGACTTGACGGAGGCGGCGATATGGAAAACATCCAAGAGGTCCGGCAGGTGTTTGCGCATGCCGAAGCTCTTGCGGTGGCGTCCGGGGAAAACGGTTGTGTTTTTTAATATCCGGGGAACGGCCATGGCTTACATGAAAAAAGTCTCGCAAATCTTTAAATTTGCGAGACTTAATTTGAGTACCCCCAAGGGGATTTGAACCCCTGTAGCTAGACTGAGAATCTAGTGTCCTGGGCCGCTAGACGATGGGGGCGGCAAGGGAGAGAAGTGTAGCCGCAATGTGGGTGGTGTCAAGAAACCGAGGTGTTGTCTGACGGGGGGCCTGGCGGCAGTGGTGCGGGGAGAAGGGTTGTTTCAGTCGGGGGAACCGGGGCCGGGGGCGGCGGGGCGACAGGTTGGCTGGAGGCCTTTTGAGCCTGTTGAAATGCGGCATATTCCTGCTGCCAGCGCTGGTAGGCCTGGGTGTATTGCGTGTAAGGGTCCGCAGGGGGTTGGGCGGGGGAAGTGGCGATGCCGGTGGTGGGCAAGGGCTGGGTTACGAGCTGGGTCTGGGTGAGCCGGCGAAAGTCATGCGAGTTAATGAACCAGACAAATGCCACACAGGCGGCGGCGCAGGGAAGCGCGAGGTAGAGCAGGGGGAGGCTTACGACGGCGGCGATGCTGTAGACGGGTTCCTGAAGGCTTTCGGGGCTGGTGTTGCCAGTGGTGGCACTGTAAATGATGACGATGAACAGCACCAGAATGAGCAGGCAGATGAAGCCGACGATCCAGGAGACGACGGTGGCGATGAGCCAACGCCAAAGGAAGGCCTGGAGGAGAGGGATAAGGCCGGAGGCGGGCTTTTTTTGCATGTGCCGATCCGGAAACAGGGGAGAGAAGGCCAATAAAAACGCCCGGAGGCAGGCCCCCGGGCGACGCTTGGACGGTTGCGATGAAAGTGCCGACAGCTGGACTTGAACCAGCGACCTAGGGCTTATGAATCCCGCGCTCTACCAACTGAGCTATGTCGGCGATTGAGCGGGGTATTTTACCGGGCTTTATGGAAAAGGCAATCCGCCGGCCTGGAAGCTGGAGTTGCGTGTCCCGGGTGCTGTGTGGCGCGTCCAAGGAGGCTGCAATTCAGGGCTTAAGACTTGAATTACTTGCCGAGGGGGATGAGTCGCAGGGCGTTTTCGGAATAGAGTTTTTTCTTGATGGTTTCGGAGAGGTTGAAGGAGGAGAGGGTTTGGTGGAGGTCTCCGCCGTAGTAGTCGCGGGCGAAGAGCAGGCGGTCCTGGTAGCGCTCGACGAACTTTTTGCCGTGCTGGGGATCGCGTTTGATGGCGGTGTTGCCGGAGCCCGCGGAAAGGTCGGCCCAGAGGTTGGGGTATTTATCGAAGAGCCGGTAGAGCTTGCCGTTGGGGGTCACGGGGCCGTTGGGATAGGTGGAGGGGCAGGTGTCGGCGTCGCCGGAGATTTCGCGCCAGAAGCCGGGGGCGTGTCCGATGAAGGTGGTGTCGGGGCAGGCGATGAGGGCGCGTTCGAGGTTGTCGACGGTCCCGCCGTACCAGATTTTTTGATAGACCTTGTTGCCGGTGCCTTTGCCGTCGTCGAGCCAGGGGATGTCCAGATGGAGGACGACGGGGCACTTGAGGCGGCCGGCGGTGCGGAAGAGCTCAATGCACCGGGGGTCGTCGAAGGGCATCATGAATTTCCACTCGGCGAGGACGCGCACGCCCCAGATGTTGTAAGCGGATTCAAATGCGGCGCAGGCGCCGGGATTAATCGGGTGCGGGCAGTAGCCGACAACGAATCGGTCGGGGTAGCGCTGCTTGGCCAGCAGCAGGTCCGAGAGCGGGATGCCCGCGTGGGTGCCGTCGGGCCGGAAGTGCAGGGGGTTGAGCACGGAATGGTAGTTTTTCTGGTCCTCGGTGGGGTGGATTTCCCAGGAGAGGAGCCATGCGACGTCGATGCCGTGTTCATCCATGTCGGCGATGAGGCCTTTGTCGTCGCGTTGGTGCCAGAAGACGTGTTGGTGGGTGTCGATGATCATGGGGGGAAGGGTCTAGGGTCTAGGGGCTGGGGTCTAGGGGAAGATCAAGAGAGGTGGGTTGGGAGTTTGGGTTTCGGGTCAGAAAGGGCATGGGCCTTGGTCTTTTCTGACCAGACCCTAGACCCCAGGCCCTAGAACCTGATCACCAGGTTTCGATCATGCGGGTGAGGAGGCGGACGCCGTAGCCGGTGGGGCCGGAGGCGAAGATGCCTTTTTCCGCTTTGACGTCGGAGACGCCGGCGATGTCCAGGTGGGCCCAGGGAGTGGAGGGGAGTTTTTCGGAGCCATCGGGGCCGACGAAGAAGGAGAGGAAAGCAGCGCCCTGGATGGGGTGGGCGTCGCGGCCTGCGGAGTTGACCAGGTCACCATGGGTGCCCTTGATCTGCTGGCGGTGTTCATCCCAGAGAGGGAGGTGCCAGAGTTTTTCGTTGGTGAAGTCGCCAGCGTCAAAGAGTTTGCCGCGAAGGGGTGCGTCGGAGCAGAAGCATCCGGCGCAGTAGGGGCCCAGTGCGACGACGACGCCGCCTGTGAGGGTGGCGAGGTCGATGACGGCCTGGGGCTTGTAGGTTTCGGTGCCGTAGGCGAGGGCGTCGGCGAGGATGAGGCGGCCTTCGGCGTCGGTGTTGGTGATTTCCGCGGTGACGCCGTTGTAGAACTTGATGATGTCGCCGGGGCGGTAGGCCTGGTCGGAGACCATGTTTTCGGCGATGGGGATGAGACCGACGACGTGCTGGTTGATTTTGAGGGAGGCCAGTGCGTGCATGACGCCGATGACGGTCATGCCGCCGCATTTGTCGTACTTCATGCGGTCCATGCCGTCCGCGGGTTTGATGGAGTAGCCGCCTGTGTCGAAGGTGACGGCTTTGCCGACCAGGAGGATGGGGCCTTTGTCTTTGCTGGCTTTGGCGGGCTTGTGCTCCAGGCAGACCAGACCCGGGGGGGTGGAGCCGGCCTGGCCGACGGCGGTGAGCCCGCCCATGCCGAGGGCCTTGGCTTTCTTGGCATCAATGACGCTGAACTTGAGGCCGACCTGGGCGGCCAGCTTTTTGGCGTAAGCGATGAGGTAGGCGGGATGGGCGATGTTGGGCGGGGTGGCGGCCAGGGTGCGGGTGATGTTCACACTCTCGGCGATGGTCACGCCGCGGGTGAAGGCGTCAGCGAGGGGTTTTTCGGGTGAGACGGAGAGGGTACGGGGTGCGGACTTGGCTTTGTCATCCTTCTTGATGGGCTTGTTGGCGGTGCCTTTGAAGGTGACGAATTCAAAGTTCGCCAGCGCAAAGCCATCGGCCAGGGCGCGGGCGTAAATGTCAGAGCATGTGGAGAAAGAATCGCCCAGCGTGGGGGCCAGGAGCGTGTGGATGGAATCAAACTTGCCGGCCCAGGCGGCCTTGAGGGCTTTGCCCGCGCCAAGGCGCAAGGCGTCTGCATCGAACTTGGCTTTGTCGCCCAGACCGATGACGAGGATGCGGGATTTACCTGCGTAGACCTGGCGCAGTTCGCCCTTGGCGAGGGTGAAGTCCGGCCGGGCGAGCGCTTCGTTAACCGCGGCGGCGGCATCGGCTCCCAGGGCATCAAAGCCCGCGGGCAGCTTGGCGGTTTTTTCAAAGAGGGCGATCAGGGGCGCGCTGGTCTTGTCTGCCTTGGCTGCGGTCTTGATGGATTGAAACATATCGGCTCCGGTTGATTTTGCGGGTGAGGGTACAGGATAGGAAGAGTTGGGCGCGGGGGAAAGTTTGAGAGGGCGGCGAGGGGGAGGTAGAGGAAGATTGAAGAGCAGATTTTTTTACCGCGAAGGCGCGAAGACGCGAAGTGAAGAGGCAGAAAGGAGAGGAAGCAGAAAGTGAGAGGAACAGAAAATCTGGAAAGTGTTGAGGTGGGCCTTGAGTTGCAGAAATATGGTCCAGATATGGATGGGACCTTTGAATAATCCAAGCAAAGAACACCCTCGCCCCAGCCCTCTCCCTGACGGAGAGGGGGTCAGAAAGAGCAGATGGGGATTATTCAAATGTCCCAATGAGTAAAAGGGAAGTATGGAAGGGTGGTGGGGCAGGTTTTTTGTGGCGTCGAAGTTGGCGCGTGCAAGAGCATTTTAAAAGTGCTTAAACCCCGGGTGCCGCTCGAAGACTCGCTTAATACGGGGTTCCATGCTGTTACCCTTGCAGGGTGAGGAAAAGAGCATGCCCGCGAAAACTGTTATGCGCCCGGCTTACAATGGCAGGCCAATATGCGCATTCTTTACGACCTGTTGTTTTATTTTGTGCTCCTGGTGACAAGCCCGGTTTGGGTGTATCGGCTTATCAGCACGGGCAAATGGCGCACGGATTGGGGGGCGCGTTTTGGCCGGTGCGATTTTAAGCCCGATGGCCGCCCGGTGCTGCTGGTGCACGGCGTAAGCGTGGGTGAAGTGAACGCGCTGAGGCAGATGGTGGACCACATCGACAAGCTGAGCCAGGGGAAGGTTCGCGTGGTGATCAGCTCCACGACGGACACGGGCATCAAGCGCGCGCGGGATGTGTTTGAACCTAAATACACCGTGGTGCGGTACCCGTTTGATGTCACGTTTGCGGTACGGCGGTTTTTGAATGCCATCAACCCACAGGTGGTGGCGTTGGGTGAACTGGAAGTGTGGCCGAATTTCGTCGCCCACTGCGCCAAGCGCGGGGTGCCGGTCTGCGTGGTGAACGGCCGCTTGAGCGCACGGAGTTTTAAGAAGTACAAGTGGATCCGGTTCGCCATCGGTAAAACGTTCGCGCGCCTTCACAAAGTGTCCGCCCAGAGCAAGGCGTATGCGGATCGGTTTATTGCGATGGGCACGCCTGCGGAGCGTGTGGTGGTGGGCGACACCATGAAATGGGACACGGCGAATGTGTCCGACAGCGTGCCCGGCAGCGAGGCGCTGGCCATGGCAATGGGGATTGATGTCAGCGGGGCGCTGCCTATCGTGGTGGCCGGGTCCACCGCGCCTGGGGAAGACAAGCTGCTCCGTGACGCGTGCCCGGAGGGGGTGCAACTGGTGATCGTGCCCAGAAAACCCGAATGGTTTGATGAAGTGGAGCGGAACATCCCGGGGATCGTGCGCAGGACTAAGCACCCTGAAGGGACGCAGCGGATTGTGGATGGGCAACGTTTTTTTCTGCTGGACACCGTGGGTGAACTGCGCAAAGCCTATGTGCTGGCGGATGTGGTGGTGGTGGGCCGCAGCTTCCTGGGCCTGCACGGGTCGGACATGATGGAACCGGTGGCGCTGGCCAAACCGACAATCATCGGGCCGTTTCACTCCGACTTTCAGGACACGATGGATGCGCTGCTGGAAGGCAAGGGGATCATCGTGACGGATAAGCCGGGCCATGAAATTCGTCGGCTGCTGGCGGATAAAGCTGCGGCCAAGGCGCTGGGGGAAGCGGGGCGGAAGGTGGTGATCTCTCGACAGGGTGCGAGTGGTAGGAATGCGGAGATGTTGCTTGAGGAAGGGGCTGGGGTCTGGGGGAAGATGAATTTGTGATCAGGGGCAACGCCGGTTTGAGGGTGGAGCTGTTTTGGTGATTTATGTGTCAGCGGGTAAGGGGCGTGGCGTGGTGGGCCTCGAGGGCTCGGCGCCACCCTACAAGAGCAGA
Source organism: uncultured Phycisphaeraceae bacterium (assembly GCA_964542875.1). GTDB lineage: Bacteria > Planctomycetota > Phycisphaerae > Phycisphaerales > Phycisphaeraceae > CAZGOM01. Next base: position 7,033 of record CAZIWA010000091.1, read on the forward strand.
TGGAGCCTTTCTGGAACGCCTTGATATATCATCAGTGGGATATGAACCCAGACGCGATTATTTTCAATGAAGACTTTGATCATTTCTATGTCACCCGGACCCAGGATGAGATGACCTTGGCGGGGCTGGAAGCGTTTGTGGATCAGTATGTGGGCACGGGGGTAACGCAGATTTATTTCTGCCCCAACGGGATGAAAGCCAACTACGCCAGCAAGGTGATGGACCCGATCTGGCAAGGGGTGGATGAGGATGCTTACTGGCCCACCGCGAAGCGGTTTTTGCAAAACACCCGGACGCTGCATGAGCGGGGGATCAATCCTTATGCGCATTGGTGCAAATACACGCGTGAGAAGGGCCTTTCGCCGTGGCTGACGGTGCGCATGAACGATGTGCATTTCACCGATCAACCCAATGCGTACACGCTGAGCAGTTTTTGGAAAAGCCGCCCGGATTTGAGGCGCGTGGAAGACACCGTGCATTCCTACGCCGACATGGCGCTGGACTATGAAAAGCCGGATGTGCAGGCCTACTACCTGGCGCTGATTCAAGAGCTTTTGGAATTGACCGATCCTGACGGCATCGAGCTGGACTGGATGCGGTTCGTCTATCATTTTAAAGCCGGGCGGGAACGTTTTGGACAGGAGGCGCTGGCGGCGTTTTTGTTCAAAGTTCGCGCGCTGACCAAGCGATTTGCGGCGCAGCGCGGGCACGATATTTCCATCAGCGTGCGTGTGCCGAATCACCTGGCCACCGCGCGCGGGCTGGGACTGGACGCTGTGGCCTGGGCCAAAGCGGGACTGGTGGACCAGATCGTGCTTTCACAGTTCTTCTCCACAGTGGACCATGAAGTGCCGGTGGAGGTTTGGAAAGAGGCGCTGGGGGCCAATGCCCAGCGCGTGAAGGTGGCGGTGTGCGCGGACATGAACATCCGGTCCGGCCCGAGCCAGCCGTCGGTTCACCCGCGTGCGGCGTTTTACCGGGGCTGGGCAGCGGCGGCGCTACATCGCGGGGCGGACCGGCTCTACCTGTTTAATTACCAATATCTCCATGACTCTCAGCGCCAGGGCGTGAGCGTGGAAGAACGCGCGGAGTATGGCGCGCTTTTGAAGGAGATGGCTTCACCTGGAAGCCTGGCCAGCGGGCCCAGGCACTATCCGGTGACGTACACCGATGTCGTGGCATTGGGTACGCCGCTGGCGCATCTGCTGCCTGCGGAGGCGTCGCTGAATCGGTTTTATCGGTTTCGGATTTATACGGGTCCCAGGTCTGAAAAAGTGACACTGCTGCTTGGGCTGGGTGACAAGGCCGGGGTGAATGAGGCGGTGTTTCAGGCGAGGGTTAATGGAGTGATTCTGGCGCAGGATGCGGCAAAAGATGCGCCGGTTTCGCCGCTGCAGCCGGGGTGCGTGCGGCTGGTGGCTTTTGATGTGCCGGCGGACGCGCTTCTGGAAGGGCACAACATGGTGGAGTTTGTGCCCAGAAGCGAGCAGTTGCAGTCGATTGTGTGGGTGGAACTGCGTCTGGGGTGTAATGCCTGATTGATGATAAAATCCGGGTTATGCGCGCATCCGTGCCGACTGAAATTCTGCCGCTGAAACTGTTCACTCCGGAGGCCTGGGCGACCGGCGCACTGGTGGATGTGGACTCGCTTTTGAGCGATCACGCCTACCTGGAGCGCAAGGCCGCGGGCAACGCGATGGAGCTACTCAACCGGTGGCCCATTCCGATCCAAACGCCGGTGCTGCATCACTGGGTGCGCGTGCTGACGGTCGTCGCGCGGGATGAAGTGGAGCACCTGGCGCAGGTGACGCGCATCCTGGAAAAACGCGGGTCGCGCATGGACCGGAACCATGCCAATCCTTATGCCTCGGAGCTTCGCAAGCTGGTGCGGGCAGGGGATGGGAATCGTGAATTGGTGGACCGGCTTTTGATTTCCGCATTGATCGAGGTGCGCTCGTGTGAGCGGTTTGAAATTCTGGCCCGGCATGCGCCTGCGGACCTGGCCAAGTTCTACAACGGGCTGTGCGCTTCGGAGCGTGGGCATTACCTGACGTTTGTTGAGTTGGCGCAGAGTGTGTTGCCTGCCGACGAGGTGAATGCCCGTTGGGATGAAATGCTGAGCCGGGAGGCGGAGATCATTCGCGCGCAGCCGACGGGTTCGCGGATGCATTCGGGCTGGGAGGCTTAAGAGATGACGCAAGAGCAACAAGCCTGCTGCATTCCCAGCGTGTCCCAGGGGCAGTCTGTGGGGCTCTCGATCAGCGCCGGCGCCAAGGCTGCGCCCAAGGCAGCGGGTCCGGAACATTATGCGAGCCTGATTCCACTGCCGGGCGGTGAATTTGAGATGGGATATGAGGGTAGAGACGCCTTTCCTAAAGATGGGGAAGGGCCGGTGCGGACGGTGAAGCTCAAGGCGTTTGAGATCGATGCGTACTGCGTGACCAATGACCTGTTTAAGAAGTTTGTGGATGCGACGGGGTACAAGACACAGGCTGAGGGGTTTGGAAGTTCGTTTGTGTTTTACACTCATCTGCCGGCGAAGTACGCGGCGAACCTGATGCGCAAACGCGCGGTGGTGGGCACGGAGTGGTGGCTGAGCGTGCCGGGGGCGTGCTGGAAACGGCCCTTTGGCGAGCGGTCGAATCTGGACGGATTGGCAAATCATCCGGTGGTGCATGTGAGCTATATGGATGCGCTGGCTTACTGCGCCTGGGCGGGACTGAAGCCGGCTACGGAGGCGCAGTGGGAATATGCCGCACGCGGGGGCCTGGTGGGGAAGCAGATGCCATGGGGAGACGAACTGACTCCCGACGGCAAGCACCGTTGCAATGTGTGGCAGGGGAAGTTTCCCGAGCAGGACAAGGGGGAAGATGGGTTTAAAGGCACGTGTCCGGTGAACGCGTACCAACCCAACGGCTTTGGGCTTTACAACACGTCAGGGAATGTATGGGAGTGGTGCCGGGATGCGTTCAGCATCACGTGGCATAAAGAGGCCAGCGACTTGACTCGCATCGACCCGGTGTGCACGGAGCTGAGCGATCGGCGGTCGCAACGAGGGGGCAGCTACCTGTGCCACAAGAGCTATTGCAACCGGTATCGGGTGTCAGCGCGGATGGGGAATACACCGGATTCCAGCTCGACGAATGCCGGTTTCCGGTGCGTGCGGGAAACGGCGTAATGGATTGATGACGGAGCAACGGTGCGGCAAATAGCACTTGTTTTGTGGAGATGCTGATTGCAATACGTATTGCAATGCGGGCGCGTGTGTGGTTAGAATCCTCCTCCGATGGCAAAGAGCCGCCGGACGACCCGGATAACCCGACCCAATCGACCCGTGACGCGTGATGACGTGGCCAAGGCGGCAGGGGTGTCTCTGGTGACTGCGGCGCTGGCGCTTAACGGCCATCCCCGGGTTGCCAGCAAGACGCGAGAGCGTGTGGCCGATGCGGCGAAACGACTGGGGTTTGTGGCCAATCATGCCGCGCGCCGATTGGCGGGCATGCGCGCGGATGCACGGGCTCGTGCTTTTGGGCAGGTGGGGCTGCTTTATTTCCTGGACCCCGAGGTTGGCGGAGAGACGGTGTTTCTTTCGATTGTCGGCGGGGTAGAGGAAGAGCTTTCGAAGCTGTCGGCCTCGCTGGTGCTGGTGCGCATCGGAGGCCAGCACGACTGGGAGAAATTCGATCGCCTGGAGCAGTCCGGCATGGTGGATGCGTGGCTGCTGTTTGGCAACGTGAATGAATATGCGGTTGAGAGGGTGAAGGAGTCCGGGGCCAAGCATGTGGTGTTGGGAGACCATCGGTGCAAGGCACCGGAGTTCGCGGTGAATCTGGACTTTCGCAAGGCCGGAAGCATGGCCGCGGAGCATCTGGCGGGGCTTGGGCACGAGCGTGTGGCTTACTTTGGCGGCAGCATGCTGCATGTGTATCAGCAGGAAATGCGCGCGGGGTTTGAAGAGGGCGCGCGCGCCATCGGGCTGGCGGTGGACCCGGCGCTTCTAACGCGACCTGCGGATGTGTTTCCGATTCAACGGGGCGTTACGGCCAATGCGGGCATCACATGGGAGCAGCATCTCAGCGATCAGGCAGAGCATTTAAACCGGCTCAAAGCGTGGCTGGAGGCCCGGCCCGACGTGACAGCGATATTCACAAGCGAGTTTGAGTGGGCACGGACCGTGTGGGACACTCTCTGCAGGCTGGGCGTTCAAGTGCCCGACAGGCTGAGCCTGCTGGGGTGCGAACCGGTGACCCGATATGACAGAAACCTTTTATTCACCCGGGTGCTGATGCCGATGCATGAGATCGGCCGGCAGGGCGCCAGATTGCTTCAAAAGTGCGTGCAGGAGCCCGGTCTGGGCGCTGTGCGCGTGGCCATTGCGCCTGCGATTGCGCAGGGGGCCACGACGGGGGGTAAATCCGCTTCTCTTTATTTTCATTTGAAAGGCTTGTGATGCGTCAGCGTAGCGAAGGTTGTGTTGTGTTGGCTTCGCGGGGTTTTACTCTGGTGGAACTGCTGGTGGTGATCGCCATTGTGGCGGTGCTGCTGGCGATGATGCTGCCGAGCCTGGGTGCTTCACGCGCGACCTCAAAATCGCTGATGTGCCTGACCAGTGAACGGCAGATGTATGGCGTTTTCAATCAATACGCCTATGACAATAAGTTTGCGATTCCATACATGTCCTATTACTGGCATACGCTGGCGCAAGGTCAGTACATCGCCGAGCGGGGGCAGACCTACACAGGCGCAGCCAACGGCTTGCGTTATCGGATGTTCAAGTGCGCCAGCGACGACGGCGCGATTTGTGCAGGCGACCCTGCGCAGGCGACTAAGCCGATGTTTGATAATCCGTGGCTGCCGTCGGGCTACGCCATGAACATGACCATGAACTGGGGCACTTGGAACGTAGGCAGCCCCAACAACAAGTCCCGGCTTGGGGAACGCAGCATCGACTGCCGGCCCAATTGGGGCAACTCGTTGTATGTGAAGAGCGTGTCGGAGCTGACCTTCATGATGGATGCACCCACATGGATCTGGGGTTGGGATCAGGCCTGGTACACGTGGAACGTGGACAACGCGGCTCAACTGGATGGGTCAAATAAATTCCGGTATTCGTTCAGGCACCCCAATGAAACGGCGAACGTGCTGTACATGGACGGCCATGCCGCGGGCAGCCAGCACGCCCTGTATACGGGGAAGGCTTTGTTTGGCTGGAAATACCCGTGAGCGGAGAAAACCCCCAGTCACACGAGGTATACTTCCAGTAACTTTGTGGGACAGGAGGGGGGATTATGCCAGCATCAGCGAGTAATCCGGCGGTGACGGGGGCACTCAATGCGATGAGAATGCTGCTGGGCGCGGGGCTGCCGATCCACAAGGTGCTGCGTAGCTGCGCGGATACGGTGGGGGAACCGTGGCGGGTGTATTTCAGCCGGGCTTCGGCGGCGGCGGCAGATGGGGAAACGTTCGAGTCGTGCATGGATGAACTTCGGGAGGTGCTGCCTTTCACTGACCGGGTGATGCTGGTGATCGCGTGGAACTCGGGCCGGATGGACGACATTCTGCCGAAGCTGGTCAAGCGCAGGGAAAATCTTCAACAGACGGTGGAGGCTTTTCGCAGGTCGATGATCCAGCCGGTGATCACGCTGTTCATCGCGGCGTTTGTGGTGCCTGCGCCTGATCTTTTGATGGGGACGATCACGCCGGTGGAGTATTGCCTGAGGGCGGCGGCGCCGCTGACGATCGCACTGGTGCTGGTGATTACGGTGTACATGATCATCCGGTCACGGACGCTGCAGATGAGCCGGCAGAAGATTTCCGACCCGCCTGCGCCGGTGGGGGTGATGGATAATGTTTTGTTTTTCGTGCCTTTTTTGCACCAGATGCAAAAGTACCGGAATACGGGCGAGTTCTGCGATCTTTTAGGCAACCTGCTTTTTTCCGGCGTGAAGGTGGATGAGGCGCTGCGCATGACGTCAGTGGCGCTGCCCAATGGCTTGTATCGGCAAAAGGTGGCATTGCTGGCGGCGCGGGCCAGCGACGGTGAAGAGATTCACGACACGATGGAGAGATCAAGCCTGTGGCCGGTGGGTTTCGCCGAGCTTGTGGGCATGGCGGACGTATCAGGCAATCTCGACAGCGTGCTGCTGGCCCGGGCCGACGGGTACCGGGAAGAGTACGACCGGTCGGTGCGGGCGCTGGGGAAGATCATCGCATGGGCGTTTTACGGGATGGTGTGCCTCTACATCATCTATTTCATCTTCAGCATGGCGATGACTTATATGAATGCGATCAAAGGCGCGATACCCAAGGGGATGGGGTGAATGTAGAGGGCTAGTGAGATTATTGGGATTTTGCGTTCGGGCGATCGGATGTCTATGAGAAGCATTGCAATCCATTCGCACGCCCTCAGAGCATTAAGCTACTGCAACTGATGTGGCACTATCCCGAAGTCTCCCGATAATGCGATGCCCGATACCCCGAGCACGCAAGGTCGACGGTACAAAAAAATAAAAAACAACCCGGCGCCGGGCCGGGTTGTTTCTTTGACTTGGGTGTCAGGGCGTGGGTCAGATCTTGACCGGGGCGCCGTTTTGCTTGACGGACTGGACTTCGGCTTCGACGATTTTGACGGAGAGGCCGGAGGATTCGGGAGTGATGACGGTGGGCTTGACGCCGTTTTTCACGCAGTCCACGAAGTACCGGATTTCCAGTTCGTAGCCCATCTTGGGGCTGATCTGGACGGGTTCCTGCTTGCCGCCGGTGGCCAGGAGGAGGGCGTTGGGCGCGCCGATATCGAAGGTGGCGGTGGCGTTTTCAAAGTTGACGGTGTAGAGCATTTTGAAGCCGTGGCCGTCGGACATGACCCAGCCGCCTTCGGCTGCGACGAAGGGGATGTGGTCGTATTCGTAGCGGGTGATGATGTGGTCGACTTCGCCGGTGATCTTCGAGTAGCCGAGGCTGGAGACGCTCTTGGGCTTGCCGAAGCAGTATTGGATGAAGTCGGTGTCGTGGATGTGGAGGTCGAGCGCGGCGCCGCCGCACTGCTTGCCGTCTTTGTAGAAAGCGCCACCGGGGTGGTTGGAGACGCGGCGGAAGGTGGCGGAGAGCACCTTGCCGTAGGTCTTGTTGTCGACGGCTTCCTTGAGCCAGGTCCAACCGGGCCAGAAGCGCATGCACATGGCAATCATGAAGATGCCTTTGGCGCCGGCGGCGGCCTGGGCGAGCTTTTCGGTTTCGGCGAAGGAGCGGGCCATGGGTTTTTCACACAGGACATGCTTGCCCTTGGAGAGCGCGTAGGTGGCGTATTCCAGGTGCATATGGGTGGGGAGACAGATATCGACGAGGTCGATATCGGGGTCGTTGATGAGGTCTTTGCCTTCGGTGTACTTTTTGACTTTGGAAAGCTCAAAGCCGCCCTGGGCCTGGCCTTCGATGTTGCCCGCGGCTTTGACCTTGCCGGAGAGGCGGTCGGCGAAGGCGTCGCTGACGGCGACAACCTGGACCACGCCTTCGCGCATGAGCTGAGAGTACACGTCGAGATGGGTGTTGCCCATCATGCCAAGACCGATTACGCCAACACGGATCATGGGAATCCTTTTGAAGAAATTATGAGTTAGGAAGTCTGAGTTATGAATTGAAAGAGGGAGAGGACGGCCTCCGCCCGGACTGGTTCACAGGGAAAGGATCTTGTCCATGGCGACGCTGGTGCGGGCCAGGACGGTTTGATCCCAGGGGATCATTTCGGCGACGATGGTTTTGTTGTAGCCGATCTTGCGGAGTGCTTCGATGGAGCACTTCCAGGGGACGTTGCCGGCGCCGAGGTCGCAGAAGGCGCCCAGGCCGCCTTGGGCTTCCTTGTAGTCCTTGATGTGGACGCGCTTGATGCGATTGCCCAGGAGTTCGATCCAGTGCGGGGGGTGCTGGTGGTAGCCAAGGACGTTGCCCACGTCGAAGTAGACGCCCCAGTACTTGCTCTTGTACTGGTCGATGAACTGGCAGAGTTCCAGGGGGGAGTAGAAAAGCCCGTTCCAGACGTTCTCCAGGCAGAGCTCGACTTTGACCTTCTCGGCGACTTCCAGAAGCTGCTTGACGGCTTCGTTCAAGCGTTCGATGACGCGGTCGTAGCGGACGATGTCGGAGGAGATGGGGCTCTTGACGACCGCGGGGACGTAGAGCATGGAGTCGATGCCGAGCCAGGCGGCGCGCTGGAGGGCCGCGGCGTGAAGCTCGATGGCCTTTTTGCGGATGGCGGGGTCTTCGGAGGCGGGGTTGAAGCCCCAGGTGTAACCGCAGCCCAGGGTCTGGACGGTGATGCCGGAGGCGTCGATCGTCTTGCGGATGGCTTCGCAGTCGGCCTGGGAGGTCTGGTGGTTGAGCACGCCGTCGGTGCCGATGCAAAGCTCAACGCCTTTGTAGCCGGTTTCCTTGGCTTCCTTGAGGGCGTCGGCGATGGGGTGGGTGTTGGCCAGACCGTTTTGGAAAGACCAGTAGCTGATGGACTTGATCATGGGGTTCCTCGGGTGATGCGGAAATTAAGACGTTTGGGGGGAATGCGATGCTTTGGGCAAGCGTTTGATCGGCCGGGATCGCGCGCTTTACTTCGTTGGGTGAAGTATTTTCGCGGGCACAGAGTTTAGTCGATGTGGAACACTTCGCGCAACGGCTTGACGATCGGGCTGTTATCGGGGTTGCTGGGCATGATCTCTTTCATGTAGGCCCACCACTTCTTGCATTCGGGGTCGTTGGCGATGGCGTCGAACTTGGCCTGGTCGGCGAATTCGACGTAGCCGAAAAGCTGGTTTGTCTCTTCATGGAGATAGATGGAGTAGGTGTGGACGCCCTGGCGTTTGAGAACCGCTTCGAGCTCGCGCCAGATGGGGCGGTGCCGGCGTTCGTACTCGGCTTCCTGGCCTTTGTTGACGGACATCACAAATGCTTTGCGGATCATCCCGTGCTCCAATTGAAGAGGAAATGGGGCGGATTAGGACCGGAAACAGCATAGCGACTTCACACCCTGCGTGTGCTAGTGTATAATGCCAGCCCGTTTGAAAAACCCATTGCTGTCTCCGTAGCTCAATTGGATAGAGCGTTGGCCTCCGAAGCCGAAGGTTACAGGTTCGACTCCTGTCGGGGACGCTTTTAGAAAAACCCCGGTCGTCCTTAGATGGACGACCGGGGTTTTTTGTTTGGAAGCCGAATTGGGCCGCAAGGGCAGGCGCAAGGGGGGCGGGGAGGCGGAGGGGGGCGGAGTTTTACCGCGAAGGCGCGAAGACGCGAAGGTAAGAGGCGCAAAGGGGGAGGAGAGCAGAATTAGAATTGAGACAAATACAGGCTTCTACGGCTTCTGGTGCATACTCCCCAGCATTTTGCAGACTGTTTTTTCGCACTTTCCGGCTCTTACCTTCGCGTCTTCGCGCCTTCGCGGTAAAAAATCCATTCTTGGTTTTGACGCTTTCCAAGCTCCGCCACGCACCTGATCCGGCCGGCCGGTTTGACGGAAGGATGCGCTTTGGCGTAAATTGCGTAAACGGTTCCGCAACTGGGAAAAACGATGTCTTTGCGCACGAGCGATGTCACGCTTCATGATCTGGCCGACCGGCTTGGGCTGTCGACCACCACGGTGTGGCGTGCGCTCAACGATCAATCGCGCATTTCCCCCAGGACGCGTCAAAGGGTGATGGATGAGGCGCGCGCATTGAATTACCGGCCTTCGCTGGTGGCCCGGGCGTTGTCGTCGGGCAAGACGCAGACGCTGGGCGTGGTGCTGCCTTCAGTGGCCAACCCCACCTTCGCGGGCCTGGTGCAGGCGGTGGAGGATGTGGCGTTTGAACGGGGGTACAACGTGCTTTTGTGCAACACCGGCTTTGACCTGGCCCGGGAGCAGAAGCAGGTGGAACTGCTGGTGCGCAGGCAGGTGGAAGGTGTGGTGATCGTGCCGTTTTTCAGGCGGTCCGCTGGGGAAGATGCGCATCTGCGTGAACTGAGCAGTCAAGGCGTGCCGATTGTGGCGATGCATCATCGGATGCCGGACATGGATATTCCCCAGGTGGTGCCGGACAACGTGCGCGCGGCGTATGACACGACGATGCATCTGATCAAGCTGGGGCACAAGCGGCTGGCCTTTGTGCATACGGGATTGAGCCAGCGGCTGATTCCGGTTTATGAGCGGTATGAGGGGTTTTGCGCGGCAGTGAAGGAAGCGGGGCTGGGCAAGGGCGTGGAGGCGCAGGTGGGAGAGCATGATGCGCAGCTTCCGGCGCCGGGGATGAGCGCGAATGTTTCACGTGCGCTGGTGCGGGCGATGATGACGGGCGGGGATACGCCGACTGCGATTTTTGCGCCGTCTGACCTTTTGGCGTCGCGCGTGATGCATGTGATGCAGGCGCTGAGAATCGGCGTGCCGGATGATGTGGCGATCGCGGGTTTTGATGACAGCCCGATTGCCAGCCTGACGACGCCGGGGCTGACAAGCGTGCGGCCGGCGCTGAATGCGATCGGCAGGCGGGCCGGAGAGAGGTTGTTTGAGTTGCTGGAGGCGGGGGTAAAGCAGCGCGTGCAGACGAAACAAATTGAGACTTTGCCTTGTGAATTGATAGTTCGTGGATCAACCGTCCGGCACCGCCGGTCAGAAGGAATAGAGGAAGCATGAAGAGCCAGGCGATCCGTAAATTGCGTGCGAAATTAAAGAATGATCAGCCCGTTTACGGGATGTGGGTGACGCTGGAATCCGCGAGCGTGACGGAGATGGCGGTGGCGCTGGGCGTGGATTGGGTGGTGATCGATGCGGAGCATGGGCACCTGGATTGGAAGGACATCGTGGAACACCTGCGCGCGACGGTGCGCAGCGACACGGTGGCGCTGGTGCGCGTGGCTGAGTGCAATGTGGGATTGATCAAGCGCGCGCTGGATATCGGTGCCGATGGCGTGGTGGTGCCATGGGTGGAGACGGGGCAGCAGTTGGCGGAGGCGGTGAAGTTTGCGCATTATCCGCCTGACGGGATGAGGGGGATCGGGGCGGAACGTGCGACGTGCTGGGGGCAGTGTTTCACCGACCATGTGGAAGAAGCCAACGAGCATGTGCTGGTGGTGCCGATCATCGAAACGGTGAAGGCGGGGCGGAATGTGAAGGAGCTTTTGTCGGTGCCGGAAGTGGATATCTACTTCTTTGGGCCGGCGGATTATTCGTCGACCGCGGGTTTCGCCGGTCAGTGGGAAGGGCCGGGGGTGGCGCAGCAGATTTTGAACGCCAAGGACCAGATCCGTGCGGCGGGCCGGCATGTGGGGGTGATCGCCACCAGCAATGAGAACATTGCCCAGCGCCGGGAGCAGGGTTTCAGGGTGATCGGGATGGGGATCGATGCGGGGCTGTTATTGCGCAGCTTGAAGGGCGCATTGGGTTCCGTGGGCAAGGACCGGAAGATCAAGCCCGGGTTCACAATGGAGTCTGAGGGGACGCCGTCGAACCCGATGGAGCGGCCGCCTGAGTCGTTTCGGCCGGATCGGCCTGAGCTGATGAACGAGCTTGGCTCGGGCATGAAGCTGGAGTTGGCCAAGGGCGTGAACATGGAATTCCTGGTCGGTGGGCATAACGGCGCGAAGAACCTGACGACGGGGATCGTGACGTTTTCGCCCAAGGCGACGCTGCCGTACCACACGCACACGTTCAGCGAGTCGATCACGCTGCTGAAGGGCTCGGCGATTCTGGATGTGGAAGGCCGGCGGTACAAGCTTTTCCCGATGGACAATGTGGTGGTGCCGCCTGGGCTGGCACATCAGATGACGGAGTCCACGGGCACGGATACGGCGCAGTTTCACGTGGCGCTGGCGACGCACACGCCGGCGCGCGAGATGGTGACCAAGTTCTTCTCCTGGAAGATGATGCCCGATGATTCGACGGGTGTTCCCGGTGCGGAGCGGGTGAACCGGTTTAAGACAGCCAAGCGCTTTGAAGCAGGCGCGGGGGCGACGTTTATCGACTTTTTCAACGGCAACCTGATGCCGGGGATCGAGATGAGCGGCGGGTACGGCCTGTTTGCCCCCGGCGGGCGTCTGCCGGCGCACATTCATGACTTTGATGAATCCATCTGCATCGTGCAAGGCACGGCGACATGCGTGGTGGAGGGCAGGACGTATCAGCAGAGCAATCTTTCGACTGCGCTTCAGCCTCGCGGCCGGGTGCATTACTTCATCAACAAGAGCAACGCGCCAATGGGGATGCTCTGGGTGTATGCGGGGCCGATGCCCGAGCGCCTGGTGGTGGATGAGAAGAATGCGACGGTGGCGGGGGATCCGTGGAAGGGGTGAAGAGCAGAGGCCTGCGGCCTTTTTCGGGTTCCGGGTCTCGGGTTTGGGGTAAAGAAAGACCGGAAGAGATGATGGGCACTTTTGACTCTTAGACCCGTAACCCGTAACGGCCGTAGGCCCTCTGAATTCGTCGTCCGCAATGCGTTCAGTTAAGAAATGAGGTTCCCATGTCCAAGTGTGAATTTAAGGTTGGGCTGACGGCGGATTTTTATGGGGCTGACGGCAAGCCCAGGTACAAGAACCTGGGGCTGGAAGCGCTTTCGCAGACGCCGGGGGTGACGCAGGAAGTGCTGAAAGAGCTGCAGCGGCCTATCGGAGCCGATCAGCTTGCGGGGATCAACGGGGTGATCGTGCTGACGCCTTCGGTGACGGCGGCGACGGTGGCCAAAGCGCAGGATCTGCTGGTGGTGGCCCGGTTTGGCGTGGGGTATGACGCGGTGGACGTCGCCGCGTGTACACAGGCGGATGTGCTGGTGACCATCACCACCGGCGCGGTGGATCGCCCGGTGGCGGAAGCCACTCTGGGATGGATGATCGCGCTGACCCACAACTTCAAAGCCAAAGACCGGCTGATGCGCGAAGGCAAGTGGGATGACCGGTCGGGCTATATGGGCAAGGAACTGCGCGACCGGACGCTGGGCGTGGTGGGGCTGGGCGGGATCGCCCGGGAACTGATCCGGCTGCTGAGCGTGTTTGGGATGAAGGAAGTTCTGGCGTTTGATCCGATGGTTTCCCCCGAAGCTGCGCAGAAACTGGGCGTGAAGCTGGTGGACCTGCCGACGCTGATGGGTCAGGCGGATTTCGTGTCGCTGCATTGCCCGCTTACGCCGCAAACCAAGGGGCTTATCGGCGCGAAGGAAATCGGTCTGATGAAGGGCGATGCGTATCTGATCAACACGGCACGGGGTGGGATCGTAGATGAAAATGCGCTTTATGATGCGCTGAACAAGGGGCGAATCGCCGGGGCTGCTTTGGACTGCTTTGAAGTGGAGCCGGTGACGACGCCGAATCGGTTTACGGGATTGGAGAATGTGCTGCTTGCGCCTCACGCGATTGCGTGGACCGATGAGCTGTTTCGGGATATCGGGCGCACTGCCAGCCAGGGGATTCTGGATTTGCGCGAAGGCAAGCGGCCGCGCGGTGTGGTGAATCCCGCAGTGTTTGACCAGCCCGGGTTTAAGGCCAAGTGGGCGCGGTTTCAATAAACGTCTGCGGTCTGGTTTGGTGACATGCTTTGGGTTCCTGGTTCCAGCGGGAGGAAAAGTCATGGCGAAGAAAAATCAGAGGGGTGCGGCACGGTCTGAAGTTGTGGGACGTAAGAAAGAAGCAGGACATGCTCACGCGGACGAGAGCATGGCACCCGGATGCCAAGCCGTGGGGCGGCTGGCGGGCAAGACGGCGTGGGTGTCGGGAGCCACGTCGGGCATTGGGCTGGGGATCGCCAAGCTGTTTGCGGAGGAAGGGGCCAGCGTGGCGGTGGCCAGCAATGACGCCGCAGCGTGTGCCAGGGTGGTGGAAGAGATCAAAAAGGCGGGCGGGGCCGCGGTGAGCGTTCCGTGCGATGTGAGCAGGGAAAGCCAGGTCAAGCGCAGCATTGATGGCGTGTTTAAGGCGTTTGGTCGCATCGATGTGCTCATCAATAACGCAGGGATCGTGGATATCCGGCAGCTTCATGAATCCAGTGAAGCCGATTGGGACCGGGTGATGGACATCAACCTCAAGTCCGTGTTTTTCGCGTTCAAGCACGCCTACCCGTACCTGCTGAAAAACCAGACCAGCACCGTGGTGAATGTGGGATCCATCAGCAGTTTTGTGGGGCAGGGGGGAACGCCGGCGTATACGACGTCCAAACATGGAATCCTGGGGTTAACAAGGTCGATCGCGCTGGACTACGGCAAGGACGGCATCCGGTGCAACTGCGTGTGCCCGGGGATTACCGATACGCCGATGCTGCGGGAGCATTTGAACGCGACGCCCGATCCGGACGCGACACTGCGCGAGCGACTGAAGCGGACGGCGATGGGCGTGCCGCTTTCGCCTCGCGATGTGGGTAAGACGGTGCTGTATCTGGCGTGCGATGACTCCTTTGGCGTGACGGGGACGTCCGTGGTGATCGATGCCGGATATCTGGCGGCGGCGGAGTGGGGCGCGGGGGGTGATACGCGGTTTCAGAATCGTTGAGGGGTTGATCGGCGTGATTCAATACAGGGAGGCACTCGATGGATATCAAACTGGCTTGCGCGGACTTTTCATTTCCGCTTCTGTCGCATGATGCGGCGATCAAATTGATTGGGTTGATGGGGTTTACGGGTGTGGACCTGGGCATGTTTCAGGACCGGTCGCACCTGATGCCGTCGACGCAGTTTGATGACATTCCCAAGCGGGCGCGGGAAGTGAAGAAGAAGCTGGCCGATGCGGGGCTGGTGGCGGCGGATGTCTTTTTGCAGATGGCGCCGGACTTTGTGCCGTTTGCGGTGAACCACCCCGAGACGGCGCGGCGGGAGAAGGCGCGGGACTGGTTTTTAAAGACGCTGGAGTACGCCAATGCGGTTGAATGTTCGCACGTGACGACGCTGCCGGGCGTGTCGTTTGAGTCCGAGCCAAGGGCGGCGTCGCTGGAGCGATCCGCAAAGGAACTGGCGTGGCGGCTGGAGCAGGCCGAGCGCGCGGGGATCGAGTTCTCCGTGGAGGCGCATGTGGGCTCGCTGGTGCCTTCGCCGGAGGAGGCGCTGGAACTGGTGGCCCTGACGCCGGGATTGACGCTGACGCTGGATTACACGCACTTCACGCGGGCGGGAATGCCTGACGCGCGGATCGCGCCAATGGTGAAACACGCCTCGCATTTTCACGCGCGCGGGGCGTGCACGGGGCGGCTGCAGACGCTCTTTGGACGAAACACGATCGACTATGCGGGCGTGCTGCGTGAGATGAAAAAGGTTGGCTACAAGGGGTGGGTGGGGGTGGAGTATGTGTGGATCGACTGGGAAGGGTGCAATGAATGCGACAATGTTTCGGAGACGGTGCAGATGAAAGAGTTGCTGCTGAGAGAGGCGGGGAAGCTGTGAGTGGGAGGGGGGAAGAGTTTTTAACCGCGAAGGCGCGAAGACGCGAAGGGAAGAGGGCGGATAAGAAAGTTGGAGAAAGAAAGAAGATAAGCCAGAGGTGAAGAGGCGAGGCGATTTAGTCATACCGCAACACTGCTGTCCGGCTAACTTTTGCCGTTAGGTAGTTGATTTGGCTTGTTTTG
>CAZIWA010000092.1:0-22224 GCA_964542875.1 uncultured Phycisphaeraceae bacterium
GCATAGTCCCTACCCGCCAAACACCGTCTCAAAAACTTGGGGAAGGGTCAGCCCTCTGGGAGAGGGGGACGAGGGCCACCTATCAAGAAGAAAATTTGCGGCGAACACCAACACGGCTCAAAAAACACCAACAGCATCCATTTCTGCGCCCCAGCGAGGCGACCGACCGTAGCCGGGGGTCAGCGAGTCTTCGAGTCTTCGAGTCTTCGAGCGCAGCCCCCGGACAATGATCGTTTGATTGTTTCTTCACTTATCACTTGTACCTTATCCCTTTTACCTTTCCTGTCCCTTCCCCTGCCCCAAGAACTTCTCCAACTGCGCCTTCCCCGCGATCGCCCTTCGATGCCCCGGCGAAAGCTGAATCACCCGGTTAAACGCCGTCATCGCCTCCGCATACCGCTTGGTCTTCCCGCACACCACGCCCAGGTTAAACAGCGCATCCGTATCATCCGGCGCCAGCACCAGGGCCTTCATTAAGTACTTCTCCGCATCGTCGTACCGTTCATCGCCAATGGCGATCACCCCCAGCGCCGTCGCCGCCTTCACGCGAAACGCCATTACTGCGGGGGGGTCCAGCGCCAGTACTGCCTCATACTGCTCCGCCGCCGCCGGATATTCCCGGGACAGCAGCCTCGCCCCCGCCAGATTCATCCGTGCCTGTGCGGACTTGGGCGCCAGATGCACCGCCCGCTCCAGTTCGCGCGAAGCCTGTGCGAAGTCGCCCGCTTCCATGAAGCTCGTCCCCAGGTTGTACAACGCAATCGGGTTGTCCGGCTGTGCCTCCGCATCGGCCTTCATGCGTTCCTGCAGGCTGGCCCACTCCGTGTTGGCCATCACCGTCCTCACGCCGAATATCGCGATGACCAGCGCCCCCGCCATCGGCACCACCACCCGTCCGTGCCGGGCATCCATCTTGCGCATCACCAGCACATCCAGCCCCGCCGCAAACAACAGCCAGAATCCCATCGTCACGCCCGGCGTAAGCCGATTTGCCGCATAAACCCCGATGGGCAGCAGAATGTTGGACAGCATGATCAGCGATCCCAGCGCAAGCGTCCCAGGCACGCAATACCACGCGCGCCGCTGCAGGCCGCGCACCGTCGCGCCCACCAGCACCCACCCCGTCACACACCCCAGCAGCGCCCCCAGGTCCCGCGAGTCCGGCAGCGCGCCCGGCGTATGGTTGAACGTCGTCGCCGGCCACACCGCCTGCATGAAATACCAGAACATCACCGACAACCCCGGCCCCAGCCGATCCTCCCACCCCACCACGCGAAGCGGGTTCCCCGTCAGGTCCATCGTGTCCTGCGCATACGCCGCCCCCAGCCCCACCACAAAAAGCCTGGCCGCCAGATACACCCCTGCTGCGCCGCCGGCCAGCGCTGCGGTTTGCTTCAAAAACCGCTTCGCCTGCGAAGCCTCTACGGCCTTAAGCCCCGCCTTTGGCGCTTCTTGAAGCTTGGACATCAGCACCCAGGCTTGCACCAGCGCGCAAGGCAGCACCAGCAGCCCCGTTTCCTTGGCCCCCACCGCCATCAGTGCCGCCAGGCCCGCGCTTGCCATCCGCGCCGGCGTCCACCCGCCCCGCGCAGCCGCGCCCTGTTGAATCAGCAGGAACAGCAGAATCCCAAGCAAGGCCAGCAGGTCTGCCCGGGCCACCGTGTGGTTGATCGATTCCGTATTTGAAGGCAGCGCCAGCCAGATCGCCGCAGCCACCCACGCAGCCGCCGGATTGATGAACCGCGAAGCCAGAAGCCCACCGGCCCAGGCGCACAACCCCAGCAGCGCGATATTCACGCACCGCACCGGCACATGCCCCAGCCCGGTCACCACGCCATGCGCCCAATACGAAAGCACCGTCACCGGCCGGTACAGGTTGGGGTCCTGAGCCACCCCTTCCCAGAACCCGTGGGTCCAGATGTGCCAAAACCCGCCCGGCTGCGTCAGCGCCGGATGGGCCAGCACCATCATCGAATCATCAATGATGTAAGGATTGTCGATCGCATTGGCGTACAACAAAAACGCCAGCGCCAGAAGCAGCACACCCGGCAGCAGGGCCATCCAGCACGGACGCCTCACAGCGGTCACCGGGATATCCGCTTGGCTTTGCGTCAAACCAGCTTCACCTTCACCACCACTTTGCGCATCTTTTCGGGCTCATCGTTCTGCGCCACGCCGGGGGAGTGCGCGTCTTGCGGCCACAAAATGGTGAACATGCCCGGCGCCATCTTCACGTACGTGCCTTTGGCTTCGCCCAGCAGGTAGTCGTTCTTGGCGTCGTATTCATGCGTCACGTTCACGGTTTCGATCGGGGCGTAACCGATGTATTCCTTGCCGGACACCACAAACTGGATATCCGCATGCACCCGGTGCGCTTCCCACTTGGATTCCGCCTGCGTCCGGGAGTTGTATTCCTGCACCAGCGCAAAGCAGTCGGAGCCCAGGATCTCGTGCTTGCCCAGGGGCAGCGTCGCCAGATCCGAACGCTTCAGGAACTCAAGACCAGCAGCGAAACGCGGTCCAAGAGCCTTGTAAAGGTCGGCATTGTTGATCGTGTCGGTAACCATGGTTCTTCCTTAGGGATTAATAAGGCCCAAAGGATACCATCACCCCGCGGTCAAAAGCGACTCGCACAGCGCCAGCACCGGCCCGGGCCCTTCACGCTTCAAAAGCGCCAATGTCTCAGGAGAACCCAGGCGCTTAAGCCGCGCCTGCCGTTCCACGGCTCCCAGGCCCAGCGCCTGCACCCGTTCCCGATACGGGCGCACCAGTTCCAGCAGCCGCACCCAGTCCTCATCCAGTTTTTCCGAAAGCTCTTTGCGGATGGCCGCCGACGCCCCCGCGCTGATTCCCGACGTATGCACCGCCACCGTCACCGGCCCATGATGCCTGTGCGCCGGCACGCTGAAGTCTCCCTCACCGGCATCATCGGCCCGATTCACCAGCGCCCCCCGCGCATGCGCCGCTGCGGCCAGCCGTTCATTGACTGCCCCATCCCCGGTCGCCAGCACCACCACCATCGCGCCATCTAAATCGCTCTCAGCGGCCAGCCGCTGATGAATCGTCACGCCCACCCCGGCCATCTCCGGGTCTACCTGATCCGCCACCACCACCACTTTCGCCCCCGCCTCCACCAGCGCCCGCGCACGCCGAAGCGCCACCGGCCCGCCGCCAATCACGACGCACAGCCTCCCGGAAACCTTCAACATGATCGGAAAATCCGCCATCGCTCCTCAATTCATCTCCGAAAAAACATCCAACATCCAATCTCACACATCTGCCATTCCCCTCTGACCAGACCCCAGACCCTTCTTCACCCCCCTCACCTCTTCAGCGCCGCCCCGGACATAAACAAACTCGTATCCAGCCGCAGCGCCAGAAGCTCCGCCCCCGGGAACGGCGTCTTCCCCGCCATCGTCCACCCTGACGCATCCGCCCACGTCACATACACCGCGCGCCCCAGGTGTCCGTTTAAATCGCTCAGCTTCGGCACCACGCCTTGCGGCGTCGCGCTCGCCTGCATGTCCATCGACCCCAACACCAGCCGCGACAGCGACAGCAGCACGGGGTACGCATCCGGCGCAGTCTCATCCAGGTCGTAATACTTCAAACCGTTGATGCCGCGAATGCCCGTCTTGGCGATCATCGCCGCCAGGTCCGGGTTGTCCACCATCGCGGGTTTGTTCCGGGCCACTTGTTCCGCCGCCGCCACTGCGTTCTGCGGGAACATCGCCGCGTACAGGTTTCCATCCGCCACCACCCACGAAGGTGAAACGCCCGGCGTTGCCAGCGTGTGCACTTCGTAGGGCCCCACCCGATGGGTCAGCAGCTTCACATCAGACTTCCCCTGCGTCCACGCGTTGTAGGCGGTCGTGCCCTTGCCGATCAGCTTCATCAGCGAAGCTTCCACCTGCCCCGGGTCCGCCGGGCGGGCCACCATCACCCACCCCATCGGCCCCCGGCCCGTGGTTTGCGGGTCGCTGTAAAACGCCCAATGGTCGCCCAGCACTTCCAGCAGTTCCGTCCGCAAGTTCACCTCCGGCGCAAACGGCGGGGCCGCCAAAAACCCATCGATCGCCTTGGCCCCCTCCGGCGTCACTTCCTTCACCGCCCCCGTCAATTGACTGATCAGCTTGCCCACATCAAACCGCGCCACCACCGCCACATCCGGGCTCTTGGGCACCGCACGCAAAAAATTCTGATTGATCGGGCCCGAGTCGATCAGGCTCACGATCCCCTTCCTGGGCAACGGCGCGCTCAGGTACGCCCGCACGCCCCAATCCTTTCCTTCAAACCCGCCCGACGCCCCAAAATACGGCGCTCCCGTCAAGCCCAGCCCATCTCGTACGGCACGATACCGGGCCAGCCTCAAGGCCTCCGGGCTGCCTTCGGGCTTATCTTTGGCCGCGTCAAACATCCGCTTTTCCGTCTGCGTCAAAATTGATTCCAACTGCACATACACCGCCACCTTCGGCAAGGGCTGCAGGCGAGACATCGCCTGTCGGAATGCATTATTGTTCCCCAGCGCATCCACGCGCGCGCCCTTTTCGTTGGTCGGCCCGGCGATCGCAAGCTCATCGGCCTTATACCCCGTCACCAGCCCCAGATAGCTCTGATGAACCACCACCCGCACGTGGTTCTTCAATTCCTGAGAACCATCCAGATACCCCTGCAGCCGTCCGCGAATGGCTTCCAGTTGATCGCCCGGCTCACACAAAAACAGCACCTTGGGCGCCAGTTGGCCCGGCGCACGCTCCACCACCCCGGACACCACCATCGCCGACGGGTAATCCCACATCGCCGACATCATGGTCGCCGTCAGTTGCACGCTGGCTTTCTTGTCCAGGTCGCTGGCCGGCCCCGGCAGAGTCGGCGCCACCTGAGGCAGATATTCATTGATCAGCCGGCCAAAATCAGAAGCCTCCAGAACCGCCTTGAAATGCGTCTCGTTGAACTCCGGCCCCATCGATTTGATGCCCGCCCACCCCACATACACGCACGCATCAGCGGGCACCCGGTCCGCCAGCGGCTGCGCCTTGGCCAGCATCGGCGAAAGCAACATCGCTCCAAGGATCATGCCCGCCTGGATAGTTCGTTTCAGCATCTGTTTACTCCTGGCTTCCCGGCCGGCGTCCCCGGCCTCAAACCGCGTCAATCATATGCGAACGCCCCCGCCCCGGACCACTACAATAAAGCCATGCCCCCCACCCAACCCATCACACCCTACGACCGGCACACCGGGATCATCCTGGTCGATCACGGCTCGCGCCGCGAGGAATCCAACGACCTGCTCACCCAGGTCGCCGACTTCTACCGGGCCTTTACCCGGCAGGATAAACCCCAGGACGCCTGGCCCATTGTCGAGCCCGCCCACATGGAGCTGGCCACCCCCTCCATCGCCGACGCTTTTGATAAGTGTGTCGCCCAGGGCGCTTCCAAAGTCATCGTCATGCCTTACTTTCTCTCCCCCGGCCGCCACTGGTTCAAAGACATTCCAGACCTCACCGCCGCCGCCGCCCAGAAGCATCCCGGCGTCTCCTTCGTCGTCGCTGCCCCCCTGGGCCTCCATCCACTGATGGCCCAGATCATTGATTCCCGGGTCACCCACTGCATCAAACACACCCAGGGCATCGCCGCCGAATGCGAAGTCTGCCAGGGCTCCGGCCGCTGCGTCATGAAAACCGCTTCAACCCTATCTCCCCGATAGGCTAAACTCTTCCTCCCACATGGCCCAACCCAAAGATTCCATCCCACCTGAGCCCACTTTCTTCAAACGGCTCATCACCCCCGGCTTTGAGCCCTCCTGGCGGCACGCCTGGGCATTGGCCATCATCGTCATCATCACCTACGCCCTCATCGGCTCCGCCAGCACCCTCTTCGACCGCGACGAGCCCCGCTTCGCCCAGGCCACTGCGGAAATGATCGCCTCCGGCAACTACCTCTACCCCACCTTCAACGGCAACCTCCGCCCCGACAAGCCCATCCTCATCTACTGGTTCATGGCGGTCGGCATGAAGGTCCTCGGCCACACCGAACTGGCCGTGCGCGTCTGGTCCTCCCTCGGCGTCGTCGGCGCCACCCTCATGACTTTCTGGATGGGTAAACGCCTCGCCAACGCCTGGGTCGGCCTCGTCGCCGGCGCCATGATCACCACCACGCCCATGCTCATGGTCACCGGCACCGCCTCCACCGCCGACGGCCTCCTCTTCTTCTTCATCACCGCAGCCATGGCGGTCTTTGTCCGCATCGCCACCGACCCCGACCAGAACCTAACCCCTCGCTGGTACGACTACGTCCTCCTCACCCTCGCCCTCGCCGGCGCCCAGCTCACCAAAGGCCCCGTCGGCCTCGCCATCCCTGCCCTGGGCATCCTCTGCGGCCTGGGCATGCTCCAGCGCCTGGGCCAGGCCAAGCCCAAAGTCATCCCCCTTCTTGTCGTCAGCGTTATCGCCGGAACCCTCCTCTTCCTCGCCTGGGCCATCCCCGCCAACAACGCCACCAACGGCCAATTCCTCAAAATGGGCGTCGGCACCCATGTCGTTGAACGATCCCTCAAAGCCAAAGAAGGCCACGGCGCCTCCGGCTGGCTCTACTTCGCCGCCCTCCCCCTCTACATCCCCTTCATCCTCGCCTATTTCTTCCCCTGGACGCTCCTTGGCTTCGCCTCCATCGGCATGACCTGGCGCGGTACCGTAGGCGGCGCAAAACTCAAAGCCCTCTGCCTCGGCTGGATCATCCCCACCTTCATCCTCATGTCCGTCGTCGCCACCAAGCTCCCCCATTACATCCTCCCCATGTGGCCCGCCCTCGCCCTCCTCACCGCCAGCACCCTTGACCACCTCCGCCACGCCCGCGCCGACGCCCAGGAACGCCTCTGGGCCCACCGAGGAGGCATCTTCTTCGCCCCCGTCGCCATCGGCGTCGCCGGCATCCTGCTCATCGCTCCCTGGGGCATCACCCTCCCCTTTGGCGAAGTGCCCGCCATGCCCTCCCTCCAGGTCCCCGGCATCATCCTCGGCACCCTCATCCTCGTCCTCACCGCCATCGTCCTCAGGTTCCACCTCACCTGGCGCTTCACCCAGGCCTGCCTGATTCTCTGGGTCGGCGTCCTGGTCATCCAGGTCGCTCTGGCCCTCATTCTTCTCCCCGCGCTGGAACCTCTGAAACTCGGCCCCCAGGTGGCCAAGCTCGTCAAAAAAGCCGGCACCAGCACCACCCCCGTCAGCACGATGGACTACCAGGAAGCCTCGCTGGATTACTACTTGAACCGCCCGCCCCTGGCCCGCCTGCGCGCCGACGACTATGCCGCATGGGCCGCGGACCCCGCGCCCGGCGTCCTGGTCCTCACCCGCACCATGGTGGAGCAGATCAACCCCGCCCCCAACCCCCGCATCACCGAAACCGGCAGCGTCAAAGGCCTCAACCACTCCAAAGGCAAACCCATGGAAGTGGTCGTCCTCCACAAAACCAGCCTCATCGGCGACCCCGCGGAAAAACCCGCCACCCACCCGACGACAACACCAACGTCTGCCCCTGAGTTGGCGCAATGATCTAAAAGTGCCACTGGTCGGCTTGCCCGCCAGTGTCCCGTTGGGCCCTCAAAACACCTGAGAACCAACGTTCATGCTCAACACCAACGTCATTTCTGTCTCCCGCCCCTGATAAGGGGCGACCGGCTGTAGCCGGGAGCAAACGCGTACTCGTGCACAGCCCCCGGTAAACCGCATTTTGACAGTTTTTCTTTCTGCGACTCCGATGGTCGCAGAAAGACCTCCGCCTGAGCCCCTTCAAATGGCACACCCCAACCCTCACGCCAATCATCCCCTGGGTAAATTGATCCTCTTCAGCTCTACTGCTCCACTCTCTCCTGCTCTATATTTCTATTGCGTTCCAACGCAATCGTCACCCGCCAGCAATACCCCAGCGGCACCGCCCCCAGCACCCCAAACAAACAATCAATCAACTGCCACGCAAGCGGGATTCCCCGCGCCGGCCCTGCGATAAACGCAAGCGGCAAAATCCCCACGCATGCCACCAGCCCCGCTTTCACCACCCAGACATTTTTCTCCGGCTCCAGGTACGGCCCGATGAAAAACACCGCGATCGCCAGATGCGCAAACGCCAGCCAATCCGTCCCATACCCCACCCAGGGATATTTCCCATACGTCTCGCGCAGCCCGTCACGCACCGTCACCACCCAGCCGCTCTGGAGCCCAAACATCCTCACCAGCGCATCCATCTCCATGAGTAGCGCAAACGCCGTCACCCCGCTTAGCACCAGCCCCACGATAAAAAGCCCCATCGACAGCCGATAACGTTTCAAAAGTGTTGCGCGCGCATCAAT
Organism: uncultured Phycisphaeraceae bacterium; assembly: GCA_964542875.1. Lineage (GTDB taxonomy): Bacteria > Planctomycetota > Phycisphaerae > Phycisphaerales > Phycisphaeraceae > CAZGOM01. Next base: position 8,345 of record CAZIWA010000092.1, read on the forward strand.
CTCCGACATAAAGCCCCCTTTTCGCTGTTGAATCGCAGTTTAGCCGTAGCGTCATCATCCCCCTCTCTGATAGTTTGTCGCATGCCCCCTTATTTCAAAGCCCCAAGGCCCTCTATGCTCCGCTGGCTCTTTTCAGTCGCGCTCTGCTTCACCCTCATCGGCTGCCATCCGCCCGATGAGCCCGCCACCCAGCCGACCACGCAAATCGCCGAGCCTCTGCCCCCCGAATCTCAACCCTCTGATTCCCAGCCCGCACAACCCCAAACGCAACCGGTCCACGCCGCCCCGGTCCTGCGCCCATTGCCCACCACGCATTCAACCGCCAAATCTTCCACGCGCCCCGCAACCGACCTGAAAGAAAGCCGCGTCCTGGCGCTCACCCCCGGCCTCTCTTTCGAAAGCCTCGAAAAGCAATTCGAAGACCCTTTCATCAGCGATTCGCTCTTCATCCAAATCAACTGCCCGGATTCCAACAACGCCTACTACCTCATGTTCAATCTGGACGCCAAAGAAGAACACTTGGTTCTCTGGTCTGTTTTCTGGCTGCCCAAAGACGCCTTCATCACCGCCCCGATCGTCATCTGGCCCAGGAGTAAAGCCGGCCTCACGCTTGAGGAGGCAGACCTCGCCACTTTCCCCCAGCCCGTCTCTCCGCCTTCCACCACACAACCCACTCTCGTCAAATAATTCCCGCCTCAACCTGAAACTTAAATCAACTCCCCAATCACCATATCCGCCACAAAAAGCCCCGCCCGCGTCAGCCGCACATTCCCCTCCGCGCGCTCCAGCATTCCCGCCTGCAGCAAATACTCCGCGCGCCCGCGCCGTTCTTCTTTTGTCGCCACCAGCGCATCAAACGTCTCGCTTGGCAGGCCGTCGATCAACCGTAACCCCAGCATCAACGTCTCTCCCACCCTCCGATCCGCATCGAACGTGTCGAACTCCGACATCGGCGGCGTCTCCGGCATCTCGATGTACTTCTGCAGATGAGGCAGATTCTTCCACAGCCACCCCTCATGATGGCTCCCCGCGCCCGGCCCCGCGCCGATCCAATTCAAATTCTTCCAATACGCCAGATTGTGCGCACACCGCCGATCCACACCCTCGCGCCTGCGCGCAAAATTACTCACCTCGTAATGCTTAAACCCGCCCGCCGCCAGCGTATCCAGCACCACCCCGTACATCTCCTTCTCCACATCTTCATCTGCTGGAGTCACCCGTCCCAGCTCCAGCTTTTTTGTCAACACTGTGTTGGGTTCATAGGTCAACCCATAAACACTTAAATGCTCCACATCCAATGCCAGCGCCTGCTTCAAATCCTCTTCCAGCAGCTTCACCGTTTGTCCTGGGATCGCAAAAATCAAATCCAAATTCAAATTCACGATCCCCGCTTTTCGAATCACATCCAGTGCACGCGGGATTGAAGCCGGGTCATGCCAGCGCTCCAATGCCTTCAAAAGTTCCGGCTGAAACGACTGCGCCCCCAGGCTCATCCGGTTCACCCCGGCATCCGCCAGCATTCGCGCCATCTCCACCGTCAGGGTTTCGGGATTGGCCTCCACCGTAAACTCACTCACATTTTGCATAACCCCATGATCTGACAATGCCTTAAGGATCGGCTTCCAATTCTCCACGGAAAGATAAGTCGGCGTCCCGCCCCCCACAAAAATCGTCTTTGGCTTCAGCTTGAATTGACCTGCCTTAAACCCGATTTCCCGTGCCAGCGCCAGCGCAAACTCTCCCTGCTTACGATCGTCAACAATGCTGTAGAAGTCGCAATAGTGGCATTTATGAAAGCAAAACGGGATGTGCAGGTACAACGCGTCGACTTGCGTAGGATTTGTTAGAGCAAGGGTTTGTATGTCATGAGGGCGAGCGTTAGAATAATGTCGCCGCCCGCCTGTGGCGGATCGGCCTAGATCATCTAGCTCACGTAAATTAATAGAAGTAGTGCCAGCCTGAGGGAGCGTCATGGAAGTCACGTTGGTCATGTTTCTATCCGATGGTACAAGGCGGGACTTCCCGATCCAGAAGGATATGGCCATTATCGGCCGCGCGCACGGCTGTGATCTTAGGATCCCGCTGTCCAGCGTTTCTCGTCAGCACTGCGAACTGCGCATTGTCGACGATAAACTCGTTGTGCGCGACTTGGGCTCTTCCAACGGCACTTATCACAACAGCATTCGCATCCAGGAAGCCACCCTCAAGGCAGGCGATGAACTCGTCATCGGCCCCGTGGTCTTCATCACCGTCGTAAACGGCCAGCCCAACCACATCGACCCGGTCCGCACCTTGGTGGAAACCAAGGCGCCCTCTCGGATCATGCCCGCCCTCAACTCTTCCGGAGACGACGCCAAGTCCGACGATCTGGACCTCCAGCCCGTCGCCTTCCAGGACGACAGCGACAAAAACCTCCCCGAAGTCGATAACGAATCCCACACCCCCACCGTCGACCTCGACGATCCCCTCGCAGCGCTTCAGGCCCTCACCCAGAACCGCAACGAGGACGAAACCGAATCCGTCTTCCCGCTCCCCAACGACGACGACGACGACAACAACAGCAAAAAACGCCCCAAGAAAAAGTAACACCGCTCACTCATCCAAAAACGCGCCCCGGTCACACGGGGCGTTGTCTTTAACGAAGGTCAAGAAGAGCCTGGGATTCAGCGTCCGGGGTCCAGTCCGAAAAAACACCGCCCCGCCTCCAAGCCCTCCCCTCCTTCTCTCTCCCTCTGACCAGACCCTAGACCCCAGGCCCTAGACCCTTCCTCATGCGCCCACCCCTGAAAATCACCAGCGCCGATAACCCCCGGGTCAAGTCCGCCGTTCGCCTGCGCGAACGCAAAGAGCGCGACGCCACCGGCCGCTTCCTCGCCGAAGGCGCGCGTGAAGTCTCCCGCGCCATCGCCGCGGGCCTCAAGCCCGTCGAGTTTTACGCCTGTCAGACGCTCCTCAAAAACCACATCCCCGCCGCCCTTGCCAACCTCGGCCTTACTGCTGAACTTCAAGACGCCTGCCAGATCTATGACGTCTCTGAACCCATCCTCGGCAAGGTCGCCTATCACGAGCGGCCCGAAGGCGTCATCGGCGTTTTCGAGGCCCCCGCTCGCACGCTTGATACGCTTCTCCCCCCTGGCTGCCCAGCGCTTTACCTCGTCGCCGTCGGCATTGAAAAACCCGGTAACCTCGGCGCGCTGGCCCGCACCGCATCGGGCGCTGGTGCGCACGGCGTCATCGTCGCCGACGGCGTGGTCGACGCCTTTAATCCAAACACCATCCGCGCCTCCACCGGCGCCGTCTTCACCCTTCCCATCGTCGGCGCCACCCGGCAAGACACCCTCACCTGGCTCGCCAAACACAACATCACGCTGCTGGTTTCCACCCCCAGCGATGCCTCGCTTTACACCCAGGCGGACATGACCGGCCCCGTCGCCATCGCCATCGGCGCGGAAGACCAGGGCCTCAGCGATGAATGGCTCACCGCCGGTCGACGCATCCGCATCCCCATGGCCCAGTCCGCCGTCGACTCCCTAAACGCCTCCGTCGCCGGCGCGCTCCTGCTTTACGAAGCCATCCGTCAGCGCGCCTAACCCAACAACATCCCGTATTTTCTTCGCCCCATTACGGCAGCCCACGGCAATCAGTTGATTTCCAATAACCCCTATTTTTCACGACCTCGATGGTCGCGGAAAAACCTCTGCGCTATCTGCCCCGCCACCCAAATTCTGCAAAGCTTCCCGCTCCGATTCCCACATCTCAAACCGTGCATACAGTAAAGTGCATCCGGTTCCTGAAACCGTCCGCACAAACATGGAGCACTCCATTGCAAATCACCTTCCAGGGCGCTTCGCGCCAAGTCACCGGCTCTCGCTATCTCCTCAACGCCGGCGGGCTCAACATCCTCATCGACTGCGGCATGTTTCAGGAACGTGATTACATCGGCCGAAACTGGACGCCCTTCTCCCCCGACGCCGGCGCCATCGACTGCGTCGTCCTCACCCACGCCCACTTGGATCACTGCGGACTCATCCCCCGTCTCGTCGCTCAGGGCTACAAAAACCCCATCATCACCACTGAGCCTTCCGTCGCCCTCGCGCGCCTCATCATGACCGACTCCGCGCGCATCCAGGAAGAAGACGCCGCATACAAAATCATCCGCCATCAGCGGGAAAACCGCACCCCCCCTCAGCCCGTCGTACCCCTCTACCGCACACCCGACGCCATGGCCGCCGCCGGCCTGCTCCGCGGCTACCCCTTCCACAAACCCATCAAGCTCAACGACGCCGTCACCGTCACCTTCTTCATCGCCGGACACATCCTCGGCTCCGGCTCGGTCCTCTTTGAAGTCAAGGAAAACAACAACACCCGAACCATTCTCTTTTCCGGGGACCTGGGCCAGTGGGACAAACCCCTCATCCACGACCCTGAACTCGCCTTTCAAGCCGATTACATCGTCATGGAGTCCACCTACGGCGACAAACTCCACGACAAGCACATCCCCATCGAAACCCAGCTCGCCGACACCATCACCCCCGTCCTCAAGCGAGGCGGCACCGTCGTCATACCCACCTTCGCCCTCGAACGCGCGCAGGAACTCGTCTACCACCTGGGCAACCTCCACCGCGACAAGCGCATCCCCGTCACCAAAACCTACGTCGACAGCCCCATGGCCGCAGACGTCACCGCCACCTTCCTTGAATACTCCGAATACCTCGACGACGATGCCATGAAGCTCTTCCATTCCGGCCTGGCACCCCTGCGTTTCCCCGGCTTGCGCTACGTCCGCGCCGCCATCGACTCCAAGGCCATCAACGCATCTTCAGAGCCCAAAATCATCATGGCCACCTCCGGCATGTGCGAAGCGGGCCGCATCAAGCATCACCTGCGCCAGTACATCTCCGACCCGAAAAACGCCATCGTCTTCGTCGGCTTCCAGTCCCCCGGCACCCTTGGCCAGCTCATCAAATCCGGCGAAAATCCCGTCCGCATCCACGGGGAGTATTACCCCGTCAAAGCCCAGATCGCCGAGATCTCCGGCATGAGCGCCCACGGCGACCAGGCCGATCTCTTCCGCTGGCTTTCCAACGTCAAAGCCCCGCCACGTAAAATCTTCCTCACCCATGGCGAAGCCTCCGTCTGCAACCGCTTGCGCCAAACCATCTCCGACAAACTCGGCTGGACCGCCGTCACCCCCGATATCGGCCACTCCGAAAAACTCGACTGACCCTCCACCCCAGGGTAGAAGCATTTGCCGATTCCCACGCGCCCGGGTGACGGGTGCATGTGCCGACAAATACCCCAGGAGAGGATCAGGGTGAAGGCTGCCCACGCACGCCTTCAACGCAACGACTCAAAATCCGCGCGCATCTTTCCCAACCCCTAATCATCCGCTGCAAACATCTAAGTACCCCTCTCCATTCTCCGCGTCACGTCCCTATCATCTCCTCCTCCGGTTCCGCCGGCATGGATTCCACTGGCAGTTCCGGCATCCCATCCTCCTGCTGCTCGTCGGAGGGGTCCATCTCCGTGCCCACCACCATTGTCGGCCGCTCAAACTCGAAAATCAGCCGGCCCTTGACTTCATACTCCTTGATCACCGCATAGTCATCCACCAGCTTCTTGAGCATCGCCCGCGTCTCGGGCTTCATCGGGCCGGATTCAAACGGCACCAGCCACAGCCGTGCATTGGGGCCAACCGTCTCCGGAAGCTTTTTGTCCATCCCTGCCGGTTCGGACGCCCACTCGAATCGCTTCACCACTCCGCGGTCCGGGTCTTTCAGGTTCACTGTCGACCGCGACGCGTAATAAAACCAAGGCGCCAGTTGAAAGTGCGGGCCTGACACCATCACAATGTCATCGGCATCTCCGGTCTGTTCGATAAGCCGTGCCACATCTCGGTAGGGATACTCCGGCCCCCGATAAACCACATCCCACCCGCACGCCAGGCACACCGCGGTGAGTGCCGCCAACCCCGCAATTCCCCACGCCGGGCGATGCCGGGTCCAATACCCAAGCGCTAGCGCCACCGCCAACCCCTCAAACGCCAGACACGCGGCGAAATACCGTGGCACCTGCGCCACATCCGGATACCCACCCAGTACAAGCATCGCCGCTGCCATCAGCGGCACACCCCATAAAAACGCCACAAGCACGCGCTTGCCCGGCCGCGCTTTCCAAACCCCCATCGCTCCGATCAACCCCAACAACATCCCGGCCAATGCACTTCCAATCGGCCATTCCCCCGCCAACCGTTCAGACAACGCCGCCTGACCCATCAACCCCGGCACCGCATCCCATCGGTGAGGCGCAATCCACGAAACCGGGCCCGCCGACCCCGCAGTCTTCACGGTCATCCCCGCCAGCGTCAGCGCAGCCAGGCACCCGGCCACCGCGCCGGTCAGCAAGTCTTTCCGTTCTTTACGCAGGGTTATCAGGTAAGCCGCCTGCCCCAGCAAAAACAACCCAGCCGAGTAATGCGTCGCCAGCGCCAGCAGGTTCAGCCCGCCAAGCACCCACGCGTGCGACCAATGCTCAGGCCTCTCCTTGCACCGCAAAATCCACGCCGCCCCGGCCAGAAGCAGCGCCATCGCCATCGTGTAAGGCCGCGCCTGCAGTGCCAGCCACAGCGTCGTCGGGCTCGCCAGCAGCAGCCCCGCAGCCATCACACCCGTCCACCGCCCTGCCACGCGCGCGCCGATCTGAAACATCAGCCACGCCGAAACCAGCGCGAAAAACACCGACGGCAGGCGCAGCACCGGCTCCCCAACCCCAGCCACCATCGCCCAAAATTGCAGCAATCCGAAATACACCGGCCCATGCCCATGCGATATGCGCTCCTGCACCATCTCGCCAAAAGGCATTCCCACCGTCTGCAGCGTCATCCACTCGTCCCACCAGAACCCATGCGCATCCAACTGGCTGACGTAAACGCCGCCGAAAACAAGCAGCAAAACCCACAGGCACGCATAAGCCTTGTCGCCTGGTCGAATTAAAAAACGCGCGGATGGCCTGCACAACTCGGTCATCACATCACTCCGGGAAAAGCGATTACACACAGGGCAAATGAATCGCCCGTGGCTCAATCCAACACCATTCTCGCTTACCCGAACGTCTAAACGCCCGGGCCCAATCCATTATTGCAGAGCGGGTTATTGAGTGTCCATAAGAAATATGCCCAACGGAAATTCATACATGATTAGGCCGCGCCCCGAACTGGCGTGGGCTTCCTCGAAGCCCCGGTCGACCGATAACCCCGACACCCGGCACCCGGACGCGTGGGAACTCGGCAAACGCTCACACCCGGTTCACTTCCCGCCCTTGTCGATAAAATCCTGAATCACTTTCTTCGTCGCCGGGTCGCGCGTCATCTGCAAAAGGGTCTTGTCCTTGAGCCCCACCGTCGGCGATGCGCCCGCCTCCAGCAACTGCTGCACCACGCCCGCATACCCCTTATACGCCGCAAAGTGGATCGGCTGCTGACCATCATTATCCTTCGACGTCGCCGGCGCCTTGGCGCTCAGCAGAATTTTTACCATGTCCTCATTGCCCTTCATCGCCGCAAAGTGAAGCGGCACTCGGCCATTGCCGTCCCCCGTCGAAACCGAAGCCCCGGCGTGAATCAGCGCCCGCACGATGTCCGCATACCCTTCGCTCACCGCCAGGTGGATCGGCTGCACATCCGTCACCGTCTTGGCGTTCACCGGGGCCTTGGCTTCAATCAAAATCTTCGTGATGTCCAGCAGCCCGATCTGGCACGCCATGTGAAGCGCCGTCATCCCGTTCTTGCGCGCCGCCCCCACCGGCGCTCCTTTTTCCAGCAGCAGTTTCACGGAATCCGTCCGCTGACCCGCCAGCGCCTCATGAAGCGGCTGCGACCCTTCATTGTTCGCCGCGTCCACCGGCACGCCCTTTTCCAGCAGGTAAATGATCAAATCCAGATGCCCCTGCCGCGCCGCGGAATGGATCGGCTGCGAACCCGACTTATCCCCAGCTTTAGGCGAAACGCCCGAATCAACCAGGAACTTCACCACTTCGATCTGATTGGAAAATGCCGCCAGGTGTATCGGCTGCACCTTGTTTTTGTCTTCCACATCCGGCTTGGCGCCTGAAGCGATCAGAAATTTCACCGCCTCCAGGTTCCCGCGCATCGCCGCCACGTGGATCGCCTGCACCCCGTTCTTGTCGGCCTGCGTCGCCGGCTCCCCGCCTTTGATCAGGGCTTCCATTTTCTTCACATCCCCCTTCTTCATGGCGTCCACCACTTCGGTCTTGGGTTCCGCCTTGGGGTCTTCAGCAGCGTAAGCCGCTGGGCTCGTCACCAGCAACGCCCCGAACAATGCCGCACCGGTCGCACCCATCCACAAATGTTTCTTATTCAGCCGCTTCATAAGCCATATTTCCTTCTATAAGCCGGCATCGCCGGTCTCCACAAACGAAGATAACTGATGCCCCGGACATCAGACCCATCCCCGCCCCGGTTGGTTCAAACACCCCGCACACGAATCTTTTTTCTGCCTTATCCATGTTTTCCACCCGGATAACACACTTTTGACCCAATTCCTACCCAACCACAGATTGACGCATTGAACCAGTGGTGTAACCTATTAGTGGTGTCACAGGTGTGATGCAGCATATCCAGGCCCGCTGGCTGTGTAGGTTCCGGGCCTATGCCCACGCCATCAGGTTAGGGGAGTCATCCAAAATGGTCGAAAAGCCCTCACTTACGGTCCGGCATGAAGATCGAATCACGATCATCGGATTCAACTCGCCAACGCTCAGCTTCGATGAAGCGCAGGTCGAGGAAATCAACAACCTTTTTGAACGCGCCATCGATGAATCTCAGGACATGAAGTTCATCGTCAACTTCGAAGGCGTGAACTACATGTCCTCCAACGTCCTGGGCATGCTCGTCAACAGCCTCATGAAGATCGTCAAAAAAGGCGGCCACATGCGTCTCGCCGCCGTCGATCGCGAGATCTACCAGCTCTTTGAAATCACAGGGCTCAAAAAACTCTTCAAGTGTAATGACACCCTCGGCGATGCGAAAAAAGCACTCGAAGCCGAAGCCGGTTGATCCTTACCTTTCGGGTTCCCGCAGGCCCGTCCCTTCCGGCACAAACAAAATCAGCACCTCTGGCCGCGCCGCCAAAGCCCTGTCCTTGATTGCCGCCCCTTAAACCGCTCTTTCCGGAAAGGCGTTCACCGGACCATGAGCCACCTCGACATTCAGATCACCCGAAACGACACCCACACTCTCATCGCGCTCACCGGCGAAGCTGACGTCGTTACCTACAAATCCCTCATGGACCTCGCCGACAAGCTTTCCCAGGAAAAGCCCAGGCTCGTCGTATTCGATATGTCCGGCCTCTCATTCATGAACAGCCTCTCTCTGGGCTGCCTGGTCAAGCTCCGGGGCGAACTCAAACACGCAGGCGGCACCGTCCGCCTCGCCGCCTTGAATCCAAACGTCTCCGAAACCCTCAGCCAAAGCCGCCTCCACTGGGTTATCCCCATCTTCCCCACAGTGGAAATGGCCCTCGTCTCCCTGGAATAACCGCCACAGCCCCCAAAGCCCGACGGGCTCTCCGCGTTTGGCTGCATCTCTCAAGCCCCAAAAAAGGGCGGCGGTACTGTAGCCATGGGTGAAGCGAGTCCACGAGCGAAAACCCACGGAAGTTGGTCATTAATAGCCGTATTTCTTTCTGCGCCCTCGATGGGCGTAGAAAGATCTCTCCATCAATCCCCGGAAAATCCGCAAAAATCCAACAACCCACCGCATTGCCCGATCACCCGGGACATATGCGCCTGCTTGCCCAAATCCCTCAAAACAGGTTGTATTTCACGATGCAAATCAGCGCCCGCACGCCGTCTTTCCAGCCGATCTTCTTGCCTTCCTCATAGGTCCGGCCTGAGTAGGAAATACCCACTTCGTAGATCCGGCATTTGAGCTTGGCCACCTTCGCCGTCACTTCCGGTTCAAACCCGAACCGATTTTCTTCGATCTTGATGCTCTGGATGATTTCCCGCCGGAACATCTTGTAGCACGTCTCCATGTCCGTCAGGTTCAGGTCGGTGAACATGTTCGACAGCAGCGTCAAAAACCGGTTGCCCATCGAGTGCCAGAAGTACAGCACCCGGTGCGATTCCCCGCCCGCAAAGCGGGAGCCGAACACCACATCCGCCTTGCCGTCGGCAATGGGCTTGATCAGCTTGTGATATTCCTGCGGGTCGTATTCCATGTCCGCATCCTGCACGATCACCAGGTCCCCCGTCGCGTGCTGAATGCCCGTGCGCAGCGCAGCGCCCTTGCCCTGGTTCACGGCATGGTGGTGAACCTGAAACCCTTCCCGGCCTTCATACGCCTTGAGCTTTTCCGCAGTCCCATCCTTGGAACAATCGTTCACCAGGATGATTTCCTTGTCGATGTTCACCGCCATCACTTCTTTGATGATGTTATCGACCGTTTTTTCTTCGTTATAGACCGGGATGACGACAGAAAGCTTCACGCGATATCTCCTCTTGCCCAAAGGGCTAACCCGACGATTATAACCCACATGCCCTCTTCCCACCGCACCAACCCCCGTGTACCCCTGCATCACCGCAAAATCCGCCTACTTCTCCTCCCTCTGCCCCAAACCCTGCACCCTGAACCCCGCACCCCTCTTCCTCAACTCTGATATCCTGTTTCCCTTATGGCCCAAGCCAAAAACGCACCCAGAAAACTCATCGTCCTAGGCTCCACCGGCAGCATCGGGGTTAGCACCCTGGAAGTCGTCGAGCATTTAAACGCCACCGGACAAATCCCCATCCAGGTCGTCGGCCTGGCCGCAGGGAAAAGCGTTGACTCCGTCATCGCTCAGGCCCGGAAATTCAACGTCAAAAACATCGCCATGGCGGACCAGGCCAGCGCCGACAAAGTCAAAGACGCCCTCCCCGGCGTCCGCGTCTTTTCCGGCCCCGACGCCTCACGCCTCCTGGTTGAGGAAGTAGACGCCACCGACGTCAGCGCCGCCGTCGTCGGCAGCGCCGGCCTCCCCGCCGCCATCGCCGCCGTTAAAAAAGGCCTGCGCATCGGCTTGGCCAACAAGGAAACCCTCGTCGCCGCAGGCGAGATCGTCAGCCCCCTGGTCAAAAAGCACAAAGCCGTCCTCCTCCCTGTCGACTCCGAGCACTCCGCCATCTTCCAGTGCATGGAGGCCAACACCACCGGGGACATGTCCCACATCAAGAAAATCGTTCTCACCGCCTCAGGCGGCCCCTTCCGCACCGCCTCCAAGGAAACCATCGAAAACGCCACCCGCGCCCAGGCCCTCAAACACCCCACCTGGGTCATGGGCCAGAAAATCACCATCGACTCCGCCACCATGATGAACAAATCCCTGGAAGTCATCGAAGCCCACTGGCTCTTTGACCTCCCGGCCGAGCAGATCGACGTCATCATCCACCCCCAGTCCATCGCCCACAGCTTCGTTGAATTCACCGACAATTCCGTGCTCGCCCAGATGGGCCCGCCGGACATGAAAACCCCCATTCTCTATGCCCTCACCTGGCCCCACCGCGGCGTAAACTGCTCCGCAGCAATGGATTGGAAGGCCCTTTCAAAACTCGAATTCTTCCCCCCGGATCACGACCGCTTCCCCTCCATCAACCTGGCATACCGGGTCATCCGCGCAGGCGGCACCTCCGGCGCCATCTTCAACGCCGCCAACGAAGTCGCCGTCGCAGCTTTTTTGGAACAACACATCAGGTTCGGTCGTATAGTAAGACTGGTGGAGCAAGCGCTCGACGCAATCCCCAGCCAGAAAGCCGACAGCTTGGAGACCATCCTCGAAGCCGACGCCAAAGCAAGGGAATACGTGCGCAAAGCCCTGGTCCATGAAGCCCCGGCCTCCGTACGGAACTGATTTGATATGGATTTTCTAGTTAACCTTCTCAACAACACCGGCGCCTTTCTCGCCGTCTTCGCTGGCTTTTGCTTCCTGATCTTCGTCCATGAGCTGGGCCATTACTGGGCCGCCAAGCTCTCGGGCGTCAAAGTCGAGCAATTCGCCATCGGCATGGGCAACGCCGCTTTCTCCTGGCGCAAAGGCATCGGCTTCCGCTGGGGCTCCTCGCAAGCCGAGTTCGATCAGCGCGTCAAGGAGCACATCCTTAAAGAGCTCCAGGCCGCAGACAAGCACGACACCACCACCATTGCCGACCTCAAACCCTCTTCGGCCACTGTCGACAAAGCAGCCAGCGCCCTGGGCCTGGGGGAATGCGAATACCGCGTCTCCTGGCTCCCCCTGGGCGGCTACGTCAAAATGCTCGGCCAGGAAGACGGCAAGCCCGAAGCCGTCTCCGACGACCCCCGCTCCTACAACAAAGCCTCCGGCAAGGCCCGCGCCTTCATCCTCGTCGCCGGCGTCTCCATGAACCTGATCACCGGGATCATGATGTTCATCATCGCCTTCCTCGCAGGCGTCGCCTTCCCCCCGGCATACATCGGTGAAGTCGCCAAAGACTCCCCCGCCTCTCGCGCCGTCGCCGTCGGACACGAAACCGACCCCCGCTACCAAGGCCTCAAAGCCGGCGACAAAATCCTCTCCTTCAACGGCGAAACCATTGGAGACTTCAACGACTTCGCCGTCCGCGTCGCCCTCACCAAGGCCGGCACCAGCGCCAACGTCGTCGTCGAACGCGAAACCGCAGACGGCAAAACCCAGACCATCGACTACCGCGTCACACCCGAGGCCAGCCCCGCCACCAAGCTCCTGGCCGTCGGCATCGCACCCCCGGCCTCCCTCAAGCTCGACAAAGACCCCAGCCTCTCCCCCGAGCTCAAGGCCGCTGGCGTCACCGGTGAAATGACCATCACCGCTGTCGATGACAAACCCGTCACCCGTATCGATCAGCTTCGCCGGATCGTCGATGAGAAAGACGGCAAACCCGTCACCCTCACCTTCACCTCCGCTGACAAAACCAAAGACATCAAGTTCGTCGTCGCCCCCATCCCCGGCTTCCTCCTGGCCGACCCTGAAAAAGACACCAAGTACAACTACCTCGGCCTCGTCCCCCTCATCCGCGTCAACGGCGTTGAAAAAGACTCCCCCGCCAGGACCGCGGGCCTCCAGACCGGCGACATCATCATCCAAGCCGGCTCCCGCAACTGGCCCCAGGCCGAAGAGTTCATCGACGCCGTCAAGGCCGCCAAGAACCAGCCCCTGGAAGTCACCGTCGAGCGTGAAGGCAAGCCCGTAAAACTTCCTCCCATGACTCCCCGCAACAGCAAGCTCGGCGTCTTCATGGGTGAAGGCCTGGAAACCAACGTCATCGCCGGCCAGACCAGCAGCATCGCCTTCGGCACCCTCAACGTCCCCTCCGGCTCCAAGATCATCAGCATCGCCGGCAAGCCCGTCGCCTCCTTTGGCGACATCCAAAGCGCTCTCATCGGCGCCATCCGGGAAAACACCCCCACCGCCGCTTCTCAAGCCGCTTCGCTGGAAACCAAGCCCTCCGCCCAGACTGCCTCCCAGCCTAAGGCCCCCAGCCTCACCATCCCCGTCGAATACCAGAGCAACATCGTCAATACCCCCGTCGTCAAGGGTGAAATCACCCTCTCCTCGGACCTCCAGTCCAAGGTCCTCGCCGCCGGCTGGGACCTCCCCATCGACGCCAGCCTCGTCCCCCTCCTGGTCCCCGTCAGCGCGTCAGACCCCATCTCCGCCACCGTGCTGGGCTTTAAGAAAACCCACATGTTCGTCCTTCAGACCTACGTCACCATTCAGCGGCTCTTTGAGCGCTCCGTCCCCATCTCCGAAGCACGCGGCCCCGTCGGCATCGTCTCCGCAGGCACCCAGATCTATAAGCAGGGCTGGACCTACTACCTCTTCTTCATGGCC
>CAZIWA010000093.1:0-8649 GCA_964542875.1 uncultured Phycisphaeraceae bacterium
AACGCAGCGGGCCAGATTGCGAGCTGTTGGGGTTGGAGACGGAACGGTCGGTATCAAGAACGGATTCAAGAAAAGAGCGATTGGCCAGGTTTTTGGAGGACTTAAAGCGCAGTTCAATCTCGTCAGCAAAGCCCAGAGGTGTACTGGCAGCTAAAGGTGTACCAGGGTTACCTACGCGAAAGAGCTGATTTTGACGGGATCCATAATTATCCCAGAATCCCTTGCGGCTGGCGACGGTGTTGGGGATCGTGGCATCGCCTTTGGCTTGGAAGAAGGCGGCCCAGTTGAGACTTCCATTGTCGGTTGGAGTGGCAGTCGGAAGGAAGTTGCCGATGAGCATTCCTGGTGCGGGCGACCATGTCGCCGCGCTGAGGTCAGCTTTGGAGTAAGGGTAGTAAAAGCAGACATCTGCCGGAGTGCGACCAGTGGGTGTTTCCGTGCCCGGATAATTGCCGTAAGACACGGCAACTGTGTTGACGTTCAAGAGGCTGGAGTTATCGATGATACGGGTGGCCTGTACCCACGTGAGTCCGTCAGTAGACGGGTTTGTAATGCCGAGGCTGGGACTGAAATTCGAGAGAAGCTCCCACTTTGCGTCGTACCAGCCGTCACCATCGGTGTCTGCATACAACTGGTCATCGTGAGGAGTATTGGGGTTGGCGACGGGGGCTGGACGAAAGGAGAAAGTCAGATTGTCCTGGAGGGTGTCAGTGTTGGCGAGTGTCCGCCAGTTCACATAAGAGTCAGTGAACTTGCCGAGTTTGGAGATATGGGGCCAAGTGGTGAACGCGGTCAGATCGGAATTCTGAGGTTCAGTGGAGGCCAGCCAGGGCTGATAGTCGCTGGGATAGGTAACTGCACGGCCAGCGGTGTTCTGCGTGGCATTGGCCGCATTGCTGGTAGCACCCGACGCATCGACGCCTCGGTAGTAATCCAAAAGGTCTTTTTGAATTTGGGTTTTGACGGTTTCAACGCTGATTTTGGTGGCATCTTCACGTGCGATAACCAAACCAGATGCGTTGCCGCTCATGCGCTGGAACTGGACGATGCTGATGAGCGCAAATCCAATAAGCGTAAGAACCAGCAGGCTGGAGATCACCAGGATTGTGGCGACGCCACGCTGGCGCTTGTATCGCGCGGGGATTTTGCTGTGTGTGACTGTCATGGCTGTCTCCTGACGGGGGCGATGCCGGATTGTTCGGACGTATTGGGGCGGGCGCACGCGGAATGATTACTGCGGGACTTCAATGAGGTATTGAAACTGCTTGCCGTCTGCGACGGTGAAATTGGCATTCGCCGGGTCTTTGAAAGTTTTGAAGTTTTCACGGAGCCGGCCTTTGTCGTCTTGCAGGTTGACCGTGATCTTCAACAGCCGAGGCCAGGGGGTGACTGTTTTGTCGTAGCCGAAGGTGGCGGTGTAAAGGTCCCAATCGATGCCGCCGCCAGTGGTGCCAGCAGCGATGCGAGTGTTGAGCATGGGTGCACCAACACCATCGCCGTAAACAGTGTTGTTAGCGGGCTGGATGTATCTTCGTGCAGGAGCCGGGACGGCGTTAACAGGGCCATCGAAGCCGCCGCCGTACCAGTAAACGGTGTAGGGTGCGGTTTCCGTGGTGTAGTCACCATTAGGGAGTGTTCCGGTGGCACCACCACGATAGATATCGGTTTGGCCATCAACCTGGCGGGTAGCGGGGATGGGATTTTGAGCGCTTACATAGTCACCAGCAAACTCAACCTTAAAGTTGCTGCAGTAAGGCGCGAGGATGAGCTGAGTCTGCATGATGTCTTCGGCAAGAGTGGTGGTGATCGCGGGAAGTTTGCGTTGACCGTAAGGTCGGAAGGCTGCCGCCTCCATACGCTGGTAGGCAGTGAGGCTTCCCCAGGCTGGTGGTGTGGGATACCAGGGCTGTATCCAAGGGGCTAAGCTGTTATCGAGAATGGGGGCATCGGCGGCGGCAGTTGTGGGATCGATATCCCCGTTGGGATTTACGATGGCCGACCGGATTGCGCTGGGACTGGCATAGAGGGGATCGGCAATCAGGTCCGTCTTGCCGTTGGCAAAAGGCGTTAGCGTGCGTGCACCGCCGCCGAAGTAGTTGGCCGTGGTGGCGCTTGCCGTCGCCAGGTGATTAAACCAGATGCTATTGGCTGGGGCCTTGGCCGGGGTGACAGTGTCCAGCGAGACAAACTTGCCAGCCAGAAGGAGTTGTTGCCTGCCTAGGGCCCAGAGGCGGGAATCAACTTGTGCAAAGTTTCCGACAGGGTCGTTGGCACCGTAACCCATAGTCGTAGAGGTAGCCAAATGACCATACCAAACGCGTGAGTCAGTGGCGGTGAAGGAACGCTGGAGCCCTGAATCTCCCCCCGTGGAACCGTCAGGCTGGACCCACTGAAGGTTGTACATCTGGCTGGCGGCTTCGCCGGAAGTCAGGAAAACGATTTGATCCATGTTGGTCCATTGACCCGTCGCGGGATCTTTGATCGCTTGGTTGCGGATCACCATAAAGCCGTTTTTGTTGACGCGCCTGACGTCGTCACGTAACTGGGCGCCCAGTGCCGTGTTGTAGTTTGAAACGGCGTAGTTCACGAGGATCATGTCTGAGGCTTTACCCACCTGAGTAAACAGGATGGAAATGACATAGAGAAGAATGAGGACGACGCCCATCGCAACCATGACTTCAACGATGGTGAAGCCCGATGCCGCCACGCGACGGCGCATTTCACGGGCGAGAAGCCCACGGTCAAGATTGCCGGACGCGGTGCTGACCGATGGCATTTGAGGCATTTGTGGCTCCGAGACACGGTTTGAATCGGCAGGATTGGGCCTGGTCATTGGATCACCCCTGTCACAATGGCGTTGCAAGTGAGTGAGCCGGTGAGTGTCACGGGGTTTTTCTTAAGACCGACAAGCTCTTCACAGGTTGTCAGAGGGGCTGGGGAGACTCGGTGTCCATAGCCGGTGGCAGTGGCAGTAGCTGCGCCGACATACTTGACGATGAAATAGCTGGACCCGCTGTTACCGACGAGAAAAAGATTGCCGGCGATGGCCTGATCCTGAGAAATGGCGACGGATTTGACGACCCCGCGATCATCGGTGGGAGAAGTAGGGCCATTAAGGCCGTAGACGTTGGAGGTGTCGTTAGAGATCGTGATGATTGTCTTAAGCGTGGTTGCCGGGGTGTCTTGTTCTTCTGCGGGCAGCTTGCGATAGACAAGGATGGCGACTTCCACAGGCCCATTGGCAACGAGTCGCCGGTAAACCATCTGATAGTTATAGAGCTGACCAGCGGTGTTGTTGAGCGTGAAGCGCTGCGTCTCCATTGTGGTTGCAAGTTCCCTGAACTTCGGCTCAACAGTTGCAGGATCACCAAAGCATGGATCGCTTCGGGTTGCCGTGGCCTGAAGCATCGAAAGCACCCCGCTGCCAAACTCCGGTCCCTGAGCCGCGTCGACAGCTTGTTTTTGAATGATGGCGGCGACGGGCAAAAGGGTAAACACGCTGGCGATGCCGATTGCCAGAATGCCCATTGCCACGAGCACTTCCACAATCGTAAAGCCACGGTGGCGGCTTTTTGAAAAGTAACGCATTGCCGGGTGGGAGCTTGAATTCAATTTATTGCTGGCCTTTGTCATGGTTTTGATCCAACGTTCCAACGAGGGTTACCTGACTAATTGACCGGTGTAGCTGTCGAAGTAGAAAAGACGAATTCGGCTGGAAGCACTATCGCTCAGGAGCGTTATTTCCTGATTGATGAACTGCTTAAGTCCAGTGGGGGAGACCTCATTGTCAATTCCATCCCGGAGAGTCCTGGCGTCATAAATCGCCAGAATTGGGAGGAAACTGATTTTCTGGTCGTAGTCGCTTCCACTCGCAGGGGTTTCCGAATCATTGGAATCCGCGTCGTAATAAACCTTCGTTGGGGCGACGTAATCCTTGGGGGGATCAATGAGAGTTGAGTCGAGATTCTTGATGCGTCCATCGGGCCCGAAGCAGACGCCGATCCATGTTTTGGTTTTCACCGCTGCCGGGACGGGGAGAATCGAGTCTGGACGAATCCAATCCGGGGATGCTCCCAAGGAAGCGATACCGGCGACACGGCAATTGGCGGCCATGGTCGTTGGGCCACGGTTTTCATAGGGCTTGAAACCGGCAACAGCTAAGTCAGCGTTCCGGACTGCGATGATGACCTGCACGGGCCCCTCATTGTTTTCACCGGTGCCGCGGAAGATGACCGCGGCGTCCTTGCCTTCTTTCATTGCAACGGCGCGGCCAGCAATGAGAGAAGCGGAGATTTCGTTGGAAGTATTAGCCAAGCCAGTACTGCGGCCAAGTGCACCAAGCATGGGTAAGGTGATTCCCATGATGAGGATCATGATGCCGATGGCCACCAAGAGCTCAATGAGCGTGAAGCCCGACTGGCGCTGGGTTTTAAAGCGTTTAGAACGCATCATCAGTTTCCTCTTGTGGTGAAGTCGTCACTGGTGCCCGCTTCCCATGTGGAGTCGGTTCCGGGTGTTGCTGAACTGCCACTTGTGGTCGTGTAGCACTTACCCTGGTAGACGACGAAGGCTCCTGCGGGCCATGAGCCGGCTTTCCAAGGTGTGGACTGAAGCTTGCCATCCCTGCCTGCTGACACAAACAATGGCCGAAGAGTGGCCGCTACGTCAGAAGCAGCATCGCTGGGGAAGTAATAGATCGGCCGGTCCCAACCATCGCGCAAAACTGTGAGAGTGCCGCCCGAACCTGAGCGCAGAGATTCCGCATCAGAAGCCGAAATTGTGCCTGCGGCGGAATCCAGAGCGAGTGGAACGCCCCTGTCAGTGCAATTACGGAAGTTCGTCAGAGGCGTACCAAAGGGTGAGGTGCCGTCATGGACTTCCTTGTAGCGGCCGAGCTTTGAGAGCATCGTCTTGTTTTGCTCAAGGGTTTCCATCTGAGTGACAGCAGAATTGAGCCAACTGAGTTCCGTCACTGTGAGCGGAGTCGTTGGAGTACCCGCGATTCGTGGGTACTCGCCTGTCGCATTTTTCAATTCATCCAGAGACGCGTCCAGGACCGCCAAGGTGGATTTGGTGGTGGTGGCAGCGCTGGAGTTCCGCATGCCGGAGACTGCTCCGACAGTCATCGCCATGAGAAGACCCATGATGAAGATGACGACCATGAGCTGCACGAGTGATAAGCCATGGGGGTGATTGCGGCGGCGTCTATATAGAGCGGGGACCATTTGTGACTCCTTGAGGCGGCGAGGCTCAGAGGCGGGAGGGCTGGTCGGACGGTTTTGTCCGACCAGCCGACGCGGCCACGTGTTTTTACGTGAGCTTCTGGATCAGCTTCACCATGGGGAGGAACAGCGCGATGACGATGAACCCGACGATGCCGCCCAGTGCGACGACCATGATGGGTTCGAGCAGGGAGACCAGCGAACCGACCAGCACGTCGACTTCTTCGTCGTAGTTATCGGCGATCTTCATGAGCATCTTGTCGAGGTCACCGGTTTCCTCGCCGACGTCGATCATGTTGACGACGATGGAGTCACACACCTTGGACTGGCGAAGGGGTTCGGCGAAGCTTTCGCCTTGACGGACGGATTCGTACACACCGTTCAGGGCCACGTAGTACACGTGGTTGGAGGTGGTTTCCTTGGTGATGTTGATGGCGTCGAGGATGGGCACGCCGGCGTTGATCAGGGTGCCCAGGGTACGGGTGAAGCGGGCGATGGTGGCCTTGGCCACCAGCTGGCCGGCGACGGGGATGAAGAGGGTGATGCGGTCGAGCGTGGCCTTGCCGATGGCGGTTTTACGGATCAGCTTAAGACCAAAGAAGATGATGAACGGCACGAAGACGATGTACACCGCGCCTGGCATGGGTTGATCCGGCATGGTGCCCATGATCCACTTGCTGGAGTACATGAGGGTCTTGGTGAGCAGGGGAAGGTCGGTGCCGAAGTCTTCGAAGATCTTTTCGAACTTGGGCACGATGAAGATCATGATGCCCAGCACGATGAGGATGGCGACGGAGATAACGACCGCGGGGTACACCATGGCGCCGATGATTCGGCTCTTGAGCTTCTGGGCTTTTTCCATGAACTCAGCGAGACGCTGGAGGATCAGGTCGAGCACGCCACCGATTTCGCCTGCCGCGACCATCTTGGTGTAGAGCTTGTCGAAGGCCTTGGGGTGCTTGGCCATGGCGTCGGAGAGCGTGGTGCCGGAGGAGACGTCTTCATGGACTTCCGCGAGGGTGTCCTTGAGGAGGCCGGGTTTTTGCTGTTGTTCAAGAATGGAGAGGGAGCGGAGGATGGGGAGTCCGGCGTCCTGAAGGGTGGACATCTGCCGGGTGAAGACCGTGAGCTGTTTTGGGCTCACCCCGCCGATGGAGATGGACATGTTCTTCCAGTCCTTGGGCTTGCCTGCGCCGGTGGTTTTACCGGCGCCGATGGCGCCCTTGCCGGCTGCGCCGCCTGCGGCTGCCGGGGCGGCTGCGCCGGCCTTTTGCTCACGCACGGCGGTGGGGAAGAAACCCTGGCTGCGAAGCTTTTCAATCGCTTCTTTGTCGTTGGCGGCGACAACAGTGCCTTTTTGCTGCTTTCCGGCGTCGTTCAAAGCCTCGTACTGGTAAGTGGGCATGGGTCTGTCTCCGGGAATTGTTTACGGGATTGTTTGGTTTTACGAGTGAAAAAAGACGATTGCAGACGGTTGTTGATTAGTTTGCATGAACGCCACTGAGCGGCGGTTTACTCTTCGGTAATCGTTTCCTTAACGACTTCATCGACGGTGGTCAGGCCGTCGAAGATGGCCAAAAGGCCCGATTCACGCAGGGTGCGCATGCCACGTTTGCGCGACGCCGTGCGCAGAAGCTGCGTTGATGCGTTGCTCATGATCATGTCGCGGATTTCGTCGTCGAAGGTCATGATCTCAAAGAGGCCAAGCCGGCCTTTGTAGCCCGAGTGGTTGCAGACATCGCAGCCGCGGCCGCGGTAGAACTGCCTGCCGGCGAGGTCTTCAGCGGTAAGTTCCAGTTCAAGAAGCTGTTCGTGCGTGGGGTCGATGGCTTCGCGACAGCGTGAGCAGATTTTGCGCACGAGACGCTGGGCGATGACGCCTTCGAGGGTGGCGGTGAGGAGGAAGGTTTCCAGGCCAAGATCCATCAGACGGGCGATGGAGCTGGGGGCATCGTTGGTGTGCAGGGTGGTGAACACCAAGTGGCCCGTAAGGGAAGCCTGCACGCCGATGCGGGCGGTTTCAAGGTCACGGGTTTCGCCGATGAGGACGATGTCAGGGTCTTGCCGGAGGAAGCTTCGCAGACCTGCGGCGAAGGTGAGGCCTTGTTCAACGTTAATCTGCACCTGGCAGAGGCCGTCGATGTCGTATTCGACGGGGTCTTCCGCGGTGAGGATCTTGGTGTCGATGGTGTTGAGTTCGGCAAGCGCGGCGTAAAGCGTGGTGGTTTTACCCGAGCCGGTGGGGCCGGTGACGATGACGATGCCGTTGGGCTTGTTGATGAGCTGGCGGCAGGTGTCCAGGTCGTCGGGGCGCAGACCGACTTTTTCAAGGTCGAGAGAGACGTTGGACCGGTCCAGAACACGCATAACGACGGATTCGCCGAACACGGTGGGGAGCACGGCGACGCGCAAGTCGATGGGCATGCCTGAAGCGGTGAGCTCGATGCGGCCGTCCTGAGGCATACGGCGTTCGGAAATGTCCAGGTTGGCCATAACCTTGATACGCGAGACGATGGGCAGGGCCAGGTACTTGGGCGGCGGGATCATTTCATAGAGCACGCCGTCGATGCGGTAGCGCATTTTGAATTCATCTTCGAAAGGTTCGAAGTGAATGTCGGAGGCCTTGTCTTTGATGGCCTGCATGAGCACGAGGTTCAGGAGGCGTTTGACGCGGTTATCGTCGGCGGCTTCGAGGGCTGCGGTGATGTCGATGGAGCCCTGACGGTCGCCGGTGAGGGCTTCAAGGTCATGGTCTTCGGCAAGGTCACCGATGACGTCGGCGAGGGATTCTTCTCTATCACCGTAGTAGCGGTTGATGAGTTTTTCGATGTGCTGGGGGTTGGCCAGCATGGGCTTGACTTTGAAGCCCATCAGGATGCGCAGGTCGTCGAGGGCCTGGAAGTTGTTGGGGTCCATCATGGCGACGGTCAAGGTTTTTGTGTCCTTGTCGTAGGCCATGGGAACGAGGCGGTAGGCTTTGGCGGTGGCAGCGGGGAGGAGTTCAACGACTTCGGGGGCGATTTCCAGGCGCTCGATATCGCCTGCGGACTCCATGCCGGCCTGGGCGGCCAGCGCCATGTTGACGTGCTCCTGGCTGGTGTAGCCCAGTTCAATCAACAATTGACCCAGCGGCACGCGGCGCTGGGATTGGAGCATGAGTGCTTCCTGAACTTGGTCGCGGGTGACCGCTTTCATCCGGGTAAGGATTTGCCCGATGCGTTTGCCTTTGCATTCAGCGACGGGAGGAATCTCAATTTTGACTGGAGGGGCGACTGCGGGCTTGGCGCCTGCCGCTGCGGGGGCGCCGGGCTTGGCACCGGGGGCGGGTGCCGGAGGTTTGGCTTCGGTCTTGCCGGGAGTAGGAATGGGCTGTTTCGGATCGGCCATGACGAAGGACCTCACTTCTTACTTCTTTTAGAAACTCTCG
>CAZIWA010000093.1:8749-18196 GCA_964542875.1 uncultured Phycisphaeraceae bacterium
TTTCGGATCGGCCATGACGAAGGACCTCACTTCTTACTTCTTTTAGAAACTCTCGTAGAAACTCTCGCAGAGCTTGATGGATTCTTTTTTGACGCCGTTGGTTTTGGAAACCGAGAATGTTTTGGGTTGGTTTGATTTAAGTCGGGAGCGGGGAGGCGGGGGGCTTGGGTAAATCCAGGTGTCTATTCCAAGTGATTGTTTTGGGGGAGTTTAGCAGGGTGTTGCGGTTGGAGCCTAGGGTGCCTGGGGGGTGCGTCTGGCAACGGCAAGGTCGGAAGCCTTTCCATTTCCGATCATAACACGAGGCAGGTCTTGCGCAAGGGAATATGCCTATATTTTGAATTAGACACGTGGATTATGGGCGTTTTTATGCCGTTGGAGAAAGCCGCGAAAGAAAAGCGAAAAAGGGGTAAATTCCTGGATATCGGGTCGGATTTTCAAAGCCAAGTCCTCGCCCGGATGGAGCGTAATTAGCGCGGGTTAAAACAGTGTTTGTGGCTCGGGTTTGTGGATAAATATACATTCGGCAGAAATTTGAACCGAGTCAAAAGCCGCCTAAGCCAGGCGATGTCTGGTTGCCAATACCCATAGCCGTCTATTGAGGTAAGAAGAGGGATTGGAGAGGTCAACGGTCGGATTGGTTTAAGGAAAGACCTGCCGGGAATGACCCCTGGGAGACGGGAAGTGGAAAAGACAACAACACCCCTTGGAGGGGGTGTTGTTAAAGAAAAGCGTTTGGAGTTGGGTGAAGGATCTTAGATCAGGGAACCAAGAAGGAGTCATTGACCGAGGCGGGGCCTTCCACGCCACGATAGCGGTTGATGCCTGAGGCGAGCCAGATGTTGTCGCCATTGGGCATGACCGGGGAGTTGGCCCAGAGGACGGAGGAATCTGAGCGCAAAACGTTTTGACCAGAGGCTTTGTGCATTTTGCTGGAGGCTTCATCCTGAATGTTTGAGGCCTTGGTGAGGCCTTCGCCGGCGGGGTTGGCGACAAAGAGCGGGTTTTTATCCGCAAGTATTGCCATTTGCCGGGCTTGCGACACTCTGGGGTGGGACTTGGCGTATTGGTTTTGATAGCTGTAGGAAACGGCCTGAGGGGTGTTCCAATCGTGTGCGGTACGGTCGGGGTTTACTGGTGCATTGGCGTTTTCCGGGCAATTAAGGGTGCGCGGATCGACATAACCGGACCGGGCCAAGTGGTAGAGGTGGGCGGAGTTGGATTGGTTGATCTGGCCGCGTTCGTCGGGCTTGCCGACGTTCCACCAAGTGTCGCCGGGGAGGGCGCCCCGGTTGGGGAGGCTGTCGTTATTGTCAGCGGAGTATTGGTTGAAGGCCGCGGAGACGACTGACAAGTTGTTGGCACAGGCCACTTTGCGTGCGTCCTGGCGGACATAGTTCAAAGCGGGGGAGATCAGCGAGACGGCGCAGATGAGAACTGCGGCAATGGTGGCAAATTCGTGAATACGCAGGCCAGCGAAACCGGAGAAGCCGCCTTCGGTTTTGATATGGGCGTGTTCGAGGTCTGTTTGCGCGTCAATGCGCTGGAGGGTTTTGGCGACGAGGTCGTTGGAAGGGTTTTCAGCGGGGCACTGGTCGAGGAGGGTGAGGAGGTTTTGAAGTTCTTTGGAAGTGGGCTGGATGCTTGTGCTTGAGTTTTCATCAGAAACCAAACGCAGCCCAGGCGGGGTGTAGGGGAGGTTGGCCCGGGCTTCAAGGAGAGCATCAAGCTCTTCAAGAAGTTTAGGATCAAGCTTGGGAGCTTTGGCGAGGCCGTCTGAATTGGATTCAGTAGTGTCCATTAAATACCTGTACGTAGGTTATGGGACGGCGGTTCGATGGATTTGAAAAAGGGTTCGGGTTTCAAAGCAAGAAAAACTTTACGCCCTTGCCCTTCATTCATCTTCCTTGTATTTGGCTTTCCAGGCAGTGGCAAAGGTGGTGACGGCGGCGTGCAGACGGCTTTTGACCGTGCCCAGAGGAACGCCGAGCGTGTCGGAGATTTCTTTATAGGGCATTTGATGGAAATAGCCCAGGAGAAGGATTTCCCGCATGTGCTCGGGAAGGCCGGCAATGACCTGGCGCACGCGCTTGCGGGCATCTTCACGCTCGAGCTGGTCTTGGGGAAGCTCAAAATCACCCGCGAGCAGATCGATCATTTCGCCTGCCTCAGGAGAGCTGGCGTTAAGTGGAACGGCAAGAGATAACTCTTGCTGGCGTCCGACTTTACGAAGGTGGTCGCGGGCTTTATTGGCGGCGATGGTGAAAAGCCAGGGGCGAAACCGCTTGGTGTTATCGAAGCTGTCTGCGGAGATATGGACCTGGAGGAAAGCCTCTTGAAAGAGGTCTTCGGCCACTTCTTTGCTCATGACAAAACGGAACAGGAAGTGGAAGAGTTCGAGTTTATAGCGTTCCATGAGCAGGGTGAAGGCGCGCTTTTGCCCCATCCGATAGAGAGTCAACAGTTGCTCATCAGAGAGTTGGACGCCGGGTTGTCCCTGTTCTGCGGACATGAAAGTGCCAGCATATTAACAGGAAGATCGAAGAAGGGTCTGGGGGCTAGGGTCTGAAGTCTGGTCAGGATTTTAGAGATGGGGCTTTTGGGCGAGAGGGATGTCTGGGCCGTTTAGGCACCAGGAGTGGATGAGTTGGCCCTGGTGATCGTGGCGGCGGAAAACCAGTTCGCTGAGGACACGTAGTTGGGGGGTGATGATCATGCTGCGGTCGGGAGCGGCGAGGATGGTGTCCGTGTAGTTTTCGGATTTAATTTCGATGTGGATGGTGCGGTGCTGGGCGTGCTGGGTGACGGTGAGGGGGGCTTGGTGGAGCTTTCGCGGGCTGATGACCGCCATGACGATACCGTTGGGGCCAAAGTGATCGGCCAGCAGGCGCGGCCTGCGGACGCTGGAACTGAGGCCCGGGACGGCGAGTGCGCCGGTGATGGGTTGGTTTTTACCGTAGGGCCATTGCCATTCCTGCATGTCTTGGCGGAGGCTTAGGGTTTGGGGCTGGGCGAAGTCTGCGGGGCTGTGGATGGCCAGAGTGATATCCAGCCTTGCGCGTTTGCCGGTGAGGGTAGCGGTGCGGTTGCTGGGGATGGTGATGGCGCAATCATGGCCTGCCTGGAGTTGCCAGAGGTAGTTGTGGGGTTGCTGGTCGACGTTGAAGTTGTCGAGTGTGATGAGGTACGCGGCGTCTGTTCCGTGATTGATGGCGAGAAAGTGCCGGTCGGCCCAGATGCAATTTTTCATGTGGGCCATTTCGGCCCGGATGTAGGTGAGTGGGCTGGAGGTGTGGAACCCGGCGAGGTGGCCGTGAGATTGGTCCATGTCCCAGCGGTCGATGTGACGCTGGTTTTTGCCTTCGACGAGCATGACGCTGTGTTGGTCTTCGTTGGAGTTGTAGCGGCCGGTGTCGATGGCGAGGTATTCGCCGTGCGCGAAGATGGAGAAGTGGCCTGCGTCGGCGTGGCGGTGGGTTTGAGATTGATGGGCACGGCCGGCACCGAGGATGTTGAAGTAGACGGCGTCGGTGGACCAACTGGTGCGGATGTCTACGCGCTCGGTGCCGGGTGCGTAGGTGGCCAGCGGGCGGTCTGCGGATTGCAGATCGGCTGCGGGCTGGCCGTCCCAGTAGAGGAAGGTGAAAAAGTGCGTGGAGTGCGCATCAAGCGGGGTGGTGGTGAGGCCGCTTATTTTATTGGCCCAGGGGGACAAATCGCCGTAGGGGCGCAACGGGTGGTTGGGGCCTTGATAAGCGTGCCAGAAGGCCAGATAGGCGGGGTCTGCGTATTGCTTGTGGGCGAAGAGGAAATAGAACAGGGAACTTGCGCCGATGAGGCCGACATCGTTGTCGTTGGTGAGGAAAGTGCGGTCGGGGAAAACACTGACGAACGTGGATTCAAAGATCGCACGCAGCCGGGGCTGGGTTGCGTAAAGGTCGGCGTAGCCTGAGCGCTTGAGAAGCTCAACAAAGGGGAAAAGGTGGGCGAAAACGCCGTGACCGTAGCCGGTGCCTTCGAAGGAGAAGCCTGAGGCATCGCAGCCATATTTGAGGTAGGCGATGGATTGCTCGATGGCCCGGTCGACGACGCTGCGCCAGTCCGGGTGGGCAGAATCTTCCCCGAAAAGCAGGGCGCAGACGCCCGCCTGGGCGGCGTGCGCCCATTGGATGTTGCTGCCTGCGCAGAACTGGGTGATGCCATCGGTGCCGGGGTTGTAGTCGATGGCGGTATTTCGGCAGAAGGCCAGCAGGCGTGACATGGCTTCTGCCGGAAGTTTTGAGCGGAGCATGTCAGCCGCCATGGCGACGCGTGCGTGGGAGTGGATGAGCAGAAGTTTTGCGTCGGGTTTTTGCTGGCGGGCTTTGGCGGCGTAAGCGGTGAGAGAGTCGATGCACTGGGTGACGTAAAGCAACATGTCCTGATCGTCGTCGAGAAGGGCGATGAGTGCGGCTTCCAGAACTGCGGGGGTGGCGTCATGCCAGCCGATGGCGCCGGTGTAGATGGAGAAGCCCGATGCGCGGGCTGCGGCCGCCTGCTCTTTTGTGCGGGCTATCAGACGTGCCAAGAGCGGGGCGAATTGCGGGGAGTGGGCTTTGGCGCGCAGGTGGGAAAGATCGATGCCGGCGAGAAAGCCGATGGAGGCTGAGTGGGTCAATGGCGGGTTCCGGGAGTGAGGTCGAGGGAGATTTGGTTTGTCGGATGGGGCCTAGTCTGATTTCATTATTGTATATTTTCAGTGAAGTTATTCAATGGATGAGAGAGAAAGGCAGGAGTCTGGCGGTTGAATTTATATCGTATATGATATAATACCAAGAGGGGAATCACGGAGTCGATGGAGTATGTCCAAAGCGAAGGTTGGCGAAAAAGCAGAATCGCCGCATAAGCCGTTAGCTTGGCTGTATGGTGAGGTGAAGACACCGCCATTTACGGCAGAAGCAAGGCAGGAAGCCGGAATGTTGCTTCGCATGCTGCAAGAAGGCGTGCGATTGAGCATGCCTCAAGCGGAACTTTTGCCGGATGTTGGGCCGCGTTGTGGAGCGCTCCGAGTCCGAGATGCGGAGCATAACTGGCGGATCATGTACCGGATAGATTCCGACGCGATACTCATCCTGGAGGTATATGCCAAGAAAACGCCCAAGATTCCTGATGGAGTGATCAAGCGATGTCAGGAGCGGCTTAAACAGTACGATGCGGCCGTTAAAGCGGCGAAGAAACGGTAAAGATTCAACAGAGGCTAGATTTATGGAAACTGCAAAACGCAAAGCGATTCAAGCGGCTGGATGGAAGGTCGGTGATGCTGCTGATTTTCTCGAAATGAGCAGCGAAGAGCGCCAATTGCTCGACGCGCGCGTAGAACTTGCCCGGGCCACTCGCTTGCAGCGAGAGTCTATTCATATGTCACAGAAGCAACTTGGTGAAAAACTTAAAACCAGTCAGCCGCGTGTAGCCAAAATCGAGCGGGCGGCCGCCGATGTTTCGATGGACCAACTTGTGCGGGCTTTCACCGCGGCGGGAGGCAAGATCGTCGTTCGAAGCGCAAAAGAAAAGCCTGTCAGAGGGAAGTCGTCGGTTATTAAGAGAAACAGCCTCGTTTTGGAAGTCACAAGTTCAAAATAGAAATTGGGTGAGGCTCAAGGGCATTGGTAAAATCTCCCCATGAGCATGAGACAAGTCGGAAATGCGTATTTGGCGGACACGGCACGGGTGATGGGCGATGTGGTGCTGGCCCCCGGCGTGAGCGTGTGGTACGGCGTGGTGATCCGCGGCGATGTGGCCAGGATCATCATCGGCGAGGGGAGCAATGTCCAGGATAACGCGGTGATTCACTGCGATTTCGGGTACCCCAACGTGATCGGGAAAGATGTCTCCATTGGGCATGGCGCGGTGTGCCATGGGGAATCCATTGGTGACGGGACGTTGATTGGGATGGGGGCCAAGCTGCTGGGGCACTCAAAGATCGGCGCGGGGTGCATTGTGGCCGCTGGCGCGGTGGTGCCGCCTGGGTTGGTGGTGCCTGACGGGATGCTGGTGATGGGCGTGCCGGGGAAGGTGATCCGCCCGGTGAATGATGAGGAGAAGAAGTATTTGCAGGTGATTCCTGCGCGGTACCGGGAGCTTTCGGTGGTTCATGCGACGAAGCATACGGATCCGAGGGTGAAGCCGTATGCGGGGTGAAGAAGAAAGGTAAAAGGGATAGGGGACAAGGGAAAAGGCGGAGTGGTTTGGAGGCGAGAGGGTGGTTGATGCGTTCTCGGGAGGTCGGGGTGTTGCCTGAAGTCCGTCGCTGGCGCTTGTGTCTAACGATTGATTGGCGATTGAAGGTTTTGGGGATTTCGGGGATGGGTTCGCCATGGGGGCGGCGGGGTTACTACAATCTTGGGCTTGCCATTCCTTTCAACAGAGGCCCACGACCATGACTCAAGCCACACCCAGTTCTGATTCGAATAAGCCCGCAGACAGCCAGGGGCAGCCAGTGAAGAAAAAGTCGCTGGCGAAGAAGATCTTGATTGGCCTGGGGGTGCTGGTGGGGGTGGTGGTGCTGTTTGTGCTGCTGCTGCCGACGCTGCTGAGCACGGGGATGGGGAAGAATTTCATTCTGGGGTATGTGAATGATGCGATCTCCGGCAAGGTGGAGGTGGACTCCATCAGCCTGGGGTGGTTTTCAGGGCAGTCGGTGCATGGCGTGAAGGTGCTTGATCCGTCAGGCCAGGTGGTGGCGACGGTGGCGAAGATCGATATGCCGTCTGTCCGCCCGACTACGTTTTTGAACATGGCCAATGACCTGGGCACGATCACGATCGACAAGCCTGAGCTGAACGTGGTGAAGAACGCGGATGGGTCGACAAACATCGCCGCTGCGTTTGCGCCAAAGACGACGAGCGCGAGTTCTTCGGGCTCGGGTTCGTCGAGCGGTTCGAGCGGGGCGACGAAGATCGTCGGGCCGCGCGGGGTGATCCAGGTGAATGCCCTGGCGGTGACGGCCAAGGGTTTTGCGCCTCAAACGGCGGCGGTGAATGTGTCGACGCTGACGGTCGACGCCAAGGACCTGGGCAAACTGGGCTTGAAGCTCAGCGGTGATGCGACCTACGGCTCGGACAAGGGCCTGCTGGGCGCGGATCTGACTGTGAACGGTTTGATTACGCCCGCAGGCGATCTTGCGCCTGAGGCGGCGAAGGTGGTGGGCACGGTGGACGTGCGCAAACTGCCGGTGGCGGTGGCCGATGCGCTGGCGAACCAGAACGGGCTGCTGGTTTCCGTGCTGGGCAAGGAACTGAATATCGCCCTCAAAGCGGACATCTCCCAGAAGGAAGGGGAGGCGACGCTCAGGGCCGATTCCGAAGCGCTGACTGTGGATATCACCATTGCCAAGCAGGGCGACAGCTTTGCGCTGGGCAAAGGCACCAACAATGTGAAGCTTGCGCTTCGCAAAGGCCCGATCAACGACGTTTTGAAGAAGAACCAGGCTCCGGCGACGCTGGAGAAGGACATCGATGTCGTTTTGAAGCTGGACTCGCTTTCGCTGCCGATGACGGGCGGGGCGGTGGACATCAATAAGCTGAAACTTGCAGCGGTGCTGACGGCGACGGATGCGGTGCTGAACATTCCGACGAACAACATCGGGAAGTTTGAGTGGAAGGGCACCCGGCTGGTGGTGGATATTCCCGAAGCGCTGGAAAAGGAAGCCAAGGTCACGCTGACGGGTGGATCGGCCACCACAGGCGGGGTGAACCTTTTGGCGACGGCGCGGACGCTGACGACGACCCCGGTGATCGGGCTGGACTTGAAGGTGGACAACATCCCCATCAACGTGGTGGATACACTGGCGGCCCAGGAAGGGAAGCTGGTTGGCCTGCTGGGCGAGAAGCTGGAATTGGTCCGGGTGCAGGCGGCGCTCAATGCGGATAAGCAAGGCAGCGCCTCGCTGGAGATCAAATCCGGCAACCTCAACGGCGGCGTGCATACGAACATCAAACCCGACGGCGTGACGCTGGCCTCCAATGAGAAAAACACCATCAGCCTGGTGATGAGCCCCGCGGCGTTTGCAAAGTTCAGCGGGCCTTCTGCGCCGATGACACTCAAGCAGCCGCTGACGGTGGATTTGATCGTTAAGACGCTGAATCTGCCGATGAAAGATGGCAGCCCGGTGACCGACAAGCTGGCGCTGGATGCGGATCTTGTGCTGGGCGATATCGCCGCGGAGATCCCCGGAAAACCTGCGATCAACTGGGCCAAGACGACGGTTTCGGCCAAGACGGCGGCGCTGGGCGAGGCCGTGAACGTGACCGTACTGGGCGGCTCTCCCACGACCGGGAAGCTGGATGTGAAGGTTGCGGTGACCAAGCCCATGCTGGATGCACGCACAGTGGCGGCACAGGGTGAGCTGACGCAGTTCCCCGTGGCTCTGGCCGATGCGCTGGCGCTGCAGGAAGGCAAGCTGGTGGCGCTGCTGGGCGACACGCTGGAGCTGGTCCGGGTGGAAGCTGCGCTGGATGCAAACCAGCAGGGCAAGGCGCTGCTGGCGATCAAGTCCGCGAACCTCAACGGCGGGATCGGCGCTTTGATGAAGGCCGATGCCGTGGTGCTGGACGGCGGGCAGAAAAATGAGATCAAGCTGGTGATGAGCCCCGCGGCTTTCGCGAAGTTCATGGGCCCTTCGCCTTCGATGACGCTGACGGCGCCGCTGACGGTGGACGTGGGCGTGAAGACTTTTACGTTGCCGATGAAGGATGGCAGCCCGACGATCGAAAAACTGGCGATGGATATGGAGCTGGTGCTGGGCGACGTGGCGGCACAGGTGCCGGGCAAGCCCGCGATCAACTGGGCGAAGACGACGGTGGCGGTGAAGACCGCAGCGCTGGGGGAATCCGTTTCCGCGAAGGTGCAGGGCGGTTCGGCCAGCACCGGGAAACTGGATGCCAAGGCGGATGTGACCAAGCCGATGCTTGAGACGCGCACGGTGCATGCCGAAGGTGATCTGACGGCGTTCCCGGTGGCGATGGCGGACGCTTTCGCTGCACAGGACGGCAAGCTCGTGTCGTTGCTCGGGCAGACGATCAAGTCTTTGAAGTTCGGGGCGGATGTGGTGCCGGGCAAGCCGATCCGGGCGACGGTGGACCTGGCCGCGGATCAGATGGAAGCCAAGCTGGGCGTGACCGTGGACACCACGGCGATGTTGGCGACGATCGATTCGGGCAACTATGCGAAGCTGACCTTGACGCCGGCGGCGGCGGGCAAGCTGATGCCGGCCGACCCGGCCAAGACGCAGCGTTTTGAGCTGGTGGAACCGGTGGAATTGCGGCTGGACCTGGCCAAGGTGCAGGTGGGCTGGAAGGAAACCAAGGGCAAGCAGGCCGCAGCAACCCCTGTGGCGGCGGTGAAGACCACGGCGACGGACGCGACGGTGCTGGGGCTGGACACGGCCCGGACGGCGTTTGATATCAAGGT
>CAZIWA010000093.1:18296-22078 GCA_964542875.1 uncultured Phycisphaeraceae bacterium
CGGACGCGACGGTGCTGGGGCTGGACACGGCCCGGACGGCGTTTGATATCAAGGTTTCGCACGACAAGGGCAACGTGAAGATGACCCGGACGGGCGAGACGATGAAACTGGGCGCGGGCGCGTACCAGATCAAATCCGCCAACCCGGCGAAGGAAATCACCATCGAAGGGAAGTCCGCGGTGCAGGCGGTCAAGAGCGGGGCGACCATCGGTGCGGGTGAGGTGAAGGTTGAAAAGCTCTCGGTGCAGAACCTGCCTTTTGAGGGGTTTGCGCCGGTGACGAAGAACTTCGATGTGGATGCAAGGCTCTCGGGCAAAAACATCCCGGTGGAGTTTGTCGATACGTACATGGGCAAGGCCGGGCAGTATTCAAACCTGCTGGGCTCCGACCTGGATTTTGGCGCGGGGCTCACCAGGATGCATCTGGACGGCACGGGACTGGGCGAAATGACCGGCCCGCTGGATGCGCAGATGACCACACGGCTGGCCGGCAAGACCGTGGCCACCGCAGACCTGGCAGGCGACCTGAAGGCCGGCTGGCTGACCACCAACAAGGACAATGTGGTGACCTTCATGGTGACCCCGGAAATCTCCAAGCAGTTTTTGGAAAAGATCGCGCCGTTCATCCAGGCGGTGGCGGGCGAAAAGCCGTCGGCGGTGTCTCTGGCCAAGGGGTATAAGCTGCCCCTGGCGCCCTTTGAGATGAAGGGGCTCACGGGCACGCTCAATGCGGACCTGGGCACGCTGAAGCTGATGAAAGGCGGCCTGCTGACGAGCGTGTTCAGCACGTTGGCCAAGTACTACTCGCCGGCGCAGAAGCTGGTGGATTCGGATTACTCCGCGGCGTTCTCGCCTGTGGCGGTGGCCATGGCGGGCGGCAAGGCCAACTACAAGGACCTGAACATGGGCATGGGCCCGGTGCAGATGTCGTTTGAAGGCGATGTGGACTATGTGACCAACGACATCCACAGCATGACCATGCACATCAAGGCGGATACGTTCAAAGACGTCAAACAATTGGCCAATGTGCTTAAGCCCGGCGAGACCGTGAAGGTGAAGGTAACCGGCAAGCTGAATCAGCCGAAACTGGACTTGAACGACTTGATCCTCTTTGGCGGCAAGGCCGCTGCGAGCAACCTGCTCAAGGGTGAAACCGGCGAGAAGGTGAACAGCATCCTGGATGCCCTGCAGGGCAAGGAAAAGGAGCCGGCCGCTACGGAACCCAAGAAGGATGACGCCAAGAAAGAAGAGAAGAAAGACGATGTGAAGGACCTGATCAATGAAGGGTTCAACATTTTCGGGAAGAAGAAGGAGCCCGCAGCGACGCAGCCTGCCAAGAAGTGAGAGTGGCTCAGGGTAAAAGCGTTTACCGATTTCTCACCTGTCCGGATTGCCGGGAGACGGGTTATCGGGTGTCCATGAGTTGCTCCAAGGGAATTCGCGCATGATTGGGCCGTGACCTGGGCCGGCATGGGCTTGGGGCTGATGAAATCAAGACGCTCTGTGGTGATGCATGTCACTTAGGGCGAACTGAACAGGAGAATCTCATGACGTCGATGACGCTTGCGGTGGTGACCCGGTTTGGCGGGCCTGAGGTAATCGAGATCAAGCGGCAGCCTGTGCCGGTCCCGGGGCCGGGGCAGGTGGTGGTCCGGCTGACGAGCGTGGGGATGAACCAGGCCGATGTGATGGGCCGCAAGGGGCTTTACAAGCTTTCGACCGGCGAACCGGCGTTTGTGCCGGGCATCGAAGGTGGCGGGCGTGTGGAGGCCGTCGGCGCGGGGGTGAGTGAAGTCAAAGTGGGGCAACGGGTGATCCTGACGCCCGGGACGCCCAAGCGAAAGCCGGGGAGCGAGGGTGTGGCCCCGTATCTGGGTGGGACGTACCGGACCCATTATTTGTGTGATGCCGCGCATGTGCTGCCGGTGCCCGACGGGGTGCCTCAAGAGCTGACCGGGGCGCTGTGGCTGGCGTTTTTGACGGCCTGGGGCTGCCTTGTGTGGAAGCAGGGGCTGCGGGCGGGACAGTATGTCGGTTTGCCGGCGTGCTCCAGCAGCGTGGCGATCGCGGCGGCGCAGATTGTGCGCGATGCGGGGGCGGTTCCGATCGGTCTGACGACCAGCCCGGGAAAAGTGCCCGTGATGAAAGAGATGCTGCCGGGGCTGTTTGAGCATTACGTGGTGACGCATGAAGGGGGCAAGATGCTGCCATGGCACCGGGAGATGAAGGAAGTCACCGGCGGGAAGGGTGTGGACGTATTTTTCGATCCCGTGGCGGCAGGGGAGTACCTGAGCGCGGAAGTCCGGTCGCTGGCGCAGTTTGGGACGGTGTGGGTGTATGGGCTGCTGGGCAAGCCGGATGTGGTGGATGTGCAGCCGCTGATTCGCAAATACGCGGGAATCCGAGGTTGGCTGCTGACGGAACTGCAGGAAGCGGGGCCGGAGGTGTGGCGGCCGGCATGCGAGATGATCCTGAAGAAAGCGGCGCAGGGGGCGTGGAAGATGCCGGTGGCGGGGAAGTTTGCGCTGGAAGATGCGGGAAAAGCACAGGTGGAGATGGAAAAGGGCGGGCATGTCGGGAAGTTTGTGATTGTGCCGTAACTGTGGAGGGGAAGAGGTGATAGAGGCTGGACCGGTTTGTGGTGACGCTTTGCCGGTGGTTGAGGTGTTGGTGGGTCAGTTGCGCGGCGTGGCGGGCCTCGCGGACGAGGCCGCGGCCGGCTTGAGAATCATTGCGATGGGTATAAGTCCAGACTTGCCCACACCTTCGGATTCTGCGGTATATTGGGCGGTGACGGGGGAGGGTTGAGACGAGCCTATCTCTTTTTTGGTGATACGATAACTGCATGAACCTTCGGGCGAAGCTTCTGTTTTTGATTGTCGGCATGATGCTGCTGCTTTTGCCCGTGCTTTTCTATGTCAGTTTCAGCATCTTGAACCAGGGCTTCGGCAATGCCGAGCGGCTGGAAGTGGAACGCAACACCGGACGCGTGCTGACTTATCTGGAATTCATCGAAGACGGCATGGCCAAGCGCGCCGAGCGGTGGGTGAAGACCGACTCTTTCCGGACGCTGGTGGCCAACAATCCCGGGCCGTTTGAGCAGGAACTGGCTTCGCCTTCGTACATGATCGACACCATGGTGGATGTGATCGTGATGGTGGACCGGGAGGGGATCGTCAAATACCACACTCAACTGGACGCCAACCGGAACACCCGGATCGGAGCGCCAGAAGGGATTGTGCAGCAGATTGAAAGCTCCAAGGCCAAGTACAGGAACTCCAGCAACCGGCGGGGGCTGATGGTGGTGGGGGACCGGATTCTGCTGATGGGGTGGGCGCCGATCGGGGTGATCACCAACGAAGGGGCTGAGCCGGCGGGGTATCTGTTCCTGGGCCGGTGGTATGACGATACGACGATCGGGCCGCGGGTGGCCAAGATCACGCAGATGGAGATGTCGATCCTGCCGCTGCCGGTGGCTGAGACGCAAAAGGCGTCTCAGGCTGTGGTGGTGGCCGCCAAGCAGCGTTCGACGCAGGAAGAAGTGGTTTACGACCCGACGCCCAACGGCGTTCGCGGAAGCCGGTTGCTTCGGGACTTTAAGGGAAGCCAGGAAGTCATTCTGCAGGTGGTCGGCAAGCGGATGATTTTGAACTCCGGGCATGATGCGGTCACGAATCTGACGTATTCGCTCATGCTGCTGGCATTTGTGTTCAGCCTGGTACTGCTGCTGGCGGTGGAATGGGGCGTGCTGGGACGGCTGACCCGGCTGCGCGAGCAGGTGGG
>CAZIWA010000094.1:0-21969 GCA_964542875.1 uncultured Phycisphaeraceae bacterium
ATAATATCACCCGCATTTACCGCCGATCATCATCCTCATCGTCATCTTCCTGCTCATCATCGTCATCATCATTCCCGCCTTGCGCTTCCATCTCCTGAAAGCCAAGGTTCACATCCGTGATCCAGATGCCGTAATCATTCAGCAGGTTCATGTTGTGCGCCTGCGCAGGTCCTTCGTCGGGGTCGATCTCAAGATTTCCCAACCCCACTGAAAAACCTTTCCCGTCTGATTCACGCACCACCCATGCACCCACTTCGCCCTCGTAGAGCGTCCATTCCGGCTCATTGTCGGTCTGGATCTTCACCAGTTGGAATGTATCGTCGATGGACGGCATCCCGGCCTTGAGGGTTTCGTACTCTTCGCCCGGCTCTTCCTGGTCTTCATCAAAAAAAGGCTCTTCCCATGCGTAGGGGTTGGCCAGCCGCACCCGGCAAGGCAGCGCCAGATTTTCCTGCATATAGGCGCCGTAAATCTCACAGGCGGTCTGAAAATCCCCGTCCGCCGCCTCTACGATCTCATCGGACCGGTCCAGCGATTCCAGAAACAGCCGCTCATTTTCCGATTCCTCTTCCTCGCTGAGCATGGGGTCCCCCTCCTCATCGCTCCCCTCGAAATCCTCATCATCCTCTTCAAGACCTTCCTCGTCCTCCGGCTCGGCGTAATCCATGTCGTCCACCCGCGCCGTCCCCTGCTTGCCCGCCCAGTAGTGGCAGATCGGGCAATCGTGCCCCATTTTGAAGTCGATCCCCTCTTCATGCGGGCATCCCAGGTTGCCGTCCGTCACCACCACGCTCTTCACCCCATGTTTGGCGAAAAAAGCCTTGATCTCTCCCAGCACCTTCGGGCTGGTGGTCACATCCGTCGCCACCCATCGCTCCAGGAAGTCCGGCTCCATGTCCAGGGAATCTTTCAAAATCACCGCTGCGGCGATCTTCGTCGTCACCTTGTTGTCCGGACCATAAAATGCCACCGTGCCGATGGGGTACTTCCCATGCCGGTTGCTCTTGGCCTTCACTGCGCAGCAAAACTTGTACTTTTTACCGCTCTGGCAGGGGCACATGTCATACGGACCGACTTCAAAATCTGACGACTTCATCTGGATAATCCTTAGGGAGAAGGAGTCTATTCTAAGCGCCGACCGACTCCCCATTTCCTCCCCACCTGCATCCCCGTTAGAATTTCCTCAGGATTTTGCCATTTACACGTTTCCGCCGGTTTCAATACCCCTGGCGCCCGAATGAAAATCAGAACAAAACTTTACGGCATGACGCTCCTGGCCACCCTTGGCCTTGCTGTCACACTTCTTTTGGCCCTCTGGTGCCTCACCGAATTCCGGGTCACCGGGCCGGTCTACAAACGGATCATCCAGAACAAGGACATCGTCGCCGACGTCCTTCCCCCGCCTTTGTACATCATTGAGTCCTTCCTCATCACCCACCAGATGACCGAAACCAACGACGATCAGAAGCTCCTGCGCTTCCGTCAGGAGCTCGCCAAGCTTCGCACCATGTACAACCAGCGGCACGACCATTGGGTCTCCAACCTGCCCGACGACAAAATGAAACGCGACCTTGTCGTGAATTCCTACGAACCCGCACTGAAATTCTTCGAAATCGTCGAGAAGGAATTCCTCCCCGCCATTGAACTTGGCGACAAGGCCGCAGCCCGCAGGCTCGTCAATGGCTCCCTTCAGCAGTGCTACGACGCCCACCGCGTCTATATCGACCACACCGTCACCGAAGCCAACCAGCGCACCACCATCTACGAATTCGACACCATCAACCGGGTCAGCAGTTGGTCCGCCGCCATGATCGCCGCCAGCATCACCTCCGTCGTGTGCATTGCCCTGGGCGGCTGGATCGTCAGCCGCAGCATCGTGAAGTCCTCGCAGTTGCTCGTTCAGAACGTCAGCAAAATGGCCTCCGGCGATGCCGACCTCACCGCCCGGATCCAGACCGGCACGCGCGATGAAATGGGCGAGCTTGCCCGCGGCATCAACGCCACGCTTAAAAAGATCCACACCATCGTCGTGCGCGTCCGTGAGGGCAGCGTTCAGCTTCTCTCCACCGGTGCTGAGATCGCCGCCAATGCCGGCCAGCAGGAGATCACCGCCGTCAGCCTCAGCAGCTCCACCACGCAGATCGCCGCTGCGGTCAATGAAATATCCGCCACCGGCCGCGATCTTTCCCAAACCATGAGCGAAGTCTCCCAGCGCGCCAGACAGGCCGCGGACCTGGCCGTGGCCTGCGGTAAAGGCTTAAACGCCACCAACGTCACCATGCGCCAGCTCACCGAATCGGCCGACTCCATCGGCCAGCGCCTTGCCGACATCCGCGACAAGGCCGACCACATCACCCTCATGGTCACCACCATCGTCAAAGTGGCCGATCAGACCAACATCCTCTCCGTCAACGCCGCAGTCGAAGCGGAAAAAGCCGGCGCCTCCGGCCTGGGCTTCCTGGTTGTCGCCCGTGAAATCCGCCGCCTGGCCGACCAGACCGCCGTCGCCACCCTCAGCATCGAAAACATCGTCAGCGAGATGCACGAAGCCGTCACCGCCGGCGTCCGTCAGACCGACCGGTTCAACGACGAAGTCAAGGATGGCGTCTCGCGCATCTCTGAAATCAACCGGCAAACCACGCTGATCATCGATGAAGTTCAAAGCCTCAACAGCAGCTTCTCCGCGGTCAACGAAGGCATGCAGAACCAATCCACCGGTGCCCTGCAGATCAGCGACGCCATGCGCCAGATCTCCCACAGCGCCAAGCAGACCCAGGCCAGCGCCAAGGAATTCAACGAAGCCGCAGAGCTCCTGCGCAAATCCGTGGAAGGCCTCAACGTCGAAGTGTCTCAATTCAAGGTCTAAAAAGCCGCTCCAAACCCCTTACGGGTACTTCCACCCAAACACAAGCCGCCCCGTGTTCAGCGCATGTTGCGTCGATGCCGCATGCCCATCCATATACAAAACATTGGCGGTGCCATTGGGGTGCCGGAACGAATACCGAGTCTTATTGGGTCCACTATCCAATGCGCTGGGGTTATCCATGTATTGGTTAAACAAGGGTTGATCCCACCCCCAGGCCCAGGTTGGCGAGTCCATCATGAAAGACAATTCGGAAATATTGTTCACCTTGTAAAACGTGCCCCACGTATTGCGGCAATCCACTGTGCGTTCGCCGAACACCGACTTGGTCACCGGCCCCGAGTTCCATGCGGACGCCCACACCGTGGCCGTGTTCATCGCATAGCTGGTGGGAAGCCAGGGATGGTCGAACATCGGCTTGGCCAGCCCCGAAGGGTCGTTGTGAGACACGGCGCCTTCATCGCCGGCGCATTTGAACATCTTGTAGCGCATCGTATTGGCCGCGCCCGCGTACCAGGCCCCTTCACCGATGTACTGGCCGCTGCCAAGCACCTGCCAGTAATAATTGATGTTCGGAATCGCCTGCTTGTTGTCGTAGGCATATTGGTTGAAGGCCCCATACATCTGCCGTTCGCTGGTGAGGCAGACCATGCTCTTGGATGTCGCCCGCGCAGCGCTCAGGCTGGGCAGCATCAACGAAACCAGCATCGCCACGATCGCGATCACCACCAACAGTTCAACCAATGAAAAACCCAGCCGGCGCCGACAAGATGCGATTGTCTTATTAGCTTTCAAGATCAGTCCTTTGCATTCGGATATGTGATGGTTTGGGGATTCGAGATGTGGCCCGACAAGCATATCTGGAATTTAACCGTATGGAACCCCCTATTCCCGGCACAGCCTGATCCGGGGTTGGATTCCATTCTCAAATCCACCCCTTCACCCCTACAATAAAGAGCATCTGCCATTTCCCATCGTGAGGTCGCCATGCCCACGTCTCCCAAACTCTGGCCCACCCTTCTGGCCACCCGCTCGCTGGCCTACACCGCTCAAAGCCCCACCCACCCGGACCTCACCGGCCAGGGCATCGGCACCGTCGTTGTCCACGCCACCGCCGATGGTGCCCTCACCTTCACGGAGTCTGGTCAGTGGCGCTCCGACGCCGGCTACGAATCCCGTTTCACCAACACCTACCGCTGGACGCTTTTGGCGCCCAACGCCCTCCACCTGGAGCACCTCCGCTTTGGCCCTCAAAAACCCGTCAACCTTTTCAACATGACTCCCACCGGCAAGCGCCAGTGGCAATCCTTCAAACCCCACCACTGCCGACAGGATTGCTACCACGCCACGCTCGACCTCCAAAAAGAAGGGTTCAGCCTCACCTGGCACATCATCGGTCCAAACCGCTCGGACACCATCCGCTACGTCTACTCCTAAAGAGCCGGTCCCCCTCTGTGAACTTCTCACATCAAACCCCTTACATCCAACATTGCATTCGCCTATACTTGTTCCAACACCTAAACCGTTGGAATCCAACCATGCCCTCCCTCTTTGATCCCCTCCAGGCCGGCGAACTTCACCTCCCCAACCGCATCGTCATGGCGCCCCTCACACGCTGCCGCGCCAGCGCAGGCCGCGTCCCCAACGAACTCATGGCCCACTATTACCGCCAGCGCGCCTCCGCAGGCCTCATCCTCACCGAAGCCACCTCAGTAGACCCCATGGGCGTCGGTTACCCCGACACCCCCGGCATCTGGTCCCAGGAGCAAACCCAGGGCTGGAAGCTTGTCACCAGCGCCGTTCACGCCGCTGGCGGGCGCATCTTCCTCCAGCTATGGCACGTCGGCCGCGTCTCCGACCCCGTCTACCTCAACGGCCAGCTCCCCGTCGCCCCCAGTGCCATCGCCCCCTCGGGCCACGTCAGCCTCATCCGTCCGCAAAAGGCTTTCGTCACCCCTCGCGCGCTGGACATCTCCGAAATCCCCGCCATCATCCAGGCCTACAAAACCGGCGCCCAAAACGCCAAGCTCGCCGGCTTTGACGGTGTCGAAATCCACGGCGCGAACGGCTACCTCCTGGACCAATTCCTCCAAACCTCCTCCAACCACCGCACCGACTCCTACGGCGGATCCCTCGAAAATCGCGCACGCCTCATGCTCCAGGTCACCGACGCCTGCATCGATGTCTGGGGCCCCGGCCGCGTCGGCATGCACCTGGCCCCCCGTGGCGACGCACACGGCATGGGTGACGCCAACCCCTCGGAAACCTTCACCCACATCGCCCGTGAACTGGGCAAACGTAAAATCGCCTTCATCTGCGCCCGCGAATACGTCGACGCCAACCGCCTGGGCCCCGCCATGAAGGCCGCCTTTGGCGGCGTCTACATCGCCAACGAAAAATTCACCCAGGAATCCGCACAGCAGCTCCTCGACCAAGGCCAGGCCGACGCCGTCGCCTTCGGCAAAACCATCATCGCCAACCCGGACCTCGTCAAACGCTTCAAGCTCAATGCACCCTTAAACGCCCCAGACCCCTCCACCTTCTACGGGCAAGGCGAAAAAGGCTACACCGACTACCCCGTCCTCGACGCCGTCCCCTCCTCCGTCTGACCATCCACAAAAACCAGACCTCCCTTGACCCGCAGGCCCCCGTCTCTTACATCTAACATCAGACATCCAACATCTGACTTCAATAAAGCTCCTCCCATGAATAACACCCTCTCCCGTCGCGGCTTCCTCGGCGCTTCCGCACTCGTCCTGGCCGCAGGCCTCACCACCCGCATGGCCCGCGCCGATGAAAAGACTCCCGCGCCCTCACCCGAACCGGAACCCAAGCGCCCCGCATGGTTCGCCGGCCCCATCAAGGCCACGAAGCTCGAAGATGACCTTTACCTTCTCGACGGCGCAGGCGGCAACAACGCCGTCCACTTCGATTCCGACAAGCTCTTCGTCATCGACTCCGGCGTCGCCCCCCGCGGGCACGACCTGGTCGTCGCTGCGCAAAAGCTCGCCCCCAATGCCTCCATCAAAACCCTCTTCAACACCCACTGGCACGGTGACCACGCCGGCGGCAACCCCGCCTTCCACAAGGCCGCGTTCACCATCGTCGCCTCCACCGCCACCCGAACGCACCTGGGCCAAACCATCACCTTCGAAGAACTGGGCATGACCTCCCAGCCCTCGCCGGAAAACTCCCGCCCCGTCATCACTTTCGATGACAAAATTGCCTTCAACACCCCTTCCAGGGTCGCCATCACCAAGATCCCTCCGGCCCACACCGACTCCGACGCCGTCGCCTACTTCGAGAAATACAACATCCTCCACACCGGCGACCTCTTCTTTAACGGCATCTTCCCCGTCATCGACCGCTCCACAGGCGGTTCGCTCGATGGCATGATCTCCGCCACCAAGCTCCTGCTCACCTTCGGCGATGACAACACCCGCATCATCCCCGGCCACGGTCCCCTGGGCGATAAAGCCGCCCTGAAAACCCAGCTCCAACTCCTCACCCTCACCCGCGAACGCCTCGCCCCCATGGGCGAACGCGGCAAAACCATGGATGAAGTCCTCGCCCTCAAACCCCTGGCCGACCTCGACGACCAATGGGGCAAGGGCTTTTTCCAATCAGCCCTCTATACCAAAATGGCCTACAGCCAATGGCTGCCCAAGAAGTGATGCGCCGCTTACCAGCCTGGCACATCCGCAGCTACGTCTGGTTCCGGCGCTTTGCTGATGCGCTCATCGAACCCATTGACACCTCCCTCCTGCGCGTCTCCTCACCCATTGACGCGCAGGCGGATGTCGTATTGGGCCCATGCCCCCGTTGCGGCCACTCCGCGCCCGCCGTCGCCATCACCGCAGCAGGCTGCCCCCAGTGTTTTAAAACCAAGCTCCCCTGGTCCACCGTCACCCGGCTGGCCGATTATCACGGCCCCATTGTCGGCGCCATTCACGCCATGAAGTACACCGGCCGCTGGCCGCTGGCCCACCGTCTGGGCAAAAAGCTTGCCCTCCGGGTCAAGCGCAAGGGCATTGTCACCCCTCAAACCCTCGTTACCCCCGTCCCCATGCACTGGGCCCGCCGGCTCACCAGGGGGTACAACCACGCCCACATCCTGGCTCAGGGCGTCGCTTCAGGACTCAGGGTCCCCTGCATCCCCCTGTTACGCAGAACCCGAAACAACCCAGCGCAGGTCGGCCTCTCACGCACCAGCCGCAAGGACAACCTCAAAGGCGTCATCGCCCCGCTTCACATCGACCTCACCGGCCGCTCCATCATCCTTGTGGACGACGTCACCACCACCGGCGCCACACTCCAGGCCTGCGCCCAAGCCTTGCGCCAGGCGGGCGCGTCAGACGTTCACATCGCAGTCATCGCCGTAGCCTCCCCAAAGCACTAAGCCCAACTCCAAAACTCTTGACCCGGGACAAGGGACACCGGGCTCAGAACCCGGGCCCCGAAAACCCGGAGCTCGCCCGCACGAATGTCAACAATCCCCACACTCTTCACAAAAACCTCCCTTCCCTGATCCCGCCCTCAGCGCATTCCCCATTGACACCCAAATCTAAATTACAATGCCGCATTGGACATACCACTCCCGTACGCCGTACGATTGACCGCGCTCTTTTTTCCACCCGGGTTCTGATTTGGCCAACACTCGCATGACACGACAAATGAACGACAAAAAACAACGCCCGCTCTTCTCACGCATCGCAGGATTCGCCGCAACATCCCTCGTCATGGCGCTCGTTGGCTGTACCAGCCCCCTTGAGCGCTCCAACGATGAAGCGCTGCGCATGCAGCTCAACACGATGAAGGAGATCTACAAGGACTCCATCAACGACGCCAAAGACGTCACCCTCACCCGCTCTGACAGCACCGTGGAAGACGTCCTCTCCCCCGAACGCAAAGAACAGCTCGACGGCATCTCCGGCCCCACCTACTACAACAAGATCCCCATCGATCTTGGCATCGACCTTCTGGGCTCCACGGAAACCAAGACCGTCAAGCTCTCGCTCAAAGAAACCATCCGGATGTCGGTTGAAAACAACCTCCGGTCCAAGGCGGCCAAACTGCTGCCCGCCGTCGCTCAGGCCCAGATCACCCAGGCCGAAGCCGCATTCGACGCCACCTTCTTCTCAAACCTTGAGCAAAGCTGGCAAAACACGCCACGCCCTCTCATCACCGGCGCTATCGCCCCCAACGGCGGACAAAACGTCGACACCACCGCACTCACCACCGGCATCAAAAAGAGCCTCAGCACCGGCGGGCAAATCACCGTTCAAACCGTCTTCGACCGCAAACGCGAAGCGCCCCCCATCAGCGCCACCGGCACCGCTTCCGAACTCACCTTCTACGAAGCAAACGTCGGCGTCTTCATCAGCCAGCCCCTGCTTCGCGGCTTCGGCTCAGATGTCGCCCGCGCACAGGTCTACCTCGCCGAAAACGCCATGGACCAAGCCAATCAGGACGTGCGTACCTCCATCATGCAGGTCGCCGTCGACGCGGAAACCGCCTACTGGAACCTCGTCTTCGCCCGCGCCCAGCTCCGCGTCCTCACCGACTACTCCAAAAAGATCAAAGAAATCCGCGACATCATCACCACCCGCGGCACCATCGGCGGCGCAGGCTTCGACGTCGAGCCCTCCGACATCACCGAAGCAAACGCACGCTACGACCAATCCATCGCCAACATCATCCGCGCGCGCCAATCCATCCGCCAGGCCTCCGACCAGATCAAGCAGCTCATCAACAACGACGAGATCCCCCTCGCCTCCGAGGTCATCATCGTCCCCGTCGATCAACCCATCGACGCCCCCATCAAGTACAGCCTGCTCGACGCCGTCACCACGTCCCTGCGCAACCGGCCTGAAATCAAAAAGTCCCTCTCTCAGATCGACGACGCCACCATCCGCACCCGCGTCGCCGATAACGGTCGCC
Organism: uncultured Phycisphaeraceae bacterium; assembly: GCA_964542875.1. GTDB lineage: Bacteria > Planctomycetota > Phycisphaerae > Phycisphaerales > Phycisphaeraceae > CAZGOM01. Next base: position 8,804 of record CAZIWA010000094.1, read on the forward strand.
TACCTCAGCTCAACGCCTCCACCGGCATCCGCTACAACGGCCTGGGCCAAAGCATCGGCTCCGCCTACGGCGTCGTCACCGATGCCGATTACATCGACTACCTCCTTGGTTTCCAGTTTGAAGTCCCCATCGGCAACCGCGGCCCCGAAGCCGTCTACACCCAGGCTCTGCTGGCCCGCCAGGGCGCTGTGCTGGGTTATCAGAAGACCTCCCAGGACGTGGTCGTTCAGGTCAAGAGCGCCCTGCGCACCCTGCTCACCAACTACGAGCTCATCGGCGCCCTGCGCGAACAGCGCCGTTCCGCCGCCGACAGCTACCGCTCCACCAAACAAAAGTTCGATCAGGGCGAGCCCTACACCCCTTCCTTCCTCGACCTGCTCTTTAGGCGTGCCCAGGCCGACGCCGACGCCCAGATCCAGGAAGCCCAATCCATCACCGGTTACAACGCCGCCATCTCCCAGTTCTATCAAACGCTGGGCACGCTCATGGAATACAACGGCATCACCTTCCTTGAAGACCAGCCCGCCCGCCGAGCCGCGGCCAGCGCCCGATCCTCCAAAGACTCCAAATAACCGTCTGATCCGCTAAAATCACTCCTCTAAAACCCTTCAGGAGCCTCCGATGTCCACCCCCGTCCCCGTTCAATTCGACAGCGTCACCGCGGTCTGCAAGGCCAACGTCTATTTCGACGGCAAAGTCGTCAGCCACACCATCCGCCTGGCCAACGGCAAACGCAAGACTCTGGGCCTCATCTACCCCGGCACCTTCAAGTTCGACACCGGCGCCCCCGAAGTCATGGAAATGACCGACGGCACCGCCAAGGTCAAGCTCAAGGGCGAGTCCGATTGGAAGACCTACGCCGCCGGCCAGGCCTTCAATGTCCCCGGCCACTCCTCCTTTGAAATCTCCGTCGAAACCGGCATCGCCCAGTACATCTGCTCCTTTGAATAACCACCTTCGCCCTCGGTCCTGACTCTGTCAGCGTGCCATGCGCAAGCATGTCTTGATCTTCCCTCTACCAGACCGACACCCAAGACCCTTCCCCAGCATGCCCTTCGAATTCCAGGAAAACCTCATCCACCACTACGCCCAAAACGGCTACGTGGTGTTTCGTCAGGTCATCCCCTCCGCGCTCTTGAAGGACCTGCGCCGGGAGGCCGATCTGGGCTACAAACTCGCCCGCCTGAAGGACCCCAACGCCCAGCGCATCCAACCCCTGTCCAGCTTTCCTGAGCTGAATCTCAAGGTCTTCGAAGACTACGCAAACCTTCCCGACCTCCTCGACGCCATCAAGAAAGTCATCACCCCTGATGCCTGGATCGGCGGCCCCGAGCGCATGGGCATTCTCTACGAACCTCAAGATCGCCCCTGGGCCACCGCCTGGCACCGAGATTTTGGCCAGTTTCAGCGCCGCGTCGATAAAAACGTCTTCGCCCGCATGCAGTGCGACCCTCTTTACTTCCACCAGGTCAACTGCGCGCTCTACGAAGACACCTCCACCTGGTATGTCCCCGCCAGCCATCTCCGCCCGGACACCGCCAGGGAAGTCCAAATCGCTCAATCCTCACCCTGGCAGATCGGCTTTGATCAGCCAGGTCTCTCCAGCGAGGAACTCGAACGCTTCTGCCTCAACTACGTCCAATCCATGCCCCAGGGCATCCGCCTCCATCTCGACGCCGGTGACTTCGCCCTCTACCGCCCCCATGGCTACCACCTGGGCAACTACGCGCCCTACCGCAAGCGCGCCACCCTGCACGACTCCGTCTGGACCCCCGCCTGGAAAGCCTCTTTCGACCGCTGGGCCCAAGGCGGCCCCATGGAACCCTCCACGCTTTAACATCTGATTCTCAACTCTTTTGACTCTGCATTCCCGACGCAGGACAAGCAACACAGGACGCGGGACTCCGCCCCCTTGCCCCACTCCCGCCATTCGCTATAGTCACTCCAGGAAGAACGCTAATCCACAGGCCGCGTCCTCGCCTGCTCATCTCATTTGTCACTTCTAAATGCAAGGACAACCCATGCACCGCAAAGCCATTCGCGCTTTCTCGCTTGTCGAACTCCTGGTCGTCATCAGCATCGTCGCCGTGCTCTTTTCCCTCATCCTCCCTTCCCTCCGCAGTGCCCGTGAAATCGCCGTCCTCACCAAGTGCTCCTCAGGCATTCGGCAGCTCTCCATCGCCCACCAGATGTACATGAGCGATTGGCAGGAAAGCATGGTCGCCACCGGCCGCGCCGCCTGGGGCGACAGTTGGTACAACCGCTTCGTCCTGGGCAACTACGCCCAGCAAACCCTCTTCAACCGAGGCGGCTGCCCCTACGCCCCCGCCAAATACAACCTCACCGACAACGACAACGTCTTCTACGGCCACGGCGACACCAACGCCCAAACCTCCTACGGCCTCTTTGCAAACCTCACCGGCACCGTCGACTACGCCACCAAAGCCTGGGTCGTCGCAGACTGGAACGGCGCCAGCTACTACGCCAAAAACATCACCTCCGCCAAGCAGCACCGCTACAAGCGCTTCCAGAAATGGCCCACCGACGTGGGCATCTTCCACTGCTCCACCGTGCCGAATTCCACCAACTACGGGCTCATCGGCATCAACGTCCGCTACACCATGGGCAACGCCTACGGCACCTGGGTGGTGGAGCCCACGCTCACCACCTTCGCCCGCCACCAGGGCGTCGCCCTCCCCATGGCCTTCTCCGACCTCCATGCCGAAAGCATCAAGCCGGAAATGTGGATCACCGACACCAAGCGCGAAATCCGCTGGAAAACCATGCCCTACTACAACAAGACGGAATACATGAACTCCGGCGCCTACGTTAATCCCGACCTCTAAACCCACATACGCCAACCCACCCAGGCGGCAACGCCTACATCAACGCCGCCCCTTGAATAACCTCAAAAACAAGACGCGAACCCAACCGGGTTCGCGTCTTGCGTATATCCAGATCCACAATCGGTTTTACCCGATCTTCACCGCCACCCCGGCCGGTGCTTCCTTCACCACCACCTTGCCGTTTTCCCAAGCCAGCTTCACCGGCCCTTTGGGTGTCAGCACCGTACCGCTGGCCGGCGTCACCTTGCCCTGGTCAAGCGGCTCCAGGCTCACACCCGTCTCCGTCAGCCGGGCACACCAGAGGCGCGCCAGATACCACGGAAGGTACTGCATCGTTGCCGATGACCCATGGTCGCCTGCGCTTTCCAGCTTCCGCGGCACATTGTCTTCGATCGGCTCCAGGTACTTCTTGTCACCGGTGATCAGCCACACGCGGCCAAACAACCGCGACATGTTGTTCTGGTACCAGCCTGGCTTGTTGGGCAGGTCGCTCCACAGGCGCGAGTACATATTGAAGATTCGCCGCTTGCCGTTGTATGAGTGCTGGTAAGCCCAGGTCTTAAACCCATCTTCGTGGTCCAGCCGCTCGCTGAAAAGATAATCGGCGAACTTCACCACGCACTCGCGCAGCGTCGGTTCTTCCGGGTGCAGGTCCAGGTAATCCAGCACGGCCTGCGTCGCCAGCATCCCCATCCACGGTTTGACGATGTATGCCGCCCACATGTGAATGCCCGACCCGCCGCCCTGGTCGCCCCAGCTTCCCTCGGGGTTCTGCGCCTGCGCCACGCTCAGCGCGCAGTAGTGCGCGATGTGCCGGTAGTGCTCGTCGGCGAAGTACCGGTACAGCATCGCGGCGCTGTGCCCGTAGGTCGCATCGCGGCCCACCGCCATGCGCGGCCAGGAGTTCCTGTGCGTCCAGTGGGATTCCGTCACCAGGCTCTGCGCCGTTTCCAGCAGCCACGCATCGCCCGTCTCCAGGTATGCGCCAATCACGCAGGTCACGCGATTCATCGAAAGCGCATATCCGTCAGGCGGGTACCCGTGCATACGCGCCGTATTGGCCGCATGGTCGATCACCACGTCGGCGAAGTAGTACCCCGCCCGGATCGCCAGTTCCAGCGCCTCACCGTCGGTCGCTCGATAAGACTGCATCATCAGGCCCCACGGCGCATCGCCTTCCCAGGAAGGTTCGCCGCGCATGAACTTGCCGTCCTTCTGCCGCAGGTGCCGGTAGAACGCGCTGTCTTCAAACCCATGCCGCCAATGGTTGTCCATCAGATACTTGGCGGAGTTGGTCATGTTCTCTTCATGCACGTCCTTCACGGTCAGATAGCTTTCGCCGGCCACCAGCTCTTCGCACGCGCCGTACAGCCACGCAGGCGGCATATACCTCGCCACCCGCGGAGACCGGTCCGACAAGCTGAACGAAAACCGCAGCGTCCGGGCCATGCCCTTGGGCCATATCTTCTGCTTGCTCTTCACAATGTAGGAATCGCCGATCAGGCTTTCCGGGCAGATCCCGCCAAACAGCTCACAACCTTCATAAGGCTGGAGCACTTTAAACCCATCGTGGTCCGCGATCGATCCCGGCTGTTCCGGGTTGGCGAACCGGGCCACTTCCGTCAGGTCAAACGGCACCCCGTTCACATTCAATTGGTCTTTACCGCCGTCCCAGGTTTCCACCTTCGCCGCGGGGTCGATGGGGGTGTGCCCCTGGCTCACCTTGCCGGAGAAGTCCGTCCGGAAACCGATCACCGGCACCACGTCTTCAAGTGCGCGCCCGCCGTCGTAGAACTTGTTGCTCACATGCACCGCGGACACTTCCACCACACCGTTGGAGTGCGCCCGGATGGTGATGCGCCCGTGCAGCCAGTTGTGCCTGTGCAGGAACGGGCTGGTGTACCCGGGGAACTGTGAAAGCTCCTTGAAGTTCGTCAGCAAGCGGGGAATCGTCCCGCCCATTTCATACGTGGAGCATTCGGGAGTGATCTCCGTGCTGATCAGCCGGCACGCTTCCCACCAGTGCACTTCCTCGTTGTGCCGCAAACCCATCGCCAGGCCGACCTTCTTGTCGCCCAGCGACACCACCATCATGTGCCGTTCCCAGAAGAACGCCGGCTCCGCGGAGTGCGCAAACAGCACCTGCTCCACCTTCGGCTTCATGTTGAGCGGCGCAGGCCCCTTGCCCAGCGTGATGCCGGATTCTTCCGGCGCCACGCCCACGCCACCATCAGCCACCAGCAGCAGCCGCCGGGGCGTTTTGCCCGGCTCGCCGATCCACTGCCCCAGGTTCTTCTGATACGTCGACCGGCCGGCCAGGCTCACTGTCGGGTTAGCCACCTTGGGCCACGGCAGCGAAGTGATGAGCAATCCCGCCGGGGTATCCGGCCCTGTGCGCGTCAGCTTCGCCGACTTCAAATGAGACACCACAAGGTCGCCGTTGGCCAAACCAGATTCCTTACTCATGGGATGCACTGCCTTTTTTTCGATAAAGAATTCAAGAAAACACCACCCCGGTCAGATTTCGGACCCAGCCATAATACCCACCCCTTCCATAAACCGGTAAACACCACCAGCCCCTTCGGTGGAAAGGGCGTCTCGCAAATGTCAGGCGTGAGTCACTTTCCAACCCCGCCACCCCCAGATATCTGCACACTCCAATCCCTCTGACCAGCCCCCCAGACCCTAGACCCCAGCACCTGATTCACTTTCCAATAGCACCACATACTCCACATTTCCCGTATTCGTCCCCCGCCCCTTTGATCCCTTCAGCGGCGAAACCATATGCCCCACCACGCGCACGCCCAGCGACGGCATCGCCTCCAGCACCTTCGCACAGATCGCCTCCGAATCCGCTTCCTGCAAAATCGCCTTCTTCCCGCGTGAAAGCGTCTGGCTGTCCGCTTCGTAATGTGGTTTGATCAGGCTCAGCACCCGCCCCGGATTTTGCGCGGACCGATCCTTCTTCAGCCACTTCAGCGCCGCCGGGATTGCCAGTTTCTGCCTTGTCCAGCCCAGGTCGATCACCACCAGGTCGCACCCGGTGAAGCCTTCGATCGTCCACGGATCAAAGTAGAGTGCGTTGGTCCGTTCAAACATCGTCACCCGGCTGTCCTGGCGCAGCTTCCACGCCAGGATTCCGTATCCCGTCTCCACCGTGTACACCTTTGTCGCGCCGGATTTAAGCAGGCAATCCGCAAACCCCCCGATGTTCGCCCCCAGGTCCGCGCACGTCATCCCCTGAGGCGAAAGCTCAAACCGGGCCAGCGCCGCCTCGATCTTCAGCCCCGCGCGTGATACGTAACGTGATTCCGGGTCGGTTTCCATAGCCCGATATTCTCTCAAAAACTTGCCCGCAAAGGGGGGATATGATTGAAACAATAGACCCGCTCAGGCGTTATACCTGTGTCCCGGCCCGCCGTGATATGAACCGGTGCGCGCGCCAGACGTCCAAGTAGTACTCGAAGGACTCTTCACATGAAACAAAATCACCTCCTCGCCCTGGCCATCACCGGCGCCCTCCTCACCGGCACCCCTTCCCTGCGCGCCGCGGACGACTGGCTCAACGGCGGTACCCCCGCGCCTGCACCTGCCAAATCCACCGACAAAGCCCCCTCCGCACCCCCTGCCTCCACCCCCGAAAAAAACCTTCCCCCCGGCACAGGCGGCACCGGCGCAGGCGGCTGGCTCTTCAGCTCTGACGGCGTTGCCCCCACCGCCCAGGAAGGCCCGCCCCCCGGCAATGGCGTCGCCCCCACGTCCGCCGAGGCAGCCGCCGCCCTCGCCGCCATGAAGCAAAAAGACCAGTTCTCCAAATTCTGGTCCACCTACGCCCGGGCCTATATCCCATGGGATAACGACTACGTCGCCCTCCCCGGCTACAACCCCCTCTACCCCAGCTCCAAAGGCGTCACCACCGAGCAGGCCGCCGAAAAAATGGGCAAAAAAGTCAACGTCCAAAACGGTCTGGTTTCCCGCCAAACCACCATTCCCCTGCCCCTGCCTGAAGCCCAGGCCGTCGCCATGACCCTCCCCACCATGGAAGTCGGTCAGTACGGTTTCATCCATTCCTTCAAGGTTGAAAAAATCCTCGGCCCGGACGAAATGATCGTCAACACCGTCTGGCTCATCGATCCTGAACTCACCCTCAAGGATAAAGAATCCCTGCTCGCCGAAGCCGAGCGCAAGGCCCGGATCATTGGCAACTCCAACGACGCCATGCGCAACAATAACAACAACAATTACTCCAATAACAACAACAACTACGGGCCCAGCGCAAACACCCTGCTCTCAAACGCTCGAACCGAAATCAACGAGCTTTTCGCCGAGCGCGAAAAACTCATCGCCCGCCAGCGCACCACCTCCTTCTCCGGTTCCTTTAAGGTCAAAGGCTATTCCACCTCCAGCGTCACCGAAGGCCAGCGGTGGTCCGGCCCCACCGCTCAGGTCGGCAAAAGCGGCGCAGGCATGCAGGTCGCCGTCATCCGCATCGTAGATCTCAAGCCCGATAAGCAAAACAGCTCCATGAGCCGGTTTGGTTTAAAGGACGCCAAGAGCCGCCTCCCGGAAATCGTCCCCGCGTACTACTTCCGCAACGGGCTCACCCAGGAACAATTTGTCACCATGCTCGGCAAGTACGGCATGAGCCCCGATCAGTTCGTCGACCTCGTCGTCTCTGAAATCAAAGCAGACTTGGCGGCTTCCAAGGACCGCGTCTTCATCGCCTTGCAGAAACTCCAGCAACAATGGCAGGAGCAAAAGAAAACCCAGGACGAAGAAGCCCGCAAGGAAGCCGAGAAAGCCGCCAAAGAGGCCGAAAAAGCAGCTAAGGAAGCTGAAAAGGCAGCCAAGGAAGCCGAACGCAAAGCCAAAGACCAGCAACGCAAATCCACCAAATAACCATCAACTCAATCCGCCTCCGCGGGGACAGGTCCCCCTTTCCCGCTGCGCCAACAAAAACCACATCACATCGCTTCCCCATTTCCGCTCGCAAATTTCATTTACCCCACAAAATCCCAACTGCTATAATCTTGACATTTCCAGGGACACCCAATGCCCGAAAACAGCTCAATCTCCGATAACCGCAAATTCCTCTACACCCTCGGCGGCGGCCTCATGGTCATCGGCTTCCTCCTCTTCCTCTGCCCTTTCGTCTTCGGCATCATGTCCATGCGCAACGGCCCAGGCTTCAACATGGCCAGCGAAAGCCGCTCCGCCGCCAACGCCTTCGGTGCCGCTTTCGTCGGCTTCATCCTCCTCTTCATCGGCGGCTTCATCCGCGGCACCGCAGCCAAAGGCCTCGCCGGCTCCGGCGTCATCCTCGACCCCGACCAGGCCCGCGAAGACCTCAAACCCTGGAACAAAGCCGCAGGCGGAATGACCAGCGACATACTTCAGGAAATCCCCGTCGTCCAGAAATTCGAAAACGCCATCGACCGCGCAAACACCCCAACCACCTCCCAGCCCACCAAAGAAGTCATCAAAATCCGCTGCCAGGCCTGCAAAACCCTAAATGACGAAGACGCCACCTTCTGCAAAAACTGCGCAGTAAAACTCTAAACCAGCTCCGTATGCCTGACCACGACAACGCTCCCGCCGCTCCCGACCAGGCCGCATTACGCCTGGGCCTGATCTTTTATGGCCTGGGATACCTGATCAATATGTGCCCGGTGATCTACGTAAGCGTCTGCATAGGTCAAGGAGCAAACACCGATCCCGCCTTCAATATGAAGTACCTGGCGGTTGCCTTGATCTTCTCCGCCATGGGGATGGGCTTCATCGTCAAGGGTGCCCTGCTGCGCAAACGCGCCATGCCCCATTGACTTTCTTGCTCTACCCAGCCCCTAGACCCCAGACCCCAGCCCCTTCCCTCGCTCCCCAATCCACTCCGAAAACGTCACAAACTCCCCCTTGCCCTTAAGCCATCCGACAAACCCGTCCAGCCGCTCCAGCATCCGGTCGTTATCGATCCGCCGGATGTACCCCGGGATCGCCGGGTAAGGGGATAGATCCATAAACTCCCACGGGTGAAAAAACAGGTTCACCACGTCGTCGTACTTGAGCGTCCACGCCGTCAGTGCCTTGAGGATCGGCACAGGCACCACCTTGAAGCTCAGCCAGAAAAGCGGGAACCGAATCATCGGCGTCGCCGAGATCGGCACATTCAGCAGGCTCCCCGTCTTGTAAGGCCGCCTGGGCTTCATCAAGTTGTTGTACCGGCCCGGCAGCCAGATCGGGTTTTCCGAACTGTTGTACGTGTACCCCGCCTCGGCGATTTTTCCCCGATCCGTTTCCGCCAGCCGAGGCCGCCGAAACCCCACCACCGGCGTCTGCGTGATCTCTTCCAGCTTCTCCCGGCTGGCTCGCAAATCCCCATCTTCAAACGTCGAATGGTTAAACGCGTGCGATGCGATCTCATGCCGCTGGGCCATCCGGCGCGCCAGGTCAGGCCGCTCCACCGCAAACCTTGCCGTCGTGAACATCGTCGCCTTCACGCCGTGCCGGTCCAGCAGGTCCAGCACTTTTTCCGTGCCTGCCGCGCCCACCTTCATCTGCGTCTCAAAGGGCACGGCCTGGCCGAACTCGACAGGTATGTCGAACTCCTCGACATCAAAGCTTAAAAGCACTTTCTTAGTCATAGCGACCGCGCAGCCCGTTGGCCCGCACCCGGGCCAGGTCCCAGAACATCTTGATCGGGTCCACCAGCAGGTTCATGGATGAGCCCTTGGAGTTATGGTCATCCGAAACATGTGCTGGCATCTCGGCGATCGTGTACTTCTTGCGCCTTGCGATGAAGATCAGTTCCACATCAAACGCAAAGCCTTTGAGCCTCAGGTGGGAGAAGATAAAAAACGCAGCTTCGCGTTTAAACCCCTTCACCCCGGCCTGCGTGTCCGTATAAGGAATCCCCGTCACCACCCACATCAGCCGGTTGAACGCTTCGCCCATGAACCACCGGAGGAACGACCGCTTGTTCCCGCCTTCTTCCCGGATCAGCGAGCGCGAGCCGATCACCACGTCGTGGCTCTCCAGCAGTTTGCGCATCGGTGCAAGGTGGTCCAGCGAATATGCCAGGTCCCCGTCCATGAACATGATCGACTCCCCATGCGTGTGAAACACGCCGGTCTTGATCGCATGTCCTTTGCCGCCGTTGGTCTTGTAGCTCACCAGCCGGATGTTGGTCGGCGTGCCCGGTTCGCCCAGCAGCGCGATCACTTTTTCCGCAGTGTCATCAGGCGAGCCATCGTTGACAAACACGAATTCCACATCCCCGTGCGCCTGCGCATATTGCTTCACTGCGCCAAACGTCTGGGCGATCCCATGGCTGTATTTGTAGATCGGCAGCACCACCGACATCACATATTTCACTTCACCTGACGCCACCGCCCCGGGATAAACCGTCACTTCGGACGGCCCCGTACGCGCCCCTTTCGCGTCCGCCCGCACCTGGCCCGGTACACTTGTGCTCACAGTCATGAAGATCCTTGACACGGGTCACCATCGCCTCGGTCGTCCTGACCTGAGGCCCATCCGGTAAGTATACCACCCCCACATGCCCCACCTCTGGGCCTTGCCCGGCGCACTTGATTCCCGCCCATACCCAGGACAATCGCATCGTATTATCTTTAATCCCGCAAGGATTTACCGCAATTATTCGGCCCCTTTTTGTTTTCTTTCTTTACCTTTATTTGCCCCCTCCCGTTTTCCGCCTCTTCCCTTCGCGTCTTCGCGCCTTCGCGGTAAAAAATCCTCTCCCGGTTTTCACTCTTTCTCCTCAGCGCTCAAAAACGGCCATCCTCATCTGAGCCCCTACCCCAAAAATCCATTGGTTTTTTCGCTCATTCTGGTTTAATGGAAGCCCAATAGGATGATTCGGTTCCCGACCATTTTTTGTTTTGATGGTTTTCACCCCGCGCCAAAAGGTCGCACAAATGCACCGATCTTTTCTTCGCTCTGGCTTCACGCTCGTTGAACTCCTCATCGTCATTGCCATCATTGGCGCCCTGGTCGCCGTCCTTCTGCCGGCCATCAGCAAGGCCCGTGAAAACTCCTGGACGATCATCTGCGCCTCCAACATGCGCCAGCTCGGCGTCGCCGCTGCCGCCTACCAGCAGAACAACAAGCAGTTCTTCCCCATCGCCGTCATGTTCCCCGCCACTGCGGCGAATCCCATCCCCGTCGCCCTCGCCGAGATGTGGTACAAAACCTTGGACATCTATCTGGGCGAAGCCCAGATGTACACCTACGCCAAGCGCAAGCGCACCATCTTGTCGGGCCAGATTGCTTCCCCCGGCATTGCTTCCGTCTACGCCTGCCCCGCCACCCGTGGCAAAATTCAAACCACCCTCGCAGACCCCACCGATTGCTTCGGCGGCATGAACGCCGATTACGCACTTAACGCCTGCTTCACCGGCTACAGCTCCGGCTATCAAGCCTCCACCGGCAAGCGTTTCTGGTTTGAAACCCCCAAGCGCAACGCCGCCAACCCCTCCGCCGCGTTCCTCATGACCGACGGCAACGCCGGCGACGGTTCCTCCTACCTCTCCTACGCCGCCACCGGCTCCTATTACGAAACCACCGGCGCCATCTACACCACCCTTCCCGACTATCGGATGAACTACGTCCGCCATACCAACCGAACCGCCAACTACCTCTTCGCTGACGGCCACGCCCAGACCGGCTGGACCTGGGCCCAAACCACCTATTACGCCTACGGGCCTGACTTCACCATCCGCAACAACTTCTGGCGCGGCCAGGACCAGCGCCCCGACGGCGTCGTCTACTACTGATTCGGATTGGGGCCTTTGAATAATCTCCGTGCCACTCGTCGGCTTGCCCAGTATCCCGCTGGACCCTCAAAACACGTGGAAACTTACACTCATGATCGGCATCGACGGATGAATCCCACCTCCTGATCCAAGTCTGTAGGATTATTGAACGGTCCCAATTCGTAATTCCGCCCGCCTCCTCATTTCCCATTTTCAATCGCCAAACCCCTCATTATGATGAGTCGATCGCTATTGCATTCATTTCGCTTCGCTCACCCGGAAAGCCCCCATGCCACGTCACACGCGATACCACGCCTTCACGCTTGTTGAGCTTCTGGTCGTCATCGCCATCATCGGCGTGCTCGTCTCCATGCTCCTCCCCGCGCTCTCCAAAACCCGTGAAAACGCCTGGACCGTTATCTGTGCCTCCAACCTTCGCCAGCAGGGCCTCGCCGCAGGCAGCTACCAATCCGACAACAAACACTACAACCCCATTGCCTGCATGGCCCCCGCCCCCTACTACGGCGGAAACAACGCCCCCCTCGTCGAACGCTGGTACAAAGCCGTCGATCCCTACCTCGGCAACTCCCAACTCTGGGACTACGTCAAACGCAAACGCACCTTCATCGGCTACGAAATGACCTCCCCCGGCATCGCCTCTCCCTATACCTGCCCGGCCACCCGCGGCGTTGCCCGCTCCACTTACGGAATCACTTCCAACTGCCTCGCCGCCTATGACGCCGACTACGCCATGAATGCCTCCTTCACCGGCTACAGCATGGGCGCAGACGCCGCCACCGGCCGGCGCTTCTGGTACGAAACACCCAAACGCGACGCCATGAACCCCGCCAAAGCCTGGCTCCTTTCCGATGGTGATACCTGGTTCTCCGGCTCCGCCTACGAGTCCTACGCCTCCACCAGCGCCGCCATCGAAATGACAGGCGGCATCTTCACCGGGTCCCTCTGGGAACCCCGGCTCAAATACGTCCGCCACACCAACGAAACCACCAACTACCTCTTCGGCGACGGCCACGCCGAAACCGGTTGGGACTACGCCAAAACCGTCTACCACGCCTACGGCCCGGACTTCACCATCCGCAACAACTTCTGGCGCGGCCAGGACAAACGCCCAGACGGCCTCGTCTTCTATTAAACCGGAAGCCCAAACTCCACTCATCAACTCTGCTCTTCGACGCGGGACACCGGACCCACGACACGCGACTCCACTCCATCCCAGGGTGGCCTACCCCCCCATCACCGCCGTCGGGCTCAGCCTCAGCACGGGCCGGATATTCAGCCCCGCAGACACTCCGCACACCAGCAGCATGCAGCACGCGCTGAACACCGGCGACCACCACACCAGCAAAAACGGAATCCCGTTCTCATTGCCGAAATATCCCATGATGCTCGCCACCCCGGTCCCCAGGCCAAACCCCACCACCCCCGCAGTGGCCCCCTGCAAAAACAAAATCGAAATCAGCACCCAGTCCTGCGTGCCCATCGCTTTGAGCGTCGCGTAGTACCGGAAGTTCTCCCGCGTGAACATCGTCAA